>JAJRRI010000165.1 GCA_024279685.1 Verrucomicrobiota bacterium | reverse complement strand
CCCCCCTTTTCTGAAATTCGCTTAAGCGTGGCAATCAAAGCACCTAGACCGGCGCTATCCATGAAATCAACCTGCTTGAGATCGATGACATAGTTTTTCACGGTTGGCTCAGCCGACTGCCAACTTGATAATTGCTCGCGAAACGAGTCCACCGTGGCTGCTGTTAACGCATGATTCACTTGAATGACGCCAACGTCGTGCTCTTTTGAACAGGTAACAATCATTTCCACTCCTTTTAGTATGCCCCCCGACCAAATAGGACGGCAGGGATTGTTTTAATTAGAATAACGATATCCTTGAGAACGCTCTGACTACGGATGTACTGCATATCGAGGCTCACCAGTTTGTCGAACGGAATTTCCGAACGCCCTTGAATTTGCCAAAGACAGGTCAGCCCCGGTTTTACCTGTAGACGCTTGCGGTCGGAGAGCGAATATTTCACGACCTCTTCCGGGACCGGGGGGCGCGGGCCAACCAAGGCCAAGTTCCCAATGAGTACATTGATAAACTGGGGCATTTCATCGATGCTGAAGCGACGAATCACCCGACCCACGCGCGTAATGCGCGGGTCGTTCTTTATCTTAAACATCACGCCGTCCGTCGATTCGTTTTGATCCATAAGGTCGGCCTTCATCGATTCTGCATCGCGACACATTGACCGGAATTTATGCAACCGAAACTCACGCCCATAGAGTCCAACACGCTTCTGTAACAGCAAAACAGGAAAACCATCCTCAACTAGAATACAAATGGCCACCACCAGAAATAACGGGGTCAGCAGCACGAGTGCTATAAGGCTCAACACAATATCCGCCGTGCGCTTGATAGACAATAGACTGCGCAGGCTGAATTCCCAAAAAATTAATCGCGTACGCTGCTTCCACTTCAAGATGGTAATATCCCCCTTCGTCAGAGGAATATCCATGGTTTCAAATAAATCGCGCCGCGCACGATAGATCGATTCTCTCATACGCCCTCCTGATCGATAATTGTGCAGTACGTCAGGTTTTCATCATTGATTCGATAGCGATCAATCCGATCAGAAATCGCATTGGTGATCGCCAGACCCCGCCCGCGCTCACCCATATACGCCTCATCAAGCTCATGATTCAAAGCCTCCTCAATGTTCCATTCGGCGCCTTTATCCACGAGTACCAGTTGGCAGGTCGTCCCATCCACTCGGATTTGTAGCCAGAAAGAATCCTCCGCGGCCAGCCCGCTGTGATCCACTAAATTGGCTCCAAGCTCCATAACAAGAAGCTGAATCAATGCGGCCGTCTCCTGCGAGATACCACACTCCATTACGGCCACGAAAGCTTGTTTTGCAAGGTCAGAAACCAGATAGATATTACGAGAAACCGTCTGTTCAATCGCGATTTTTTCAGGGTCAAGCATGTGAATCGAAATCGCCGTACAATCATCTCCCCCGAGCTGATATCCCTCGGCTTCCAGTAGATCGAGCAAGGCGGCCGACTTGTCTGGGAGGGTTGGGTCTGCCACGATCTGTTCATAGAGCGACTCAATCCGATCCCCGCATTCCTCGTCCGTATCCGCATGTCGCGCTTCAATTAGACCATCGGTATAGAGGAGGAGAAAGGCATCGCCTTCATCCTTAAACCGAACTTCATCGACCGCCGAATAGGGATTTTCATCTCCAAACGGAAAACCAATCGGCGTGCCCCCTTTCCCGCTGAAGATGGAGGGATCAATCTTTTTACCCGCGCGCACATAGACCGGGTTTGGGTGTCCGCAATTCATACAACGCCACTCCAATATAGCAGGATCATACACCGCCATAAACAAAGTCGCAAAATAGGAAGGGTTATCAATTCGACGGCGAATAACCGCGTTCAATGCATTACAAATCTCCGCCGGCCCTTGATCGACATAGCGATGAATCATCTCGCTTGTAGTGGCTTTTAGCAACGAGGCGATCATGGCTGGAGCCACACCATGACCTGATACATCCGCTACATAAACACAGTACTTCCCGTTGGGAAGTGAAATAATATCAAACGCATCGCCCCCCACCGCCATACAGCTTCGGTAGGTCGTCCGCATTTCAAAGCGGCGGGAGAAATGGGGCACGACGGAAAAGAGCGACCGCTGGATCGCCCCCGCCAGTTCAAGGTCGCGTGAGACGCGTTGATTCCAGATCGACAGCTCGTCATTACTCTTTTTCAAAGCCAGAGCATTGCCCACCCGTAGCATGAGCTCGCGCGGGTTAAACGGCTTGCGGATGTAGTCCATCGCTCCACGCTCGAATCCCGTTTCGATATCTTCGATCTTCGATTTAGCCGTCACCATGATCACCGGAATATGGCGCGTACGTGGCTCATCGCGAAGCCTGCCACATAACTCGAACCCATCCATTTTTGGCATCATGATATCGACTAAAATTAAGTCGGGTTGATGTTTTAGAGCAAGTTCAATGGCAATCCCTCCGTCCGCGGTATCGAATACCTTACATTTACGCGCCTCCAGCAGCTTACGTAAATAGAGGCGGTTGGGGAGCTCGTCATCCACGACCAGCACACGGCCAGCAAGATTTTTTAACAACCCGGAAGGGGCTTTGTCTGAGGGGGATAATGGTTCGGTAGCGGACATGAGGGTTCCTAACAAAAGTGTGCCATCCAATTCGCCAAAGCATCAACCAACGGACGGGTATCGACCAGCTGTTCCGCCGCCGCTCGGTGCTCAATCTCCAGACCGAGCACCGAAATTTCCGGCAGGCCTATCGTTCCGCCCATACCCTTGATCGAATGCGCAGCCCTGCGTACCATCTCGCCGTCGTTGCGTTCAACCCCATCCGAAAGCTCGCCAGACAAGCGCTTTATTTCGTCGATGAAGACCTCGATTAACTCGTCATCCACATCTTCAGTATCCACAATAAACGGATCGAGACGAGCCGCGAGATCAGGAACCACCTCAGCCACCCATTCAGTATTTCCAGGAAAGTTTGCCATATGCTTCTCCACGTGCAGTCATCCGCACTTCATTTTATCTTTAGATCATAGCAATAATGGAAACGGACGCAAATGCGCAGTCGCATCATTTTTCAGTTAGCTAGAGGATTATGTTGAATTTTGTGCAGGATGATCCAGCACCATGCTACAAAACCAATCAGGCTGATTAGGGAAAGAACCAGAACGGGACTCATGTATCTTGTATTGGTAACGGGTGAAAAAATGAAGACTCCAACGGCAGTACAGCATGAACTCAAGCTGGTGCTGGCGGTAAAAAGTAACATCTCGTTCCGAAATACAGGAAACACGATCCAAATACCGCCGCTCGTCAGCAGGACAAGAAATCCGATTCCTACTCCGACGATATAATTGAAGACCACTTTGTGCGCAAAGAAGAAGTCGTAGATATTTTTCCGAAGCGGGGTGAATGCGATATGGCGTTCGTTTTCAGGAAAAATTGATGCAATTTCGACATGCCGCAAAGCCACAGGAGTCCTTTGGATTCGTTCGGCGTCGAATATCCATCCGGGGGTTTGGAACCACATTTCTTTAATAAATCTCGAGACGTGTTTCAGATAGTTGTCGGGCTAGGTGAAGATCCCTTGCAGCCATATTAATGCGGCATCTAAATATATTAACGTATTAAATTGAGGCATAGGCAATATGCCTTGATTTGAAATACTTGCTGATGCGTCCTGGTAGTTTCTGGAGCTTTCGCATAAAGGAAATTAAATTTCGCTTCAGATCTTCT
>JAJRRI010000164.1 GCA_024279685.1 Verrucomicrobiota bacterium | reverse complement strand
TCCAAGCGTCCATCCGTCGTCACCTCCTCCAAACCAACGCAACCCAAGCGGGTCGATGAAATTTACCGGGTTATTTCCAAAGGCAACGTACAGGTTCAAACCACCACTAATGCCAATGGGGTCTTTGGAGAGCCAGCGGCCAGTTTCGGGGTTGTACCAGCGGGCTCTGAAATACATCAAGCCGGTGGTCCAGTCGATCTCGCGGCCTTGGAAGGTGTATCTATTTCCGATGGACGATTTTTGATTGGCGATTGAATTACCGGAGGCGTCTTTCACGTCGAGAATCTTTCCCCAAGCGTTATATTCGTAGCTTTCGACGACGGCTCCCGTGTCGTCGGTGAGGGCGATGATCGTGTTCTGGTGGTCTTTGATGGCGTAATACGTGTTGCTGGTGGTGTGATCGGTGAAGGAGAGCAGGTTGTCGATGCCCATGCCCCAGACATAGGTGCGGAGGAGGTTGTTGGAGCCGTCGAGGTCGGCGGCGATTTGATTGCCATTATAAACGAAGGCGTTGGTCGTGCTTCCTTCAATGCGGCTGACACGCCGATTCAAAACGTCGTAGGTGTAGGATACATCCACAGATTGTGCAGATTTCACGGATTTTAACCGATACCGCTCGTCCCAATTCAATGAAAGACCGTTGAGATTGGTGAGGCATCCAGCTTCGTTGTAGGCGTAGGATGCACTGGAGGAGATACCGGAAGCAACGGGGGGAGCCCAGTAGTCTTTCACAGCATAGCCCATGTTTCCGGCGGAGTCGCGAATAGCGACGTGGAAGGTATTGGTTTGCCCCGGCGTTGCGGGAATTCTAGCGAAAAAGGTGGCGCCGTTGACAAAGGGGATGGTTCCGGCTCCAGTGGTGAGGTTGGTGATCCACGTTTCGCCCCATAACGGGTCGGTGCCAATGAACTCGTTGGCGGTTCCTGTGACGAAGAGCAGGTTGGTGGAAAGAAGAGCCGTAGTACTGGAGGCGAGGCGGTTGCCGTTGGTCACGAGATAGGTCGTTTCCCAGCCGTTGGAGATTTCCGAAAGGCAGTTGCCGGCCAAGTCGTAGTTGTAGACCACGGAATACGTGGAAGACATGGACCCGGATGTAGATTCATGGACGAGCCTGTCCAAAGAATCGTAGATGTAGTTCGCTATTGCTTCCTGCCCATTGCCTAGTGTTTGTACCTTCTTCGTGATCATCGAGGCGGCATTGTACTCATAACCAAGGGATCGAATCAAGGAGCCGTCTGAAGCTGTGTAGGCGATATTGGTTGCGCGATCCAGCAGGTCGTAGGCATACGAGGTGGTGATGCCGGAAATGGTGTTGGAGATGGTAGCGATGGCTCCGTTGGCAGAATTATAGGTGTACTCGAAGGCTCCGGTATCGGTGGTGGAAATTCCTGCCAAGCGTTCGGCGGCATCGTAGGCGTAGGTCGTTGCCGAGACGTGCGCCCCTCCAGCCGAAACCACGGAGTTCGTCCGGTTGCCGACGGGGTCGAATGCATTGATTATTTTCGATTGTAGATTTCCGATTTGCACGACCTGATTCGTGAGGCGGTTGAGCGCGTCGTAGGTGTTGGTGATTCCAGAGGAGCCGTCTGCGATGGTTTTGGGCTGGTCGTCAGGCCAATAGGAATAGGCGATGGAAGTTCCGCCGGAATAGATGGAGTTAGTTATACGTCCTGCTGAATCATATTCATTGGTGATAGAGGACCCGTCGAAACGGGTGATCTTCCGGACAAAGTCGCCGACACCGTATTCAAAATTCACGGCTTGGTTTTCGATGTTGGTGACCGAGGTGACTCGATCTTGGATGTCGAGCTGGTAACTTTCGACGTAGCGGCCGCGCGGCTCGGTGATGCGTAGGAGATTGAGTTGCTGATCGAGATCGTAGGCGATTCGCACGGGCGTATTACTACCTCCTTCGCTGAGGTAGCGCGTGACAGCGGTGAGTTTTTCGGTCGGCGCATAGGTGTAGTCTGTATTCCGCCCAGTACGGTCGACGGTGTGCATGAGGTAGCCGAGGGCATTGTAGGCGAAGCTTGATTCCAATCCGTCGGCGAAAGTGGTTTTTAGGATTGGTCCCTTGGCATCGCGGTCGAACTGCGTGGTGCGCCCAGTGGAGCTTCCGTTTTCGGAAAAAATTTCCGTAGTTTCCACGAAGCCGAGGGCATTGTAGGTATTGGTGGCGATAGGACCCAGTTCTGCCGAGGTGGTTACAAGATTTCCCATAGTGTCATAGTCGAAGAAAACCACATGCCCATTGGCGTTGGTGATGGCCAGCGGGAGGCCGTTGGTGGTGTAGGAAAAGGTGGTGTCGTAGCTGTTCGTTGCATTATAGAAGGCTTTCACGATCTGCGGTGAGCCATTGGTATAAAGCGTTTCAACTCGATTCCCCTCAGCGTCGGTGATGCGGGTTGGGAGCTGCCAGATAGGATCGTATTCCAGAGCCACCTTTTGAACCGGGGTAGTAGTGCGGTAGGAAACAGCATAGTTAGTCATGTTGTGCGCATCGTCGTAGAGTTTCCATTCGCAGAAAGATTCGCCGACGGTGTTATCGAACTGCTCCTCTTTGGTTTTATCGAAGCCTTTTACGGTCGCATAGGTATAACGAATGCCCCGCTGCGATGCATTTTGCACAGAATCTGCCGGGCCGTATTTCTCGGTCAGGCTTCCGCTCCTGCGAACATAACGAAATACCTGGTCACCCTGCCTGCGGACATAGGTCACATTTGCATAGGTTTCGCTCAGAGAATCATTTCGTTCATAAACAAGCGAGTGGTCATAGTAGCCGTCGACATCCAATGAAAATGCCTTCCCGTTAAGGACTCCCCCTGCGTTGGTATAATCAAAAGAAGACTCAAAGCCAGCTCCGTTCACTTTGTTCGTCAGGTAGCCATCAGCATATTGGTAGGAAGAAGTGTAACGAACCGCCCCAACCTGTTCGACAATTTGAGTAAATTGACCACCGATATTATAATCAAAAGCCAACGACTCTCCATCCTGAACCTGTATACTGGCGATCCGCCATTCACTCAGCGCACTGTGCCATACATTAGAAAAAATAATCTGTCGCCCGCTCGAATGCATGACGGCTTCTAAGTAACCATGGGTTCCATATGAACATTGCGTCCAGTTCCCCCAAGCATCCTGAATCAGATCAAGTCGATTAGAATTAGAGGAATCAAAGTGGTAGTTCATCCCGCCGGGCAAGCCCACTTCATACCCATTAGCCAATGGGATTAGCGTCCAATTTTTTCCGTCCGGCGAGAGGTATCCTCCATTTCCATCCGCCTTAAAAATCCTTTTTTTCCCAGCCCCTGTATGCAGAACGGCCTCATGGGCCTGCACATCGAGATTCCACTCATAACTGTGTACCCATCCTTTGCCTAGACGACCCTCTGGATGGCTCGCAATACTTTGATATTTTAAATCCACCACCAAAGGCATTCCCGGACTGGGAATAAAAATTCGATTCTCCGTAAAATAGTTATTTCCGCTCGCCGTATCAATGGGGTCATCCGTTCCTCCATCATTCGGATTTTGCGAGGGCGTATTATTACTCGGCCCCTCCGTTTCCACCACCTCATTCGAATCTCCAAAAGCCAAACTCAACGTAAAAAACAAAACGGACACCGCAATCGATAGCTCCCCTTTTCTGTTTGAAAATTTCATTTATCTCATTCCTTTTTAAAATTGTTTGATTCAGCATGCCTTCGATATGTTGCGCACTTAACGTTTGGAAAATACCACCGTCGGCGAATCGATATCTGGATTATTCGGGTCGGTCGCGGGTGATCCCAGTACCTCGATGGCATCGGATAGCCCATCGAAATCGCTGTCGGAATTCATTGCATCGGTATTCCACACTCGTCTTTCTTCGAAATCATTAAGGCCTTCAAAATCTGAATCAAATAGACTTGGGTCAGAATAAAAAACTACATTGGTCAGACTCGGCGTGATCAAATATTCCATCTCGTCGCCGTTGACTAATCCATCACCGTCCGGGTCATCTGTTGCATCATAAAGAGCAATGGAACCCCAAAAGCGGATTTCAAACCAATCCTGTAGCCCATCACTGTCCTTATCGAAGAAATTAAAAATATCTGTTTCTGTTAAAGAATATAGGTGTTCTCGCAGGTCGGAATAGCCGTCTCCATCCATATCGTTATCGGCGTCGTTGACGTAATAAAACATGGTGTTTGTTGAAATGTCCGACCAGACAGATGGAACCGATCCGGAGGCCGGGAGGTCGTTAGCGACCAGCGCCCAACCCGGAGGATAGACCAAATTCATCCGCGAAAAAATTTCAACGTGACGAACTGCGGTTCCCGTAGTATCAACCCAAATTTCAACCGTTCCATTACTTCCCGGAACCACATCAACCGGAAGAGGAAGAAGAACTTCATCTCCAGTAGAAGCGGCTACCGACATCATCATCGGCATTACCTCTGCCTCCTGTGCCGCTTGCTTAGCCTGAATTTCCAGATAGGCAGGAAGAAAAACCTGCGGCAGTAAAAAAATCTCAAGCTGAATTTTTGAGGCGGGATACAGATCCAATTGCATCTCGGAAAAGTCCGATGCGGGAAGCTTGAAATGATTTTCAGCCCACGCATAGACATTGAATCTTTTTGGTGCAGGAAGACGCAACACTTCAATCCCGAACGCATTGCTAAAAACGATTTCTCCAGAAAACTCCTGTTGCACCCTAACGCGATATATCGGAAATCCATTGGAATCCATCTCCGCATACATTTGGCGAGTAAAAGCCTTGTTCTTGAAAGATCTCCAATCCACTGCCAATACGTTTTCGCGAACATCTATATAAGGAGCAAATGTCGGTGGGCTAACCGGGAGATATTGTAACCGACTTTCATTAAGTAAGGACTGGATGGAGTATACCGAATCAATCACCCCATCATTCGCTGTAGGTTTCGCGAGAGCGGAACACCCAAAAATAAGACCCATTGTAATGATTATTTTCATCTTCACACTCCATCTCCTTTTTATCTACATCATAAATGGCCAAATATATGAATATAACGAAGATGCCATTACTTTTTATCCCAGGTCAAGTGATTACCGCATTTTGCGATAATTCTATAAGCAACCGCATATTGCGGTCATGCAAAAATCAACACACAGCCCTGAATATGCCCTTGTCCTCGAACGGTTATTGGAGATGAGAAGGGATGCAGGAATGACCCAGCAACAAGTCGCCGATGCACTGGAACGTGAACAGTCTTTCGTCTGGCGGATTGAAAAGGGCGAACGACGGCTGGATGTGGTCGAATTTTTCTGGGTGTGCAACGCGCTTGGATACAATGCGGCGGAAATCTACTCCGACCTCTATATCGCATTTTCTTCTGCCCAATAATCCAAGGAATTTCTTAGGCCTAACGGCCTCTTTCTAGGTCTTGATCTGCTTATAGGATTTTACCTCGTCCTTATTGGAGCATGAGCGCTGAATTGGCTACGGGCCTCTTTGCCGGCGCACTAACCATCACCGCCAAGACCGACTCGCAGGTGCCCATCATTAGCTACGTCTCCGCCTATCCCATCGCGCTCATTGTGATGATCATTATTTCAAAAGTTCTAATTAAGCTGATCACTTAACACGCACCGCTATTCCCCGTCGTATTTCAATCCCCACTGAGCGCGGAGAGTATCCATCGTTTGCAGGATAGAGCGTGTTTCGGCGAGCGGGAGGATGTCGCTCTCGATTTTCCCTTCGGCCATACAGTCCATGGCGTGGGCGATTTCGAACTTAAAACTTTCGTCCTCGTCGCAGGGGAACCTAAATACCTCAGGCTGTTCCTCGCCCTGGCGATGAAGGATTAATTCCTCTCCACCGAGGAACCACGGCATATGAATATAGCCCTGGGTTCCGTACACAAACGCTTCGACCGGGGCTTCGTACGTAAACGAGGAGGAGAGTATGGCATGCCGCCCGCCGGTGTAGTCGAAGAGGTAGAACGAACGCTCGTCTACGCCGGTATCCCCCAGCACTGCCGAGCTTTGAATGCGGGCGGGCGGTTCGCCAAAAACGAGAGCGGCGAAGGTGATTGGATAGATCCCAAGATCAAGTAAGGCTCCGCCGGCCAGTGCCTTATTTTTCAACCGATGCTCTGAACCAAAATCACCGGCCACGCTAAAATCGGCCCGGACGGTGCGCACCTCGCCAATCGCATGATCAGCCAATAGTTCGCGCAGCTTATCCATGCCCGGCAAGAAGCGCGTCCAAACC
>JAJRRI010000011.1 GCA_024279685.1 Verrucomicrobiota bacterium | reverse complement strand
GGTCGTACGGCAGAATGGCTTGCGATTCTGCACCGAAGAAATTGTTGTACCAAATTCCAAGCAGCGCCAGGATGACGGGCATATTTTCAGCGAACGGCGCGGTGCGAAAATGGGTATCCATTTGGTGGTACCCCGCCAGTAGTTCGGTAAAATTTTCTGGACCGATCGCGAGCATGACCGGCAGGCCGATGGCAGAGGTGAGGGAATAACGCCCGCCGACCCAATCCCAGAACACAAACATGTTCGCGAGATCAATCCCGAACTCAGAAACCAATTCGGCATCGGTGGAGAGGGCAACAAAATGTTTGGCAATCGCGGCTTCATCTTTCAACGTGTCCAAGCACCATGATCGGGCGGAGTGTGCGTTCGTCATGGTTTCTTGCGTGGTGAAGGTTTTTGAGGCAATGATAAAGAGCGTCTCTTCGGCCTCTAAGCCATCGAGAGCTTCAACTATGTGGGTGCCGTCGACATTCGAAACGAAAATAAGATTGAGATCGCGTTGGGCATAGGATTTAAGGGCTTCGCACGCCATGACCGGCCCGAGGTCGGAGCCGCCGATTCCAATGTTGACGATATTTTTAATTTTCTTACCGGTGAATCCTTTCCATCCGCCGGAGCGGACTTGATTGGAAAAAGCGGCCATTTGATCAAGCACCGTATGAATTTTCGGAATTACGTTTTCGCCGTCGACCTGAATCACCGCCTCTTTCGGCGAGCGGAGAGCGATGTGCAAGACGGAGCGTTCTTCGGTTGCGTTTATTTTTTCGCCGGTGAACATGGCTTCGATCCATTTCTTAAGATCGGCCGACTCGGCAAGGGCACCCAATTTCTGCATGGTTTCGGTGGTGATGCGGTTTTTGGAGTAGTCGAGTAGCAGGTCGCCCGCTTTAAGGGTAAATTGCGCGGCGCGGTCCGTATCGGAAAAGAGATCGCGAAGATGCGTGCCTTCTATTTCTGCATAATGCGCTTTAAGCGCCTTCCATTCTGAACGTTCGGTCAATTTCTGGGTCATTATACTTTCCTGCCTTTAATGGGTTTCAAGCCGGTGAATGTACCGCAACGATCGGCGGGTTAAAAACAAAAATCTAAAATCTCCGCCGGAAAGTAGGCTTGTTTTGCGGCCGTTTGGCCGATAAAGTTCGGCTTTTATGACTCAGAAAAGGAAATTCATGAAACACAACCCCTTCCGCTTGATTGCCCTACTCGCTGTTCTTCCCATGCTTGGAAGTTGCGAGGTGGAAAAAAGTGACCTTAATACGAAAAAGATTTCCCGATCGGTGGCCTACTCCCTCCCGGTCTTCCACCTCAACCAACTCCCGCTCGACGAGAACATCGCCACCAACGCCTTTAATCTATACATCGGTGCACTCGACCCCTCGCGCAGCTACTACCTCCAATCCGATATCGATGCCTTTACCGAGGAGTCCACCGAATTGGCCAAGCGCCTGCGCAAAGGCAACATCAGCTTTGCCATCCGCGCGTACGATGTTTTGGTAGAGCGAATCGAAGACCGCATGGCCTTCACCAAAAAACTGCTCGAACAAGGATTTGATACCACGACCGCCGAAACCTTCCTCTGGGATCGGCAGAAGGCCGACTGGCCAGCCACCGAAACCGAGTGGAACGAACTATGGCGCAAGCGGGTCAAAAATGAATACATCGCCCGGCTGGTCTCCCAACAGGTTTATGCCGATGAAGAAGAGGATGCGGAGTCTCCTCTGGATTCCGATGAATCCATTTCCACGAACCTCGTCGCCGAAGCTGAGTCAGAAGAGGAATACGACCCAGAAGCCGAAAAAGCCAAGCTCTCTCCCGAGGAGTTCATTCTCGAACGATACAAGCAGTTTGCGCTCACGATCGAATCGTTCGACGAAGAAATGCTACTCCAACGCTACCTCACCGCCTTCTCGCATGTCTATGATCCGCACTCCGACTATCTCTCGCCCAGCAGCGTTGAGGATTTTGATATCAACATGAAACTTTCACTCGTCGGCATCGGGGCCATGCTCCGGCCGGCCGACGGCTCCGCCCGCATTGTTCGCGTCATCCCCGGTGGCCCCGCCGATCAAGATGGCCGCTTAAAAGCCGGCGATAAAATTATAGCCGTTGCTCAAGGCGACGAAGAAC
Source organism: Verrucomicrobiota bacterium (assembly GCA_024279685.1). Lineage (GTDB taxonomy): Bacteria > Verrucomicrobiota > Kiritimatiellia > Kiritimatiellales > Pontiellaceae > Pontiella. The sequence continues at coordinate 38,525 of JAJRRI010000011.1, read as the reverse complement.
CGGTGAGTATCCTGCACTGGCCACTCTACAAGGCGGTCCGCCTTATCCGCGGCGAAATTGATTCCAAAGTCATTCTAACCGTCATTCCGGCCTCCGACCGCTCCGGCACGCTGACTAAAAAAATCGATCTCATCCGCGACGAAGTGAAGCTCGAAGAACAAGCCGCCAAGGGCGAAGTTAAGAAGGTTGAACTTAGCGACGGTAACACCCGGCGGCTCGGCGTTATCACCCTGCCCGACTTCTACGCCGACTTCACCGCCGCCAGTAAACACGAAAAAAATGCACGGCGAGCCTCCACCGATGTTCTCCGACTCATCAATGAGCTCATGCTTGAAGGGATTGAAGGACTCATTGTTGACCTCCGCAATAACGGCGGCGGCTCGCTCGTAGAATCCATTGATATCGCTGGATTTTTTATCTCCTCAGGCCCCATCGTACAGGTTAAAGAACGGCGCGGCATCCAGGTGCTACCCGATGCCGACCCCGAAATTAACTATGACGGCCCGCTGATCATTCTGGTCAACCGGCTCAGTGCCTCGGCCTCCGAAATTCTTGCCGCCGCGTTGCAAGACTACAAACGCGCCATCATCGTGGGCGATCGGCAGACGCACGGCAAAGGCACCGTGCAAACCCTCATGCCACTGGGCGGCGACCGGCGCGGATCGCTCAAGCTGACCACCGCCGGCTTCTACCGCATCAACGGCGGATCCACCCAACTCAAAGGCGTTACCCCCGATATTATTATCCCCTCCTACCTCGATGTGATGGACATTGGTGAAGATTCCCTCGAGCACGCCTTGCCCTGGGACACCATCCGCCCGGCCATGTACCGCACCGCGACCGGCCTGACAGAACTCATTCCCCAGCTCGCTGAATACTCTAAAGAACGGATTGGAAAAAACGCAGAATTTCAGGTCTTCTTGCAACGGCGCGAACGGCTTAAAGAACGCTTCGAAACCAAGACCGTTTCGCTCTCACTCACCAATCGTATTGCCCAAGCCGAAGCTGAAAAGGAGCTAGATAATATCCAGTCCGGTGCCTTCCTCGATGACGACGAGGATGAGGACCGTCCAGATATTGTACTCCAAGAGACGCTTGAAATCCTCTCGGACCTAATCGCTCTTAAATACGCACCGATGGATGCTCCCATCCTGACATCAAGTGACCGTACGGTAGCCGAGTAATACGAAATTAACTTAATTCGTATTGAATTGAGCTGAAAGAATCCATTTAAACCCCGTCTATATATTAGACTGATTCGTATGACGACTCACGCTCGCGCCCTTCGGTTGCTTAAGACACCAAGCCACCAAGACTCTTTTCAGTCTCCTTGCTTCGTGACTTTGTGCCTTCGTGTGAAACGAATTCTAGTTCAGTTAATTTCGTATAATATATAGAGCATCCCCTCTACCCCATCTATGATGGTTTAAGAATCGTGCCGCTAAATTCGATCAGACGGGGACTAGATTCCACGCGGATTTTCCCTATTTATGATTTTCGAGGGTCGGTGGCGTGCTGTTGCCAGCCGCTTGCAGATCGAGCGCTTCAGGATGAGCTTGGTAATGCGCCCGAACGGCGGCGGCGAGCTTTTGTTTTACCCCCTCGTCAATCACGCAGGTTCCAGTATGCGGTAACACGGCAATCAGAGCATCGAGCAGTCGATCTTGTGGCGCTTCCATCCGCGAACGCCAGGAGCCCAATAGGTTTTTATCGATCCGAGGCGGCAGCGAACCGAGAATACCCATGTCGTTCTGGTTGTGCACCAGCAACCCCGCTGTGGTTCCGCGGTCGAGCGTGAGCACTTGGAAGAAGTAGAGCGTATGATAGGCCAATTGCACGGCTTTTTCCATCTCCGAGGGGGCGGTATCGATTAATGTGGGTTCGTTCAGAATTTGAAGGTAGGTATCAATCGCTACTTCCCCGACTCGTTGGGCAAGTAACAGATCGGAAGAGGGGTCGGTGGTGGTATAATTTTCGAGATAAAAATGTGAGGCACCGCGCGGTCGGCCAAGGGCTGGAATAAAAAAATAACGATCGCCTTGTTCCGCCGCTTCTTCAAAAACGGCGGGCGCGGCCTCACGAAGTGCTTCCGTGAATTGGGTAGCCTGTTTTGGATTCAAGACGGATGGATTCAAATCGGCCATGACTCGCCAATAGTCCTTTCCATTTTTAAGTTCCGTCCAACTAACATGGATATGTACCGACGGCGCCTTAGGGTGCGCGGGGTGTACAATGGTGGAAATGGCGGTGGCGGAACCCAGTTTACGCTCTGGTTCGTCGTCATAGTGAACCTGTGAAACATTCACAGAAGCACGGCCGAGCCGTTCGCTGTCGGCAATACCATACCGTATACCGCCGCCATGCCGCCCATCGTCGCGCATCCATTCATCCGAGGTGAACGTTTCGCCCCCCCACGCTTCCAAGCCACGGACAAATCGCGCTTGCAATGATTTAACGAGTGAGAGGGCTTGGGTTCTTGAATTCATTTTTGGGGGATCTCCTGGAGATAACGAAAACCAACATCCGATGGAATAACCGGAGTATCGGAGGCATAACTGCACGGCAAGAAGTTGGGCGGCGTGGAGGCACTACCCCCTTTAAGTTGGTAAAAAGTATCACTATTCGGCAGGAGGGTGGAGGTCATTTCGCGGACATTTCCAGCCATGTCGTACGCGCCATAGATGGAAATATCGCGAGAAAACTTCCCGGGCGGCGCCCAGAGCGGAAAGCGGGCCTTGCCCTTTTTATTTGTTTTAATCAGCGCGAGATTCGCCCCGACCACATACCCGTTTCCCCAGACATAGGTACGCCCATCTACGCCGCGAGCGGCCTTTTCCCATTCTGCAGCTTGCGGTAATCGAAGTATTCTGCTCGTCTGGCGGCTCTTCCATTTACAGAAGGCCTCGGCGGCAACTCGGGGAATTCCAACCACCGGGAACGCTAAACTCAATCGCTCATCGGTCAGATTTCCTTGGTCGTCCCAGGCGTCTACAAAACGGCGATCCTCCGGTCGAAAACGGATGCGGCTGGTGTATTCGGACTTCAGCTCCGCGTCGCCGATCGTGCGCCAAAACTCAAGGTATTCGTCCACGGTGACTTCATACTTTTTAATGAAAAATGCAGGGAGCGAATCCCGGTGCTTACGGTAGAAGCGTGATGCACTTCCCCCTTTAATAAAATCACCCCCCGGCACATAAACCATGCCTTCTGGAATCGATTCCGGAATCATTAGCTCAACCTGTTTACGCTCGCCACGATCTATATACACCGGAAAAGGAATCAGCCGCCCATCGGCACACGTGACTTGCAGGACATACGATCCGGTTTCAATTTTCTCGATTTCGAAGGGGGGGGTGTCGCGGCGGATCGCATCGCCCTGCACCTTCCGCGGCGCCCCCTCGACATCAAAAAGAGGCCAAACCATAACCTCGCGAACACCTCCTAAGGCCACAACGGACAGTTGACCGTAGCCAATAATTCGATCCCGAATTCCTTTCAGTTTTTCGAGATTTTCAGCATTCACTTGCACATCGGACTGATTAATGCGCAACCGAATGGTTTCATACCACGCATTGGCTTGATTATACTGTCGGCGATAGAGCGCAAAATCAATTCGGCTACGCATGATCCCCACATAGCCCTCATGCACCACCGCTTTCCCGTGAGACGGCTCCGGCACACTTTCATACAAGGCCATGGCTACATTATATTTCGCAGTCGCCGCCGTGCTACGCTCTTCCAACAGCGCTTCCAGCTCCAATTCTGCAGGGGTCTTACTCTTTTGCTCCACGTGCTCGCGAAGCTCTTGGAGGTCGTCATACAGCCGCGTGGCTTCGGCGACCAGCACATCACCCTCGCTACGCAACATGGAAGCGCGCGCAACGCTCGCCCGATAACTTCCGTACAGCATGGCGCGTTGTCCCCCAAATGCGAGGAGCAGCGCGCCCACCACCGCCGCCGCTACGCTTGATTTGATCGGGTTGCGCTTACACGTCCGCCAAAACCGAAGCCAACGCGGGGCTTTGTAGGCTCCAACCTCGAAGTTTCCAATAAAATTTCGAACCTCTTCGGCCAAGCGCTCTACCGTGCGGTAGCGAGCCATCGGGCGCAACGCCATCGCCTTTAGACAAATGGCCTCCAATTCCCGTGGAATTTTCAACTCCGGTCGGCGCTTGCGTGGCGGGTCAAAGGTCCCGGTCTTTACATTCTTCAACAAGCGGCGGAGTTGTGTTTTTTCGAACGGCGGACAGTGGGCTAAAATATGATAAAGAATCGCGCCAAGACTGTAGATATCACTTTGAAAATCAATCTCCTGAATACGACCCTCAGCCTGCTCCGGTGCCATGTAGTTCGGCGTGCCGGATACCGCACCGTCGAGCGTTTGCGATCCATCATCAAGCTCGTCCATACGGAGCTGAACGGTGCTGCGTTCCCCTGTGCCTGTACCCAGATGCTTAACCAGTCCCCAGTCGAGAATCAGCACTTCACCATACTCCCCGATCATTACGTTCGCCGGTTTAAGGTCGCGATGAATCACCCCTTTGCTATGCGCAAAGGCCACCCCGTTGCAAATCGAGAGAAAGATTTCCAGCAGGGTATTGAGTGGATATTTTTGTTGGTAGAGTGAAGTCTTTGCCGTCAGCTGATCGAGAATCATTTTAAGGTCGTCGCCAACCACCTTCTTCATCGTGAAATAGATGCCGAAGTCGTCGCTGACGCCCATCTCATGCACCGGCATAATATTTGGATGCTCCAACTGCGCCGTACCACGCGCCTCTTTCAGAAAACGATCAATCACCTCGTCCTCTTCACGAAAATGAGCCTTGAGCGACTTGATCGCCACCTCGCGACCGAGCAACGCATCACGAGCCGTGTGGACTTCGCCAAAGGAACCCGTGCCCAACGGGGTGATAGCTTCGTAGTGCGCCCCATGTGTTTCCATCTTAACGGAAAGGACCTGCTTCACCTGACCCTGCTCAATCGACGAAGAACCCCCGACCGTAGAATCGTCGAGGGCTGTTAAATCCTGTGCAGGGTCCATCTCGGGTGTATCCATCAAATTCTCCAGTGCGAAAGACTAAGTTAATCCCCACATAGCGTCACGGGATTTTTTCCTTAGATTTTCCAACCCCGTTATCCAAATGAGCCTTTTGCAACCCCCTTAAAACCATTAACTTAAAGAGATTATAATATATAATTAAAACAGAAAACATATCACTGTTTTTCAATCATAAAAACCACTAAATAAAGGAATAACAGGGAACCATTTTTCCAGTTTGAATATACACATACAACGAAACCTATTTCCAGCCCTTGAAGAGGAAATCGGCGTACTTCCCTCTAAGGAGCGGCAGTTTGTTCGGATTCTTGAACTCATGGATATCCGCCCCTTCCTCATCGACCAACGCGGGTGCGGACCCGGGCCGGCATCTCCGGCCCGGAATCGGCGGGTTTTCGATAACAATGACGCGGCCGCTGAAAAATAAAGCCCATCCGAGCACGTCTTCCCAGACAAACCCATCAAGCCGAGAGTTTACATTTCGATATATTTCTTTATGTTGATACACACTTACAATCCGTTCGAATCTCAACACAACGGATTAAATCAAGTCTATTTTATTAAACCTAGAGAGGTTTCAAATTGAATCAGAAAAAAAGAATCGCTATAGGCCTCGTGGTTGCCGTGGAAGTATCTATCCATGCGGCGGTTTTTCAATTCGACGGAGGAGATCTAAATAACAATCTGCTCTCTTCGCCGCTGAACTGGGTGGCCAACACCGTTCCCGGAGAAAGCATCGGAGACTTTGAGTTTTTCGGCAATGCCTCGGCCCCGGCAGGCGATCCAGCGATTATCGACTCGCTGTTTACTCAGGATATCGCGAGCATGAAAGTGTACTCCACGGCGACTCCGGCCTCCGAGGTCTTTATCGAGGTGCCCCCGGGAAAAACTCTCTCCATGAGCTCGCCTACTCTAGGGAGACCTGGCGACTCGTCTTTTGCTGGAACATTGACGGTCCGCGCGGGCGGCACGATCGCCAATCCGTTTCTAAACGGAGGGGCAATCATGATTAGCATGGACCGATACGGGCTGTATGGACTCCCCGAATACGGAGCGGGAACGCTTGTGTTAGAGAATGGTGCCGGTTTTACAACCGCATGGGTCAATCTAGGCACCAACGGAACGATCCATTTAAAATTTGGAGCCGCTGCAGCTCCTCGAGTGGTCATTTCGGGGGACGACCGCGATGTCAATGTGCTGGACGGGATGATCCAACTGGATCTAACCCACCTGACCGCCACTACGGGAAGCTATACCTTAATGGATAGCACCCGGGGCGCATTACTGACGGGCGGCGTGAAAAATTGGCTCGATAGCCAAGGGGGTACCTTTAGTGCGACAGGAACCTTCTCCCACGCTAACTTCGAGGTTCTCAACGGGCAGAATATCATCTGGGAGCTCGGCCTAGCGAATAGCAATCAGGATTTGGTGTTCACGGTGCTGGGTCTTCCCGATCTGGTTCCGCTGAGTGCTACTCTCCGCGATATGGACACGGTGGTTTCCTTCTCTGCCTTGCCCGATGCAACGAGCCAAACAGGCTCCTTCCCCATTGGAACGGGCGGTGCAGAATCTTTCTTGATCGATCTGGCACAAACCCGAAATGTAGACTATGTCCAGCTGCGCAAGCAGTTTTGGGTGCAGCAAACCCCGGCGAATCTCGAATTGGCCGTCTATACTGGGTCGAGCCTTGTGATTTCCGAAATAGCCGAAAGCGCAGACTGGCGAACCGTTGCCTCATTGACGAACAACGCTTCTAATAGCGACAAGTCCTTCTCGTTCCCGACCGAGTCGGTACGGTTCCTCCGAGTAACGATTTTGAGTACGCTAGACGGGGCGATGTTGACCGAGGTCGGCGAAATCATCGTGGGTAGCGGCAACAACGTCGTGACGAGCGATGGCGATGGCGATTTCGTATCGGACTGGGATGAACGGGTGGCCGGTACGGATCCGAACAACCCCTCCTCCGCCCCAACCTTCGAGTTCGGAACTCAGGCCGACATCTCGGACATACTCTTTAGCACCTCTATTGGGCGTCTTTATGCCGTTCAAACTAAACTCAGCCTGCTGGGCGAGACTTGGGTGACCACAGGAAGTTGGCGGGCCGGAACCGGAAACCCTTTGATGATTTCAGATACGAACACGACCGATCAGGTTTTTTATCGCTTAGAAACGGTTTGGCCTTAACTTTTAAATCCTCTTTGCCGTAATCAGAATCCTTCATACAAGCCATACGATACGTTTAGAATTAAAACGGAGCAAGCCCATGAAAAAAAAGATCCTACTGAGTCTATTGGTCGGCGTTATCGCGGGGGCGGGGGCGGCCCCGCAAACCCTACTTCACCTCTCTTTTGAAGATGAGCAGTGGGTTGAGTTTTCCCAAAACGGTGCGGAAGTCTATGCCGATTATCCTAATTTAACGACCGGCGTGGTGAGCAACGGCGCATCCATCACCCAGCGCGGCGAGTTCGGCACGATCGATGCCGCTGGCAATATCAATAAGGCGCAGGGCACCATTTCCTTTTGGTACAAGCCGGATGCCTCCACCGATTTCGCCAACGAAGAATACGGCTTCTTCTCGAACGGGACGTGGACCAAAGGGGCAAGAAACTACATGGTGATTTGGTCTTGGGCTTTTACAGGCGGAAGAATCCGAATGGATGTGGATTCGAAGGCGGGTGCCTATGCGGTGGCTAGCACGAGCGGTTTGACTATCGGACAATGGTCGCATCTCGCCTTTACGTGGGACCATACGTCGGGGATTTGGATCTATCTAAACGGAAACCTGATTGGCCAACGCTCCATCACCTGGAGTTTGGCGGACTATCCCGAAATGAAAATTGGACAGATGCTCAGCACGGGGAGAGGAACGCCGCACGCAAACGGGGTAATGGATGAATTCAAGATCTATGACTCAGCCTTAACGGCAGCCGAAGTGCTACAGGACTACAACGGAACCCTCAATGCCCCCAACGCCCCGCAGGTCATCCCACCGGAGGTGGAGTCGCCCAAGAAACGTACGCTTAAAATTTCATTCGACACCGACTTCGACGCCGACGAGGCCGACGGAAACTCGGTGGTCCAGCTCAATTCGGGCGTAACTCTCTCCGCCGGATTCAAGGGCCAAGGCGCTTCCTTTGGAAGCTCCTCCTTGCTCCAGTATGCCGCCGGATCGAACATGCTCCATACGGCAGGAACGATGTCCTTCTGGATGAAAACCGACTGGGAACCGGCAGGCAACGGATTCCCCATCGGCAATAACATCAACGCCCGCGGTGTGGAACGCCGACTTTTCATCGCTGGATCAGGCGCAGATCGGTTAGAGGCCAAGATGCAAAATTTCCTCAACCTCTATTGGGATGGAGGCTCAATTTGGAATGGGGTCAACCGGCAGGTGATGAAGGATACATGGCACCACTATGTCTTTACTTGGGATACGACCACTCGCAAAGCGGACCTCTATCTCGACGGGAAAAATCTTGGGGTGAGTGGGAGCATGAAAGTGCTGGAGAATCCCTTTAGCCAACTTGAGTTCGGTCGCAATTGGGGCAGTATCTCCGGCGTACTCGACGAAATTTCCGTCTACAACTGGCCGCTGAATCATGGCGAGGTCTTGGCGCTCTATTCCGAGGAAATGGGGCTCTCGGCCGATTTGCTCGACTACGCCGTTTTCTCCGGCCAGAATAATTCCCTGCGCCTCCAGTTTTCCAACAACGGCACGAATGCGGTATCGAACCAAAGCTACACGGTGGACATTCTTCAGGCCAATGGCCCCGTCGTATTCAGCACGGTTCAATCGATTTCCGTGGCGGCAGGAACCAACAACACCATCTCCATCCCATTAAACAACCCCTCCGACGGACTCTACCGGGTGAACCTTACTACTCAGGGTTCTCAAGTCCGCTCCTTCGAGCTCCTTGCGATCACTGAAGCTGATTTACACCCCACCAAAAGCATCGTGGAACCGGGCGCGGGAGGAAACAAGACCCTGCTTCAAACGATCGATTGCACACAAACGATCGCCACCGATAAATATCGCGACGACGGCGCGGTTTCCGTCGTGGACTCGCCCATTGGAAGCTACCGCGAGGCGCAAAATATTCCGACCAGCGGATTTGCCTATAAGATCGATCCGCTCTCGAACCCCGGCCAACCGCACTGGTTGGAAATCACCTATCCCGACAACGCCGACCGAACCTTCATGGTAGCCATATTCCAAGAGTTTAATGGGCATATTGATGCTAAAGGGCTCGATACCATAGGTGTTATCACAGGCGTCGACCATCCACTCACCGGAAAAATGCAAACCAAACGCCTGCTCTTCTGGCCTGACACACCCGATATCGTGGTCGGTTGCTATGCCTTTAGGACCTATGCCGGGCAAGCCGGCCCCGCGCTGGCGACCATCAAGATCTATGAGGCCACCGGCCTATTGCCTGAGCGACGAGTGGCCAATCTAGCCGGCGCACCGTCCCGCGAGATTGGCGTGTGGCAAGAAGATCCTTCCATGACGGCCTATGGCTGGTTCAATCAGGATCGAATCCATCCTAATGTCACCCTAGGGGATTTCTGGAAAAACAAATGGAGCCGCATCGTGGATTATCTCGATTATAGCGGCCAAAACCTCTGGCACATGATGCTCACGGACTACGATGGCGACAATGGACTTAATAGCAATCAAATCGCAACCGGTCGCCGTCTGTCGGAAAATGGACGAGTACCAGGCTGGGCCGATCTCGGTGCATTGATGCTCGAGAGCAAAGGCTTCTCATTCTATGCGAGCATCAATAATCGGATTTCGTTTTCAGGAACCAAGGGTTCTTTTTATAAAATGATTCCCGCCGACTATCTTCGCACCACCGATTCCATGCAAGAGCTGCTCGAAGGCAGTACGAACGATCCCATTCGGAAGCTAATCGTCGACTGCATCGCCTCAGACGACTACTACACCGGCTCATACAATCCTCTGAACCCGATCGTTCAGGCCGCCTACGGGCGACAGGTGCGCGCCTATGCCCAGCGCTACGGAAAATACGCCAACTTTGGCGGAGTCCACTTCTTGGGCATCAACCAAAGTAGCCTCTTCTTCGGCAGCCTCGAAGAAGGCTACAGCGACATTAACATCGAGCAGTTCGAGCAAGACACCGGCATCAACGTACCCGAAACCACGGAGCGTCGCCGCTTTAGTGCCCGCCGCGACTGGCTTTTTGCGAATGCAAAATCGCAATGGATCAATTGGCGCTGCCAGAAAATACGCACGTTCTATAAATCGCTCGCCGCCATCATCCGCGAATACAACCCCAATGCCAAACTCGTTATCTCCCTCCGGCTAAGCGAAGCCTTCGTTTTCGTAAATCAAACCTGGCCGACCGGGATCGAGCAATTGGCGCAGTACTGGCGCGAATCAGGCATTGATTTCGACCTTTTTTCCAACGACTCCGATATTGTACTCATGCAGGCCATTACGCCGCACCGCGGCCGGGTCTACGGCGGAGCGACCCAGCGCTACGACGGGTTTAACCCCGAAACCAGTGCGCTAGTGGCCAACCATGCGCAACGCAGTGCTTTTATCTCTTACCACTCCAATCTCGAATTCCTCCCCAACAATACCCAGCGGATTCCTGACTATTGGACTCCGTTCGGCTCCTGGGGGGGAACCGTCAACGGGCCGATCCACGCCTTTGCCAACGTCGTGCCCTCGCAGGAATTCATTCTCGAATACATGACCGATATTCTCGCCCACAACGATGCCAAGCGGATCATCCACGGTTGGTGGGGATGCCCCGACAATGGAAATATCGATGAGTTTTCACGTTTCTATGCGGGCTACCGATCAATCCCCGCCTACGATTTCTTGGATCTCCCCGGCGCGGACGACCCCGTCAAAGTACGCTATTGTAATGTCGGAGGCACCGCCTACATTTACTTCGTGAACCAGCAACCTTATCCCATCGACTGCACGCTACACATGCAGGGAAGCCTCGCGCTCGCCGCCACGCTCGATGGAACGGCCTATGGCGACACGCCCATCGGCGATGGAGAATACGAAGTAGCCGTTCCGCTCGAACCCTATCAAGTGCTCTGCCTCTCCGGGATCGGAAGCATTGCTCCCACCGGATTCGAGGCCGTAATTCCGTTGCAAAATAGTGCAGAAATCCGAAAAGCCATCCATAATCTTTCACTCCAGATTGAAAACACCACCGCCGTCGGCGTGGAGCTCGGACGCATCATGGCCACCTACCAGCGCATCATGGAGGCTTACGCAGCCGGTCGCTACGCCGAGGTGCAACACCTCATGCAAAGCTTCCCCGTCTATAACAATCCAGCGGTTCCACCGCTCCCCACCACCGCTACACCGCGCCTCTACAGGATTTTGAACTAATTTTAGTTCCGATGATAAATCGAGAAAAAACAACATTATACTGAGGACTTGAATCTATGAGAAATACAATGAATAAATGGATCATCGGCTGTATTGGAAGTAGCTTACTTCTTTCATGTGGTGCGGAGCTGAAACTCCCTGCGCTTTTTTCGGACGGAATGGTATTGCAACAGAAGCAGCCGATTCCCGTTTGGGGATGGGCGGATCCGGGTGAAACGGTGACCCTTTCTTTTGGCGGGAGTAAGGCAACCACAACCGCAGATCCGACGGGGCGTTTCAAGGTACGCCTCGCAAAGATGAAGGCTTCAAGTGCTCCGCGAACGCTGTCCATCTCCACTCCGAAGGAAACGTTAACGATCAAAGGTGTTTTGGTGGGAGAAGTCTGGCTTTGCTCCGGCCAATCAAACATGCAGGCCGGGCTGCGAGCCACGGTGAATTCCGACGAGGAAATCGCCGCCGCCAGCTACCCCCTCATCCATCTCTTCAAAGTAAAAACCTTAGCGAGCAACCAGCGGCAACAGGATGTTTCCGGAACGTGGGAGGAGTGTAATCCGAATAACGCCCCGAGGTTTTCTGCCGTAGCTTATTTCTTTGGCCGCGAATTGCAAAAAGAGCTTCGTATTCCGGTGGGTTTAATTGTATCTGCGTGGGGAAGCTCCAGCGTAGAGGCTTGGGGGCCGGCATCGTCCTTCGAATCCTTTCCATCCATCGCTCAATACGGCGTTCTCGCCAGCGAATGCGTAGAGACGCTCGACGCGGGTGCTGAAAGTGACCGATTCAAGCGGGAGACGGAAGGCTGGCAAGAACAGGAAATCGGCTCCAAACCCATTCGCTATCGGAACTATGCTGGACACCTATACAATTCGATGATCCACCCCTTGGCACCCTATGGGATTCGCGGCGCCATCTGGTATCAGGGAGAACATGATGCGCGTTCCATGGGAAAAGCCCTGCTCTACCGGGATTTACTCGAAAATATGGTCATTCAATGGCGTCAGGAATGGGGCGTCAACTTCCCATTCTATGCCGTACAACTACCCAATTTCAGAACCCCACAGAAAAAACCGGTGGAAAATAGCCCCTGGGTTTTTCTGCGAGAAGCATTTTTGCAGTTTTCAAAAACGGTTCCCCAGACTGGGGTTTCCGTAGCCATCGATATTGGCGAAGCCGATGATATTCGTCCCAAAAATAAACAGGATGTTGGCTATCGACTCGCCCGACTGGCTCTGGCGAAAACCTATCAAAAAAACAACGTTCCCGGCGGCCCGCTCTATCGTTCCATGGAAAAGCAGGGGCGGAAAATTATAATCCGATTCGATGATGTCGGCTCGGGGCTGGTCGCCCAAGGTGACTCCTTGAAAACCTTTGCCATTGCCGGAAAGGATCAACGTTTTGTGTTTGCACAAGCCACCATTAAAGGCAACACCGTGGTGGTCGAATCCCTCGAAGTCCCCCATCCCGTGGCCGTGCGCTATGCCTGGGCTTCCAACCCTGATAAATGCAACCTCTTCAATCGGGAAGGCTTTCCTGCCTCCCCTTTCCGCACCGACGACTGGCTTCCTGCCAACAGATAATATCCTTCATAAGCGAATCGATATTACGTCTCACAGTATGCGTCCGAAATTTCACCCTTCATCACGGATAAATTTCCATGGTGAGGAGTTTGAAGTGCGAGGAATACTATTCCGTAGATATTCGTCAGGATGGATCACGACTTCTTCGACAAGAAGGTCTTCGAGCAAGCATTCGGATAGCGGCTGGGGACCGTTGAAACGACTCTCACAAATCCACCGGATCAACCCGGTAGCACCCCCTTTAAATTTGGGTTCATGTAAAACATGATCGACTCCTTGGTTAATTGAAGACGACGATCTCATCTCAGGGTTGAACGCTAGCTAAAGGATTGAATCTTGGATACGTAAGTCCCTGCGAAACAATAAAAAAAGGAGGGCGAAAACCGCCCCCCTTTTTTATCGCGTTCCTTCGAACGAATCTAAGCGAACGTTGTTACTCGCCAATAATTTGAAAGAAGGCCGCCGCATTCGTGGCTTCGATATAAATTATTTCGTTGGTGCCTGCGGCCGTGGAATAGCTCAGATTACTGACCACAAACGGGCCGCTGGAATTATCCGAGTGGGGAACTGGTGCCCATGCTCCGCCGTTTAGACTATCGCGACTTTCCGGATTATAGCGCGAGGCCTCGCTCGGGGCATCGATCGTCCTTTCGACGACTCCGCTCGCCACAGCAGTCACTCCGATAATCGTGGGTTCAACGATATCGAGGAGAATGAGAGGTACGATGCTGGTGGGCGTTTCCGTTCCATCAGCCAGACTGAGAATCTGTGCAGCACTCAATGCGGTGCTGTAGATCGCCAGATCGTCCATCAGCCCGTCGAAAACCTCCAGCCCACTCTCACCAAAGGCTCCTATGGTGAGATTATGAGTCTGCGCCACGAGTACATTCGTAGAGGAAACTGGCGTGTTAAGGGCGATTCCGTTTCCATAAAATGTCTTGGTTTCCGCGGCTGCATCGTACACCACGGCCAGATGAATCCAAGTCTCCGCACCCAACGTATGTTGATCATCACGCCTCCCAGCGATCCATGCCCGCTGCTGAATAGATCCGTTAACCACATTTTGAGCAAATATCCGCCAGCGATAGGCATTATGGTGCTTGGACAGAATCTGAGTATTTCCGATCACGTCCAAATCCACAAGAACCCAGGCAACCATTGAAAGACTCCCCGTTACCGCTAAAGAGTCCGAATTCGCGGCTACAGCCCAGCCATCCGTTCCGTCAAGCGCGAGGCTTGAGCCGGTCCCGAAGGGCGTGTTGTTCGAATAGGTTAACATTCCTCCGAGCGGCGCTACGGCCTGATTTCCACGACCCGATTGGTCGTGTAAAAGGGTACTCGAAGCATCTTCGAAATCCCAGTAGCCTACTAGGTTTTCATAGGTAGGTTCAATCGCATCCGGAATTAGGACATTCACCGGTGTTTTTGACCCATTGGCTAGGCTGGTGATCTGCCCTCCATCCAAGGCGTTGTCAAAAACGGCCACATCGTCCATCAGGCCATTAAACACGTCGAAAATTGCAAACGATTCGTTGGTGCTGATTGCCCCGATATAGAGGGTATTGGTCGAACCCACCAACGCATTGGTGGAAACCGATGGAATCCCGGTTACTGAACCGTTTCGATAATACGTTTTGGTTTGAGCGGCTTCATCGTAGACCATCGCAATATGAAACCAATTCGATCGTACATTTCCAGCGGTAAACTTAAGATCGGTATCTAATGCAATCGTCGCCGTTTGGTTAAAGTTTCCATTGGTGGGGTTCACATTTGTTATATTCCAGCGATATTCAGGAGCGCTCTTGCTTAGGACTTGGTAGGTTGCGGCGTTGGTCTCCGCGGTATCTAATTTAACCCAGGCCACCAGGGTCAAGTCTCCAGAAATCGACAGAGAAGCTGAACTGGGTGCTTCCGCCGCCGTGTTGGGTGTTCCATCCAGCACCAGGCTCGACCCTGAAGAAAGCGGGGTATCCACTGAATACTGCAAGGTGCCGCCGGCGTTTACGGTGGCATCGTTTCCATTCCCTGATTGGTCCGTCAACGTGGTGGCCGAGCCCCCCTCGAAGTCCCAGAAGCCTACCAGCGCGGCCTGAGTCGCCGCCGTTAGGCTAGCGATACATAGTAGTGTTAAGTATTTCATTTTCATCCGTACTCTCCCTGTTGTCCTCATATAAATAAGGTATCCGCGCCCATCGCGAACCCTATTTCTTTATGCTAAAAAATGCGTTATTTACTCCTTGATGAACCGGCTTCAGTCTTCGGTTCATCCCGATTTAAACTCCACTTCTCAGCTAAAACCTGCCACCGATCGGTGCGATCCCCACCATCACTCATTTTCGAGTCAAGCGCGGCATCTACTCCATACGTAGGGTTCCACCCATTCCAGCCGCCGATCGAGTGAAAGCACCAGTCCCATCCCTGTTCTTCAAATAGATCGATACTGTCTTCCAGCCAGACAGCCCCTCCATCGGCCCAGCGAATCGGACTAAATTCCCCCACGAACATGCGGACCTTATGGATTTGTGCAAAATCAATGGCTGGCTGCATACTTTCCCGAAGTTCCTCTTTGCCCCAATGAGAGGATGGGCTGGACTTAAACATTTTATTGGTTCCGGGATAAACCGCCTCGTAATCGGCGTAGGCCAGGATGCCCTGGTGGGTGTAGCTGTGCGGGGCATAATGATGAAAGCTGTAAATCACGTAGGGATCATCAATCAGAGGCATCCTTTCGAACCCACTCGGAAGCCCCCACGGTCCGGGCTCAATCACCAGCCAGATGTTGGTATTTATACTGCGAATGGCTTCAATAGAGTTCGGTAGCATCTTTTCATACCAAACCGCGTCCTGACCGGTTGGATAGTTCGGTTCATTCAGAATATCATACGCGACAATCACATCACTGTTTTTATACCGAATCGAAAACGCGTGCCAAAACTCCGCCAGATGCTGATGTACGGCATCGGCACGATCGGTATTTTTCCACATTACATCCAGATCGCGTCCGTAAATATTTCCTGCCGAGACGATCAAATTAATCTTCATTTCTTTGAGTGTAGGCAGCGCCTCGTCTAACACACGTAAACTCTTCTCATACGGTGCTAAGGGATCTTGAGGGGTCGGAGTCACGCCGCCCGTTCGCACATCTCGATCAAAATTAATGCGGATCACGTTCACGTCGGTCTCTTTAAGTAAGGCAAATAAATCCGCCGTCAGCGCAGAGAGCTTTGTATTGATTCCGCGCATCTGATCTGGAAGTTCCAACGCCGCATTCCGCTCATGAGCAGCGGGTAAAAAAACGGCGGTTGCTCCGAGGGTTGTTCCAGAAAAAAGCACCCCATTTAGAATTAAAAGACACCCTATTCGCTCCAGTAAATTCATTCTTTTACCTTTTTTTGTTCGGTATAACTTTGTCGCATAACATTTTGTATTCTTACTCCCTTTTAGAAGCCGGTTTTTTTGGTAAAAACCGGCTCTATCCCACCCTTACTGAGAGCCGACCCCGAAAAACTGCGCGGGGGCGTTGGTGGTTTCCACATAGATCTCCACATTGGTTCCCGATGTGGTGGAGTAGCTCAAATTCGTTTCAATAAAGGGCGCGCTCCCGTCCATAGAATGCCCTACGTTAGCCCATGTTCCCAGCAGGTCGGTTTTCGTTTTAAGATAGGATACCGAGGGGTCTGTGGTATGGATCACCAGTTTCATCACCTGGCTTGAAAAGGGTTTCAAGCTGATTATATTTATGATTAAAGCGACCGGAGAAGGCGTCCCAATAATCGCTACGTTATCCACATAAAATTTTGCAGAGGTTGCCGGAGTCGTGTCCGTAAATGTAATTTGAAAAGTGGCACTTTCTCCGGGCGCTAGCGTTCGATCCGCCAAGACCGCCAAAGAAATGTCAAAATCTTCATAATCAGATCCTCCAACTTCAGGGAGGACGCCTCCCACCCCAGTCGTGTTGCCCATTGCAAAGTTATTGGAGAGCGAAATATCCCCGCCCACCGCACTAACCATGTACGTATCGGAGGCGTTATTGGGGCGCCAAATATCAAAGCTCAAATGGCTTAGATCATAATCTACAAGGCTATTATTCGTTACACTAAAGCTGAGCGATGCACTCGTTCTGAGCCCTTGGTCCAAGCGGTAGGCTCCCTGAGACAGTTGAGCGCCGCCGATCAAGGTTCCAAATGTGGTGTCGTTATCCCAGCGATCCCATTCCGTAGCCCAAGGCGTGCCTTCACTTACCTCCCAAGAGGAACTCCCGTCAAAACCAGCCAGAGTTTGAGTCGGAGCCGCCAGTTGATTGCCGCGCTCCCATCCGGCGAGAAGGAGGGGAAAAGGAGGAGCTACGGAATCACTGTTCCAATAATTCATCAGCACATCCCACCGATCCCCTCGATAGCCCCCATCCGGCACCAGTGATGCTGGAGCGTTAGAGGGGTAGGTTGCATTCCACCCATTCCAGGTGGCCAGTGAATGAAAGGTCCAGTCCCACCCTTCTTCCTCAAATATGGAGATACTGTCTTCCAGCCAAGCAGCCCCCCCTTCGGCCCAGCGAAGTACCCCAAATTCCCCCACATACATGCGAACATTATGGGTTTGTGCAAAATCAATGGCCGGCTGCATCTCCTCCCGAAGCTGCTCTTTTCCCCAGTACGACAGGGGGCCGTTAAGAAAGTTTTTATTGGTTCCCGGATAAACCGCCTCGTAACCAGCGTATGCCCCGATGTCCTGATGGGTATAGCTGTGCGGGGCATAATGATGAAAACTGTAAATCACATGGGGATCATTAACCAGCTGCATCGTTGAGAACCCACCAGCAAGCCCCCACGGCCCCGGCTCAACCACCAGCCAGATGTTGGTATCTACATTACGAATCGCCGTAATCGACTGCGGTAGCATCTCGTCGTACCATAGTGCGGATTGCCCCGCTGGAAAATTCGGTTCATTTAAAACATCAAACGCAACAATGGATGGATCATCCAGATAGCGAGTCGCTATTGCACCCCACAAATCGGCCAAATGGTCTCTGAATCCCGCACTATCATCTGGGTCGGTCCAGAAAAAATCCAAACTGCGCCCGTAGATATTGGCTGCCGTCAAAATTATTTTAATATCGGCCGCTTCAGCCATCGGTAAGGCGGCATCCAAGTAGGCCAAGTTCGTTTCATAGGTTTTCAGGGGATCCATTGCGGTAGGCGGGTTATTGGTGTTTTGGTCTGAAGCGATACCGACTCGGATCACATTCACTTCGGTTTCCTCCAACAAGGTAAAAAGCTCTGCGGTCAGCCCCGGCATCCCTACCGTCACGCCGCGCATGGGTGACGGCAACTCGGGTGGAGCCGCTCGCACAACCGACGGATTGAAAAGAGTACTTACCCCCAGTAAAAAAATAGCGGTTAAGCGCATGTTAGCGTGGAGCCCCTTCGTTTTGTATGTATGAATCATGATTCTTATTTCCTATTTTATTATTTTTACAAACTGATCGACACAGTCCCCACTCCTCATCGATGCAACCTGTTTCCATGAGTTACCCTTCCTTTCTATCGAAATATTCCGAAACGTAAAGTTTTATTTCGTTATTTTTCGATGTAGCTAGGCACGGATCGAACTATAAGCGGCGTGAATCCGCCTTTAGTCGGGATTTAAGATCGGGAGTCTGACGGGAAAAGATGGCATATGGCCGAGCCGATAAGCCTGCGGCTATTCCGACTAGACCCACCGTTATTTGCGGACTTTCCTCTTGAGAATCGTTCCTTGCTACGCGGCAGAGATTCTCGCTAAAACTCCGCTTAACTATAGATTCCACGTAGAATTTTGTGGTGGAGAGAACGTAGCAGGATGGGTATCTTGCTAATTGTATAAAAAACAAGGCTCTGGCAGAGAATAGCTACCGAGTCACGAAGTAAGATATTCAAAGAAAACAGCAAGGACTAGGCTGTGATCGAACCGGATTATTCAACCGCATCCTGTAGATCCTATTCGTCCCGTCAAAAAAAATAGGGGGCTTCCGCTCAATCTGGGGCACTCAAAACGCAACGTCGCTAAGAATTTTTTCTTTGCGCTCTTGGCGGCTTGAATCACTCCCAATAGTCGTTATTTCCTATGGAAATTGTGCTTTGCGGCGTGATTCAATCCTAATCCAGTTAATCGGGTATAATTAGCTTAATCGACAAAGAGGAGGGACGGCGAGATAGGGGTGCCCACGGCAGTTTATTTTCGAGGCGGTGCGGTTGAATCGCGGATAATCAACTCGCCCCGCATCCATGGCTCTTGGGCTGGAGAAGCTTGTGTCGAATCATCATTAATAATCATCTGATGAACCCGCTGGGCCGCCGTATAGCCGAATTTCCGATTTGGAATATCCATGACGGTAAGCGGAGGGTCCAGGTATCGGATTTCGGGAGCATCGTCGCAGGTGAGTAGAGAGACTTGACCGGGCACCGACAGCCCCAGCTGATGCAGGGCATGCAGTGACCCAATAGCGGTTTGGTCGCCCATTAAAAACACGGCCGTAAATTCCGGATTAGACCTGCGCAAATCCATGATGGCATCAAAACCGGCCTCCAGCCCATATTGATTTTTATTGGTGCCCCATATCAAGCTTGGGTCAATGGGAATGCCTGCTCGAGACAGGGCTTTTTTGTATCCTTCCAAGCGGGATTTTCCGGTGGTCGTCGTGGCGGGCGTCATGACAATGGCTATTTTACGGTGACCAATCTGAATAAGGTAGTCTACTGCGCGGAAGGCCACTTCGACGTGGTCGAGCATCAGCAAATTTTTAGCGGGTTGGGCGGGGCCGCCGAACAAATTGATGTACGGAAAATGACTTTTTTTAAAATTCTCGTAGAAAATTCCTTCGCTCAGCGGATTGATTAGTACTGCACCGCTTATATTTCGGCGGCCAAGGTGGCGGAGCAAGAGGCCGTCGTTCATCTTTTTTTCGGTATCACTGTACATGGAGAATTCAAGGCCGTTTTCTTGAAGGTAGTCCATCATACCGCGCATCACGTCCATTGCAAACGGGGAGAAGCCGTTGTGCTGCGGGCCGCCGCTTGGAATCAGTGCACAGATATTGTGTACCCGCGAAGCCATCTGGCGGGGGCGAAATCCGCTTTCCTCAGCTCGCCTTCGAATCATCGCAATGGTGTCGGCATTTAGTTCGGGGGAATTATTTAGGGCCTTGCTGACCGTAGCGGGGCTGACGCCCAGGTCCTTGCTTAAGGAATAGATCGTCACTTTTTTTTTCATCATTGTATTATCAACTATTTCAGGGTTATACCGATCTGCGTTCTCATTACCTTCAACCATGCTGTACTAAGTAGTTATAAAGCCTTCGAAATTGTGAATAACCCCAAGCTACTTAATAAATATAGGGGTTTAGCAAGGGAGTTGCAACTCTGCTTTTTAACCCCTCTCCAAGGTAACAAGATGCCTAAATTAAATGCCACCGATACCGCGCACTGCATTCGACTCACCGGCGTATGGCGATGGGCAAGCCTCCGCCGTCACCCGTTCCCGAGTATTTTTTATTTCCAAATAATATTTCGATATATTTCTACAACTCAGTATGGTGTACAACATGAGAAGCGATTGAATACCTATCCCTCGTACAACCCAGGAGTTTGTAAATGAATCGATTCATTCCCTTATTGAGTGTTCTAACCCTTTTGGCCGTATCCCCGCTCCTCGGTGCATGGGCAGATGCCCCGCGTCGGTTGCTTCATCTATCCTTCGAGGCCGATCAATGGGTAGAGTTTTCCGCGAGCAGTTCGGAGATTTACTCCGACTACCCCCATCGAGCGGAGGGATACAAGGGGGATGGTGCATCCATCTCCAGAACAGGCGAGACGGGCGTGATAACGGCGGTCGGCAACCTCAAAAAGCCCCAGGGAACCCTTTCTTTTTGGTACAAACCGAGGACGGGCGGCCCTTTTGAGCGGAGTTATGGTTTGGTTTCAAGCGGGGTCATGGGAAAGCACAACAAGAACTCCATGTTAGTTTGGCTCTGGGATCGCCAAGGTGGAAAGCTACGATTCGATGTGGACCCCAGCGTATATCTGGTCGTGAATTGCCAAGGATGGGAGGCCAACAAATGGGTTCATATCGTCTGCACATGGGACCACAAGAAGGGCATTAAAATCTATGTCAACGGCGAACTGGAGGGTAAAAAGGAGGCCACCTGGGATGTAGTGAAAACCTTGGAAATCAAGATCGGCCTGAAAACCACCGCACGGGGCGTCGAGATGGCAGACGGGGTCTTTGATGAATTAACTCTCTACGACCGCCCCCTCACGGAGGCACAGGTGGCGGCCGACTATCGCGGCACACTGAAGGCAAAAAATGCGCCCAACGAACGGACGGTCGTAAAAAAGAAAAAAAAGGGCCTCACGTTCAAATTGAGTGTTGACCAGGGAATGACAGCGGACGCGGCAGACGGTGATGCCTCCCCAATCAAACAGCGCGGCGTGAAGCTTGCCGAAGGATTCAAAGGGAAGGCCGCGCAATTTAACGGAAAGCAATCGGTATTGGAGTTTACCGGTGAACGAAATCTGCCCACCGAAAACGGATCGATCTCTTTGTGGATGAAGACCCACTGGGAACCGGCAGGAAATGGGTTTCCAATCAGTAAGGTCGATACGCGCAAGAAGGGGACGCCGCATCAGGTTTTCACCCTGAAATCCAAAACGAGCAAATTCGATTTTATGCTTTCCAATTTTATCAACCTCAACTGGTCGGACGACCGAATTTGGCTCGCCGCCAACCGACAGGTTATGAAAAATACGTGGCACCAGTATGTATTTACCTGGGAGGCCAAAACCCGCACGGCACGGGTCTATCTCGACGGAAAAGACCTGGGACTTTCCCATCAGTTTACCGCATTTGACTCCCCTTTCAATCGCCTTACCTTCGGTTCAATGCAGCACGGAATCGATGGATTGATCGACGAGGTGTCCATCTATAACTTCCCGCTCAGCCCGGCCGAAGTGATGGCGAACTATTCCAAGGAAGCGGGGCTGTCGGTCGACCTGCTCGACTACGCCTTTTTTCCGGTCAAACTCAATCGTTGCGCCTGAAATTCAGCCGCGCGGGGAAAACCGCTCTTTCCAAGAGCTACACGCTCAGTATTCTGGATTCGGAAGGGAAAAGCATACTGGATCAACCTCTGCCGGTTGCTGTAAAATCCGGCGAAAGCATAATTGAAGACATCGAGCTTCCCCCAGCGAAGGAGGGATTGTACCGCGTGAACCTTTCAATCAGCGGGCAGCAGGTGAAATCTTTTGAAATCGTGGTAATCAACGACGCTGCATTGCATGCAAAACAGCCCTCCATCCCATCAGGTAGCGTTGCCGATATGACGCTACTCGAGACGATCGATTGCTCGAAAAACTATAAAAGCGAGAGGTATCGTGACGATAGAGAAGTCTCGGTGCAAAAAATGGATATAGGCCCTTATCGCGAAGCGCAGAATATGGCGTGCAGTGGGTTTGCTTATCGAATCCAACCGCTGAAAAACCCAGGCCGACCCCATTGGCTAGAGATCACCTACCCCGACAACGCAGAGCGTACCTTTATGGTGGCCGTGTTCCAGGAAAAAGACGGCCACATCGATGCCAAGGGGCTCGACACCATGGGAATCATCACCGGCGGCGACCATCCCATCACCGGAAAAATGCAAGTCAGACGCCTGCTTTTTTGGCCGGACTCCAAAAATATCATGGTGGGGTGCTATGCGTATAAAAAATACGATGGACAGGCCGGTCCAGCCCTATCCACAATAAGGATTTTTGAAAACAAAGGCCCACTACCCAAGCGCAGGGTGGACACAATGGAGGGAGTCCCAACCCGCGCCATCGGGGTCTGGCAGGAAGATCCCAGCATGACGGCCTATGGCTGGTTCACGCAGGATACGCTCTACGACAACGTGACGCTCAATGATTTCTGGAAAAACAAATGGGAGCGCATCGTCGCCTATCTCGACTATAGTGGCCAGAACCTCTGGAACATGATGGTCACCGATTATGATGGCGATACCGGGCTGAACAGCAATCAGATTGCCTCCGCACCCAATCTTTCGCGTTCCGGACGGGTTCCCGGCTGGGCCGATCTCGGTGCTCTGATGCTCAACCGCAAGGACGTGGTTTTCTACGCCAGTATCAACAACCGGGTTCCCAATCAGAAACATATGGGTGCCATCTACAAAATGATCCCCAAAGAAAACCACCGAACGTATGGCGATATGCGCGAAATTCTGGCCGGCGATCGGCTGATTGCCGATGCGATTGGCGCCAATGACAACTACACGGGTTCTTACAACCCACTCAACCCCGTCGTGCAGGCCGCCTACAAGCAACAAGTGCGACTCTATGCCGAGAAATTTGGTCGCTATGAAAATTTTGGTGGAGTGCATTTCATCACGATGACAACCAGTAGCCTCTACTTCCATAATCTACGAGAGGGCTATGGCGACTACACCACCAAGCTGTTCGAGAAAGAAACAGGAATCTCGATCCCCGTGAAGGACTCCGTCCGCCGCCGCTTCAGCCAGCGCCACGCGTGGATCATGGCCCATGCGAAGGATGAATGGATACAGTGGCGTTGCCAAAAAATTCGGACGTTCTACAAGGAGCTCGCCAGCGAAATACAAAAATACAACCCCTCAGCCAAACTGCTGATCTCCATGCGCGTGACGGCAGGTTTTTCCAACGAAGGATTCAAGAGTGAAACCGCTTTGGCCGACTATTGGCGCGAATGCGGAGTGGATTTCGACTTGTTCAAAGACGATGCCGATATTGTACTTATGCAGGCCATTACGCCACATCGTGGACGAATTTACGGCCATCGAATTTCAGGTCTGGAAGGCGATCGCTACAATGGATTTGATCCTCAGGTCGGGGGATTGGTTTCCAACCACACCGAGCGAAGCGCCTTTATCTCCTATCATTCCAATTTGGAGTTCCTGCCTTA
Source organism: Verrucomicrobiota bacterium (assembly GCA_024279685.1). Taxonomy (GTDB): domain Bacteria; phylum Verrucomicrobiota; class Kiritimatiellia; order Kiritimatiellales; family Pontiellaceae; genus Pontiella. The sequence goes on along the minus strand of JAJRRI010000011.1, from coordinate 14,548 downwards.
CGACAAACAGCGCATTCCTGACTATTGGGTGCCATTCGGCTCTTGGCATGGACGGGTTAACGGGCCTATTCACGCTTTCGCTAATGTCGTGCCCTCCCGGAAATTCATTCTTGAATACATGACCAACATCCTCGCCCATAACGATGCCAAGCGCATCATCCACGGTTGGTGGGGTTGCCCCGACAATGGAGCTATCGATGAGTTTTCGCGCTTCTACGCGAGCTACCGATCGATCCCTGCTTACGACTTCCTCGACCTACCCCATGCGGAAGACCCCGTCAAGGTGCGCTACTACAATACCGAAGACTCGGGCTATGTCTACTTCGTGAATCAATTGCCGCACCCCGTGCAATGCACCCTTACGCTAGAAGGGATTTCAGAGTTGAGTTCCACCCTCGACGGCCAAAGATTCGTGCTCAAGGACGGTACATTAAAACTGATCCTCAAACCGTATCAAGTTCTTTGCCTCTCTGCGCCTAGTGCACTCCACCCCAGAGCGTTCAACGCCCGCGTTCCAACCCAGGTGATTGAACAGATGAAAAAACAATTCGAATCCCTAACCACCACGATCAAAGCAGGCCGGGGAACACACGAAGGAGACGTATCAACCCTTGAAGCGGTTTATTCAAAAATTAAAAAAGCCTTTGATTTCGGCCACTATGCTGAGTTCAGCCATCTACTACAAAGCGCCCCCATTCGTAAGACCGGATGGCAACCTTGATTCGCTGCAGAGTCCATCAAATATCTAATGAACGATGGGGGTGAAGAGGCGCTCGTTCGACGGAAAGCTTCGTCTACATAAAGGTATAAAATAGGCTCTTCGAATATTTTTAGGGTAGCTCGGCAGCTACTTTTCTTTTGACGGGATCTACAGGATGCGGTTGAATAACCCGGTTCAATCACAGCCTAATTCTTGCAATTTTATTTGAATATACTGCTTTATGGCCCTGTAGTTATTCTCTGCCAGAGCCTTGTTGTTTATGAGATTAGCAAGATATCCATCCTGTAGATTCTGTTCATCCTGTCTAGATCACGACCGAGCATGAAAAAAAAGAAAGCGGCCCTGAAAGACGGATCATAAAGACCGGCAACGGCGACCCCTTTGAGAAGTGAAACCAGACTTTTCGGATGGGGTCTATTTAACGGATACAGGTCTATAATTCACCTTCAGTTGGTCGAGCCGATACAAATGCGTTTCAAGTCGTTTTTGAAAGTTTTTATATGAGCGACGTTCTTGTGGGCTCCATCCGATTTCGGCGAGCGCACAAGCCCGAGGATAAGCCATATAATCCATCCGCTTGCCCGTGGGAATTTTCTCGGACCACAGTTGCCCCTGCACCCCTAAAATGTGCTGAGCCTCGGCGGAGGTGAGCGCATGGGGAAAGGCAGGATTAAATGCATAAACCTCTTCTGTGGTAAGCACCGCTTTGGTGTACCCTTCTTCATCCCGAGCTTGTCGGCGGTCAAAGTAGGTATATTTTTCCGGAGCCATCACGACATCAAACCTCTTTTTCGCCGACGAGACTCCTGTTTCCCCTCCCTTCCGCCAGGCCATGACCACGATGTTTGTATTCAGTTTTTCTCCGGCAATCTCACCCCATCCCACCATACGGCGACCTTTGGATTCCAAATACGATCCCATCTCATTCATCAGCCAAGTTTGTATATTATGCGCTCCTTCCAGCCCCAGTCGTTGTGCTTTGGCTTTAGACTCGGCATCCACCTCCCAGACCCAAGTGTGCCACACCTCGTCCCCCCCGCAATGGATATATGAGCTGGGAAAAAGTTCGATCACTTCGTCTAAAATCGTCTTAAGCGCGGTAATCGTTTCGTCTCGGATATTAAAAACATCACCCAGTTTGCCCTGCTCATCTCGAGCACCAAACTCCGGATACGCACGAATTGCAGCCCCAGAATGCCCCGGAATTTCAATTTCAGGCACAATGTTAATCTGTCGATCCGCGGCATATTGAACCACTTCGCGGATTTGCTCCTGCGTATAGAACATCGGTTTCCCATAGTTGATCGTTCGCGATTTCGACGAGCCTTCCGAGGTTAATTTTGGATAGCTCTTAATCTCAATTCGCCAGGCGGGATTATCGCACAAATGCCAATGGAGCGTATTCAATTTATGGAGAGCCAACTGATCAATAAAACGCTTAATATAATCAAGATCCATGAAATGTCGTGAAACATCCATGAGAAGCCCCCGCCATTGGAAGCGTGGATAATCCACAATGTCCATACAAGGAATCGTCCACAATACCCCCTCTTGTTTTGATGATGCGAAAATTTCCGGAGGCAAAAGTTGTCGCAATGTTTGAAGACCATAAAACGCACCCGCCCTCGTAGGCGATTCGATGATAATCTGTTTCCGAGTCACGCTCAGCCGATACCCTTCTGTACCGAGCAACTTCGTGGGGCGAATTTTTTTAATTTGAATCGTTCCGCCTGTTTTTACCTGACTAAACGGAAATCCGGTGGAGGGGGATAGATAGCCCGCTAACATCGTTCCCAGCATCTTGTCTTTAAATGCCGAATCAACGGTTATGTTTGTGTGTGGAGTTAATGTAAATCCCCCCCGAGTCCGAGTTAGCTCTACCGGATGAGGTACAATCGAAACCTCGGCGTTCGCTGTTCCCCAATAGGCTCCGAATATCACCATCCCAATGTGCAACACTCTCATCCCGACTCCTTGTTGAAATGACTAAATTAACTTAGCGGATTAGTTTCACACCATGCCTATCCGGTTGACACAAGAGGTGGTCTCGGAAATCTGTACCAGCGGTTAAGTTGACTGTTGACTGGTTTAGAAATCGAGTCCACTTCTCCTTACTCAACCTGCTCCACTACCTTACGTTGCACTTGACGGCATTGGCGGCGCCGGCGCTTTAATATGAGAAGAACCAGAATCTGGGGCTGGGCGAAAAAACTGCACTCATCACAAGCTCTTTTCTCCCATCATGATATCCCACGTAGCGAAATCACCATCGCGCCCGAGCGTACTGACCTCGGTATAAGGGGCTATTTCAAAATAAACAACATCGCCAGGCTTCAAGTTTAGCGCAAGCTTACTCTCTCGCACGCGTGCGAGTTTGTAGTCAGGGATTGCAGAAGCTCGCAAAAATTCCTCTTCCTGTTTCGTGATATTGCGTGGCGCCCCCAGCGCTTCCCACGCTTCATTGGCACTGCCGCTTCCAGGCTCAATGGCGATGCGAATAGCGCGGTAGTCTCCATCACCGAGCATCGATGAAAGATCGATCTCAGTCGCAACAAGCCCCAGCTCAGCCGTCGGTATTTCATGCGGATTAAAGTACCAAGCTAAAAAATGGATTTTATCCCCCTCGGTGGTAGCCGCTACACCAACATGCTTCGGCAAATCAATATTTTCAATCAGCAATTGCCTGCCCTTTAACTTGTTTAGCAGAAGAAACGCATGGGCGGATGCTCTTGGGATGCCATGAATCGTCAACAGGCCATACGTGCGACTGAAAGGTGAGTCGGGAATGCCCCCTTCTTCAAAGATATCCGTTGCCACCCAGTAGCTAAAACTATCAAGCGTGCCATCAAGCTCCATACAATGTTTGACGATATGTGCTGCCGCATAGTGAGTATCGACATCGGGATTCTCCCCCCAAGTAACACCGCGTTCCGGCGTGGCCATCTGCGTATTCCATTCGGTGTAATGTAATTCAAGTTCGGGCATACAACTCTCATCAACTTCTTTACGGGCCGCTTTGACGGTGTCGGTAAAAAAAGCGCCTATTTCAAAAGGAGAGCCTTCGCGGTTGGGGTATTCAACATATTCATCCTGTCCATAAAGATGGGTTGAGGTGAAATCAATCGGCACATTATTTTCACTGCAATAGTTGATCAGGTCAGTCAGCCAGTACGATTTCGACGACGCTGGGCCACCGACTTTATAGGCCGGGTTGACGCGCTTTACCGCAAGGGCAGCATGTTTATACAGTTCGAAATACTCTTCTTTCGTCCCACTCCAAAATCCGCGCAGATTGGGTTCATTCCATACTTCAAAATACCACCCACTCACCTCTTCTGCGCCATAACGCTCTGTGATGTGTTTGGTAAACTGATAAATCAAATCCTGCCATAATTCAAAATCAGACGGGGGCGTTACGTTCATGTTGTAGAAAAATATCGTTTGATCGCCACTGGCAATACAACTCGGCATCGGATTTAGCTCAATAAAGGGACGCAGGCCAATCTCGAGCATCGCATCATAGACTTTGTCAATATGGTGCCACTGGTAGTAAGGCTTGCCATCCTCACCTAAGCGCATCACATCCATGTCATCATGAAATAGAGCATGAAATCGGCAGGTCTCAAAACCGATATTTTTCTGCAGCCAGGTCAAATGCTCCATGACATCTTGACGCAACAATTCATACGCGCGCCCCATGCCAATGCAGTATTTCCAGGGCATCTTCAACGGTTTTAGATCGGTGCATTCAGTAATTTTCATCGCTATTTTATCGCCAAATAAGGTTATTAAAGTGAAAACGGTTTGTTGTATAAGAAGATACAAAGTTATTTTAACATATGCGTGGGTCTATGAAGCATCCCCCCTTTTTAAAAACAAGCACCTGAAAAAGGCGGGGCGGACTTTCATCGCCTAATTCAGCCATCCGTGACCATGCGGCCCAGAGGCGTCAGAGGTCTCTACGTTTTAAAAAAAACATACAGACCCACTTGAGGCAATCCACTAGTCCCGCTTATTTTTATTAATTATGCGCGCTGATAAAACCCACTTCATTTGGATTTTACGTGAGTGTTGCAACGGATTCCGATGGAGTCTGTATTTTCTTGCATGAACCAAAAAACTGAATGATCCGCTTATTGGGGTCGTAGCAAGCCTCAATCAAGTCGTCGAGTTGTGCCGTGGCTAACCCGATGCAGGTATCTGCCGCACCGTAGTAAACCCGTACCGTCTTTCCATCCTCATCCAAAAGAGCATTGGCGGCGAAAACCACATTAGGAACCCGGCCATTCGCTTCGTAATCATGCTCCGGCCAAAGCACCGGATTAACCCCACGAGCAATCACTTTTGAAGGATCCTGCAGATCCAACAGCGCCACGCCAAGTCGATAAATGAAGCCATTACAGGTTCTGTCCACGCCATGATAAATGCACAACCACCCTTGCTCCGTTTTAATCGGAACCCCACCGGCTCCGATCTTATGTGAATCCCAGTGCCCTTCGCGAGGTGCGAACAACGCCTTGGAATCGCCCCAATGCTTCATATCATCCGAATAGCTAATGAACATTTCGGAAGGATCGTGCGCGCCTGATAACATGGGACGGTCGAGACGAACATACCGACCCTGAATCTTTTCAGGAAACAAGGCCGAGTTTCGATTCTGTAGCCCCGTCTCTTCTTGCTCAACGCGCTCAAAAGTAATGAAATCCTTAGTTCGAACCACTCCGGTTCTCACGCTGCGCCCCGGCACGTGGCTGGCGTACATCAAAATATATTCATCGCCGATCTTAGTAATGCGCGGATCGTAAACGCAGTCTTCAACCTCACCATCACTCCAACGGGGCCATTGGATCGGCGCAGGGTCGGGAGCAAAATTCTTACCGTCGCTACTCCGCGCGATCCAGAAAATGATCGGGGTCGAAAGCGTTGCTGCATCCATCATCATAATATATTCGCCGTTATGCTTAATCGCACCGGGATTGAGCACATACATGATGTCTGCTGGAAGGTCGGCCGGGCTTACGACGGGGTTGCCCTCGTATTTGGTAAATATACGCCGTTCGGAACTATTATAGTTCATATTGATTGCCTCTTTTAAATTCATTTCCATAGCACACTACCCGCAGCGTCAACAAAAGGCTGAGGGGGTAGATCCGTTCGTATTGAACGTGTTTTAAAGCGTCAGATCGATCGCATCCAAAATCATTCCGATCGCCTCGCGCCCTTTTTTATAAACCGGCCGACGATAGCCCTCCGGCAGGTCATCGATCGCTTGCTGCAGCAGGTCACCCCCCGCATCATCGTCCTGATAAATCAAGCCGTGATCGGGATCATCCAATCCAAAATCGGGTTTTGGGTATTTTTTCCATGCTCCGTCCTCTACCACCCCATGCACCCCTTCTTTTTCCAGCGTATCCAATAGCTTTTCTCGCAGGGTAATCAACGACGCTGCATAATCAGGATCATCGGTCACATCGCGCTCTTTCATGTCCATGCCGGCTCCCCCGACATCCAGTAGCCATTCGCGCCGATCATACGCACTATAGATGTATTTTAGATTCCGGGTGACCCACATGTAGAGCCCCAGATCCTTTTGCTGGAACTGGCTGATCACCCCTCGGTCAGCCTCCTCCCCGGCGGCAATGGCCTTGAGGTCGGAGCCGTACCCTTGACCTGCCGCTTCGGTTTTTCCAGCAGCCGAAAGGAAGGTAGGCCAGATATCCAGCAAGGAAACTGGGGTATCGCACTGTTGGTTGGCCGCAAATTTTTTCGGCCAGCGTACCAGCAAAGGAACACGCACCGACGGATCGAGCATGCAGCGCTTTCCGACCGACCCATAGTCGCCCAGCATTTCACCATGGTCTGAGCTCAGAATAATCAGCGTATTATCGATTTTATCACCCAGTTCGTCCAGCACGCGCCCGATGTTGTAGTCGACGAAAGAGATGCAGGCCATATAGGCAGCGCGCAGGGTTCGCATCAGATTATGATCGGTTCCATTGTCGCGCCATTTATAGCGGTTCTGAACGTGATTCCAGATGTTCAGCATCTCTTCACTATTTTCTGGAACATAAGGGAACCCAACCTCTTCCGGGCGATAGAGCTTTGACCACGGCACCGGCGACTCAAACGGCGGATGCGGTTTAACCCAACTCGACCAGAGAAAGAAAGGTCGGCTCTCATCGCGGCGTTTCAGAAAATCGATGGAGCGATCGCCCACCCAGGTCGACTGGTGGTCTTCGACCGAAAACTGCGACGGTTGCGGCAGATAGTAGTATTCGCTGCGCATACCGCCCTCTTCAATGTAGCCAAAGCCCTTCTTTTTGAGCAAGTCCATGTAGTCATTTCCCTTGCGCATCGACTCCTCGGCAATATCGCGGCTCTCAAAGCCCCACATGCGAAACACATCCGGTGCAAAATGCATTTTTCCCACGCCATGGGTCTGGTATCCAGCATCGCTCAAGTGCTCGATAAAACTAGGCATGTCTTTCAGCAGCGGCGAATTATCGCTGCATCCCGTGATGTGGGCGGGCTGGCCGGTGACCAAGCTACACCGTCCTGGAGCGCAGACCGGCGAGGGCGTATAGGCGCGCGTAAAGGCGGTTCCTTCGTTTGCCAACCGATCCATAGCGGGGGTTTTGATCACCGGATTGCCGAGGGCGGCAATGGTGTCGAATCGTTGTTGATCGGTAAAAAGTAACAAAATATTGGGGTTCTTGCCCGAAACAGATGGGTTCGTCATAATAGTTCCTTAGGTTATTTCTCATACTTACCATCGTGCCTTTGAAAACTCAACCCATTGTTTCTATATATTTCGAAATAGCGGAGAGCTCTATACGCGGCCGGCGAGTGCGTGTTCTCCAACCCTCACCTTTACTTCTACCGCGGCAAGCACCATAGCGAGCTACGAAACCCGTGTCTTGGCCCATTCTTTTGAAAAAAGAGGGCCGCCGTTTCCGCGGCTCACCTTGAGTGATTAAATCATCAGACTACTGGACTAGAGGGTATATGGAACCGAGCCATGCTGGTTCACTTTGTAGTTCCAGCGATCGACATAAACCATGCCTTTCTCAAATGAATCATCGGTGTCATCCAATTTTTGCTGTAACAACTGCTTCATTCTCAACCGGAGATCTTCATGTTCAGGTTGCCCTAACAAGTTATTCATCTGATAGGGGTCCTGTTCATTATCAAATAACAGCCACTCCCCATGAAGGTCGCGGGCATAGGTATAGCGTTCCGTGCGAATGGCGCGCCATTCCTTTCCGCCCCGATCGACCGATACTTGACCGAAAGGATGATAGTTGGCTAGCAAAGCGGCGGTTTCTGCAGGCCATTTTCCAGAGCGCAGCTCCGAAGCATAGCTGGTCCCTTCCACGCTCGAAGGAATCGGGACTCCAGCCAATTCGCATAGCGTGGGCATCAAGTCCGGAGTATTGATCGGGGTTTCGACCACGCCCTTGCTCGACAGCGCCGGGTATTTAAGCAGGAATGGAACTCGGGCCGATTCATCGTAGACCCACTGCTTTTTCAAGAGGCCGTGCGATCCCAACATATCGCCATGATCGGACGTGAAAATGAAAATCGTATTTTCCTCCAACCCAGCCGCCCGAATCGTTTTTTGTAGCATGCCCACACATTCATCCAATGCGGTACAGTGTGCGTAATAGCCCGCCGTAACTCCCCGGATACGCGCTCGAGGTTCCATTTCCCACAATTCATGACCTTGCTGGGGCGGGATAAAATCGGCTGAGTCGCGGGGCACATTGGGCCGCAGTTGGAGCGTGGCAGGATCATACTGATCTTGAAAATATTTCGGAGCGGTTAAATACGGTCCATGCGGGGGGCCCCAAGAGAGGAACAACATGAAGGGCTTGTCCTTATTTTCTCGGATATATTCCGAAGCGGCCTGCGTTTGGGAAAAAGCATCGTAGTCCTTCCATTTTTTGATTTCCGGATCGTTGTTATCGTAGTATTTCGAATGATTATAATTATGGGTACATTCAAGAGCCTGCCAGGATTTAAAGCCTTGGCGACGTCCCGGCGGGATATACGCACTCCGTCCCCGCCCATCTAAATGCCATTTCCCAATATAGCCGGTCTCATATCCTGCTTCGTTGAAGCAGTCGGCGATCGAAGGATTGCTATGCTTCAGCTGAACATCGTTCAAAAAAACCCCGTGGGTCAGCGGATACTGCCCCGTAATGATCGATCCGCGGGCAGGCGAGCACACCGGACAGTTCGAAACCGCATTCTTGAAATTAAAACTCTCTTGGGCTAATGCATCAATATTCGGGGTTTTCACATCGGGGTTGCCCGCATAACCCAGTGCCGAAGCACGCCACTGATCGGCAAAGACATAGACAATATTCGGTTTCTTTAAAGGCGTGGCGGCACGCGCCGCAGCCGCCTGAAGTCCTAACAGGGCTCCCGTTCCGACCATACTCGAACATCCGATATATTTTCTTCTATCCATTTTTCTTCTCCATCTTATATGTAGCTGGGTTTCAATCGAGGTTACAGATCATATTCTATATAAGCAGGAAACCCGTCTAGCTCAATCGAAGCCGTTTTATTCCATCCATAAAAAAAGGCTCAGCTTTGGAGCCGAGCCTTTCTATTTACCAACTCGAAACCCGTTTTAGATCATAAAGCGGCGGGCACCAATTAGAAGGACGCCTGCACCCATAATCAGACCCAGCGTGGCTGGTTCCGGAATGACCGTGATCGGATCCCTCGAACCGTCGACGAGCTGGCCAATTTGAGTTGCACTCAGCGTCGAGCTGTAGATCGCCACATCATCCATCAGGCCGTTGAAAACCTCGGTCGTACCATTGGCACCAATTTGGAGGTTGGCGGTTCCAGCGAGAAGCGTTGCCACTCCAGTCGTTGTCTGCAGCAATACCCCATTTCGGTAGGTGGTCTTAGTGTTGGTGGCATCATCTAACACCACGGCTATATGGATCCAATCGGTCGATCCCGCGAAAACCTGAGTGGATTGACCACCCTGGATCCAAGATCGGTTATTAAAATTACCGTTGCCTGTGTTTATGTTCTGTATCCGCCAGCGGTAGGCTCCTGTGTTCTTGCTCAAGATTTGCATACTAACATCAGCACTCGTAATCGGCTTGATCCAAGCCACCAGGGTTAAATCTCCAGCCACCGACAGAGAAGCTGAACTCAGCGCTTGCGCCGATGTGCCCGCCGTACCATCCAGCGAGAGGCTTGAGCCCGAGCTGAATGGAGTGTCTGTCGAATATCCCAAAGTACCGCCGGACTGAACGGTGGCCATATTACCATTGCCCGAACCGTCGAGCAAGGTGGTAGTCGAGGCATCCTCGAAATCCCAATAGCCCACTAATGCGGCCTGAGAACCCAGCGCGACCATACAGGCCGAAGCGGTGATTAAATGTTTTAGTTTCATTTACTTCTCCTTTTTTATTTCAATGAATCACAGCCGGTTTAGATCCGTCTAAACCTCATTACTAACTGCGATTCAAGGCACTAATTTAGCGAAATATTTCGAAATGTAAATGCCTATTTTTCTGTTTGTTTCGGTGCGTCGTAGAAACAATCGGTACCTGCCCCCATACCTCTCACTCCATTCTCTCGCCGATTTTTGACCCACCCGTTAAATGTTAACATCCGCAGGAGGAGTCAAATCCTCAATTTTTATTCAGCGGATCAACTCGCAGCCGCCTCGGCATGGCGCTTTTCGAGTAAATATTTCACCTCTTCGGCCCGCTCCTGGCTGGTCGTAAGTCGACTCACCAAAACCAAGGCGACGAACAGGCCAATGCCCGGAACGAGAACAAATAAGAAGCGCAACCAGAAGATCGCACTCTCCGTCTGATTCCCCCCTAGCTCGGCATCAAATCCGGTGGCATTAAGTAAAAATCCAGTCACCAAGTAGGCGATCGACATGCCAATCTTCATCAGATATCCGTAGACAGCGCTATACATACCCTCACGGCGCACACCGGTAGCCAACTCATCTTCATCGCAAATATCGGCCACGATAGAAGGCGTGAGCATCCATAGCGCCTGAAGGCTTGGAGCCATAAAGGCGAGGGTGATAAACTGGAGATAAGGATGCTCCGGCGTGTAGGTGAACCATTTTAAGAGTACGCCTAAAAAGGCCAACGAAAGTCCCCAAATTAGCGTCTTTTTCTTTCCAATTCGGCCGGATACAAACGTAAGTAGGGGCACCGTGAGCAGCCCGGCAAGCCCATAGATCGTCCCCCCCAGCGCCATGATGGTGGCGCCTTCCTTTTCGCTTCCGCCACAGACATAGTATATGTTGATAAAGGTTCCGAGGCTTGAGACCATAAAGAGCCCGAGGCAAGTGGCAACGATGGCCCCCATTAACAAGACAAAGTTGCGGTTGCGGAACGTGGTCTTGGTACTAGAAAAGAAGGGTATTTTTTCCTGAGAGGCGGCCACGGTCTCAGCTAAGCGTTCCCGAGAAAAGATCGCAGGAATGGCCGTAGTGGCAATAATCAACACCCCCACAAAAATGGCGACGGTATGAATGCCATCCAACGTATCCTCGAAGCGATCAAGCTGGGTCATCTTATATTGCCAGTGGATGGCAAAGCTCGAAGCGGAGGCAAAGATAGAGCGAAGAGCCATGATGCGCGTGCGCTCGTTATAATTGGAGCTTAGCTCATATCCCAGTGCGTTGCAGGGAACGTTAAATACGGTATAGCACGTGTAAAACAGGATCAGTCCGCCAAGAAACCAGATAAAATTCGCGGTGTCAGACATTCCGGCGGGAATCTGCCAAAAACCGATAAGAACCAGGCCGGCCAAAACGCCCCCCACCAGCATATAGGGGCGGCGACGCCCAAAACGAGTTCGTGTATTGTCAGAAATCGAGCCCATCAACGGATCGGTGAAAGCATCCCATATTCGAGAAATGAACACCGCAACACCCAAGAGCGCCGGATTCATACCTAGCGAGATCACCATCACCGGGCTGGCGACGGTCATGATGCTGTTTTGCATCAGATTGTCGGCCATTCCGCTCATGCCAAACGTACACTTCCGCAAGAACGACACATCCTTGTCTTTCGATTCATTCTTTTTCATAACTCTCCTTGAAAAATACCATCCTTTCCCTCTTCCCAATCACAAATTCGGACTTGATCTCACCCATACAACCTACAGAAATATACCGAAACCTAAACCAAAATCATTTATTTTTTGGGTAGATAGGATGAGAAGACCGTTGAGAGGTGTCCGGCCTCCATACGAGCTGTGATAAAATCACGCTCAATAAATAAAACCGCACTCAAGGTGCAAAAGGAGCAACGACATGGAGCAAGATCAAGGCAGCACTCAAACTCGTAAGGGCAAGTATTTGAACTGGAACGAATGCATTTTAATTGAGGGACTTTTAAAGGTAGGTATGAGCGAATCCACTATCGCCAAGGAATTGGAGAGGGATCGACACACGATTAATCGTGAGGTTGAACGCGGACTCGTTGAACCTCTAAATAGCGACCTGACGACGAGCGTTGCGTATAATACCGACCGAGCACAAGACGTCCACGATCTGAATGTCAGCGCGAAAGGACCTGCTTCTCCTGACTCCGTTCAATCGACGAAGAACCCCCGACCGTAGAATCGTCGCGGGCTGTTAAATCCTGTGCAGGGTCCATCTCGGGGGTATCCATCAAATTCTCCAGTGCGAAAGGCTAAGTTAATCCCCACATAGCGTCACGGAATTCCCAATCAATTCATACCTACGCGTATCGAAGAGGTCGCCCAAGTCCTGCTGTTGTTGAGGCTGCTGGGAAAGCAAAAATCTCGAACCCTTTCTTCACCAGACGGCAGGGTCATATAGATTCGAACCCAAAGGCCATGGACGCCCCCTCGCTGGACATTCTCACGACCATCCGTCCAGATCACGCCACTAGACACCTCCGCCATATACGTCGAAACGGCTTTGGTTTTAAGGGTAGTTCTTGACTTTGAACCGATGAAATCAAAGGGGATATCCCCGCAAAAAACGCCTTGATCGGTAACATTTCCACCAGGGCTACCTTCGTCCTGCTCATAATAGATACAATACTCCAATTTGAGCCCACTAAAGCTGGATGTCGAACGGTTTTCGATCCGTATCTCATACCTCGTATCCTTAACTTTTAGAGTTTGATATGAATCAGAAGAGCTCTTGTTGTCGTTATCGCTCTGCTTTCGTTGGGCAGACATTTTCAAGAATCGTTCAACAGAAAAGCATCTCAAAAGTTCCCATTCTCGGATGTAAATCTGATCCGCCTCGGAAAATACAGTGATCGGAACCTTCATGGTTTTGCGGTTGTCGCGCTCAATGGTAACCATTTTCTTATTTACATCATAGGATTTCACCATCGCCTGAATGACTTTTCCGTCCGTGCTCGTGAAATCTCGGTATTGCGTGGCTCCCAGCGTCCCAACCCCTGTTGCTATTAAATAAATCATCAGTACTAAATATTTCATCGCAGTTTACTCCTTATGATTTTCCAACTTATTTGCATCATTCGTCGGCCGAACTAGTAGCCTGTACTCTTATCAAATCACTCACATTAAGAAACCCATTTTAATCGGCACGCGATAGTTAAAAAAAAAAGACCTATAATGGCGCTTCGAATATTTTTAGGGTAGCTCTGCACCTACTTTTCTTTTGACGGGATTAACAGGATCTACAGGATGCGGTTGAATAATCCGGTTCAATCACAGTCTAACTTCCTGCGATTTTTTTTAATTTACTGCTTGTATGACCCTGAGTTATTCTCTGCCAGAGTCTTATTTTTTTATGAGATTAGCAAGATATCCATCCTGTAGATTCTGTTAATCCTATCTAAAAAACCTCCTACTACGTGCTCTCCACCACAAAATTCTACGTAGAACCCCTATAATACCCTTTCCAGATACGTTGCGGTATAAACTCCAGCCCTCGCAGAGTCGCAGAGAAATCAGCTATCCCTGCTCTGCGGTCTCTGCGCCTCTGCGAGGAAGAATGTAGTGATTTAGCCCGATCTATTTTAGGGATGGGTATAATACACTAACTCTTCCATGGAAACTTTTTCTCCGATAATTTCTCTGGACGGCAAATTTCGCGCAGAACCTCATTTCCAGAGGGCATTTTTAGGTAGAGCCGAACACGAATTCCGTGAACCTCTCCTTGCCCTTTTTGCCGGAGGTCTCCTCCAGCCACAGGAACGGGGTTGATATTGTCTTCATGAATTTCGACCGGCTCTGTCACGATCACCTTTTTCGATTTAGCAGACAAAGTCGGGACTTCCATTTTTCCGGCGAAATATTTTTGTATTACCTCCGGTTTTTTATCCGAAACCATCTCCGACTGCTCATAGTAGATCTGATATTCCATACGGATTCCTTTTAATTCGGAATCATTCCGGTTTTGAAATTCTATTTCATAAGCAATCTTTTCGAAGGTAGTCACCGTTTTTTCAAAATCCTTTACCGTCGTTCCGCCGGTATAATGAATATCTTCAACCTCTTTTTCTTTACGCTTTTCAAGTACTTTATCGTCACATGATATTTTCAAGAGAACTTTGGACGAAAAGCCTTTTGCGGAGTCCCACTCCAAAATATAGATTTGGTCCGCCTCGGAAAAAATAGTGAGGGGCACCTTGGCGGTTTTACGCGTGTCGCGCTCGATCGTAACGATTTTCGTTTTCGCATCGTAGCTCTTAACGAGCCCGCGAATTGTTTTACCCTCCGCGCTCGTGAAATCGCGATACTTCGACGCGGCCTGAACAGAGACCGTGAGTAATAGTAGCCCAATAAATAAGATAAACCCCTTCATTTCTATTCCTCCCT
>JAJRRI010000163.1 GCA_024279685.1 Verrucomicrobiota bacterium | reverse complement strand
GTTTGGCTATGACGAAATGAACCGTTTAGTTACCAGCACACAATTTATGGGTTCTGTTCAATTGGGTACGCCAGCTACCCATTATGTGGTGGAAAATCAGTATGACCTCAACGGTAACCGCACCAACATCGTCTATCCCGGTGGGCTGACCGTCGACTATTCGTTCGGTACCGAAACCCGGCTCGAAAGCGGGGCTTTTTTTTTAAGGTTTACGCGATTTACCGGTCCAGGTCATTTTCCTCGCATTGAAACGTAAGCCGGTGGTTATGGGCCGCAATGTAAAGGACGGAGACCGTACCCGAGTATAAAGAATCAGAATAGGAGCTGGGAGCATACGTTACTTTTGATACCCTTCCGGCCGTGAAAGTGATGAACCATTTTGAATTAAACCGTCCGGTGAATTTGGCCTTGCGAGACGTATATTACGAGCGCGCGACCGAGCTACTCAAAGCCTCCGGAGCCCAAGCTGCGGCGCCGCCTCAGATTGCGGATTGTGAGGAGATTCTGTTTTTACTCCGTACAGCACGGGAGCATGGGCGCCTTGTGCTCCGGGATACGAAGAGGGATGAAAAGAACGAGCAGTTTTGCCGGTTCATCAATCTATTGGCGGGCAATATGAAGGCCGTTCTTTCCATGCTTAACCTCAAGCACTCCATTGAGAAGAAGGATAGTTTCTTCTTCTCCGTCCTCGAAGTAAATCATGCTTCTGTTGCGTTGCAGGCCGAGGAATACGAACGTCGCGCCTGCGATATGATCCGGAGTTTACACTCTACCTTAGAGTTGGCGGCTGAATCCTACGAAGGGTTGAAGCAGATGGATCTCGCCGCTCTCAATTGTTCGAGTCGCGAGCGGTACGATAAGGCGGCGAAGCACCATAAGGAACTGATCGAAAAACGTCCGGACCTCCCCGAATATAAAGGGCACAAAGGATCCTTTGGACAAGGAATATGAAGCCCCTCAATTTCGACTAAATTTTCGATTGAGTTCGGTAAAGCTGGTATAGATCAGCGTGGGGCGACCGCGCGGTGAGGTGTAGGGCATTTCGGTTTTAGCGAGGTCGGCCACTAATTTTTCGATTTCGGCATCCGTCAACTGATCCTTGGTGCGCACCGCGGTTTGGCAAGCGGCCTGCGCAATTTTTTCCTGTACGAGTTCGCGCGTGCCTCGCTTCTTCCCGGCCTTTTCCAGTTCGCGTGCAATTTCCACTAGCAACGATTCCGCCGGGCCGTCCTGCACGTAGATCGGTAGCGCATCGACGATGAAGGTATCGCCGCCAAACTCCGATACGCCGAAGCCTAGCTCCTGCAAAGACTCGATATGATCCCGTACAATTTGAGCGTCGGAGGGGAGCAAGTCGATCGATTCCGGGGCGAGTAGCCCTTGCTGTTGAATGCTGTTCTGGTGGATGGCGGCCATGAATTTTTCGAAGAGGACCCGCTCGTGTGCCGCTCGCGGTTCCATCAGCACAAAGCCATCTTCTGTTTCGAGCACCACATAGTTTTCGCCGATCTGCCCAACGATCCGGCACCAACCCCAGGGGGAAGGGGCTTTCGGTTTTGGGCTTTGGGCTTTCGGGGAAGTCTCCGTCGGCGTTCGCGATTCCTTATTCGAAATTCGAGATTCTACGAGGTCCGGTCGTATGAGTAATTCATCCATTTTCTTCTGCGTTTCAAACGTTGGGCGGATGGGGGGTTGCGGGGGCAGAGCGATCTTTTCCCCGTCGTCGCTCCCTATATCTTGAAGAGTGAGGGCCTTTTGTAGCGCGGCAAGAACCGCGTTGCGCAATGGGTTGGGGCGACGGAAGCGGACTTCTTTTTTCGTCGGGTGGACATTAACGTCGACGAGCGACGGCTCCATCTCGATGAAGAGGAATACGGCGGGGAAGCGGCCTTTGGCGATGAGTGAATGGTAGGCTTCGTTAAGCGCGTGATAGACGACGGGCGCGGAGGCTGGTCGGCCATTTACGAAGATATATTGATCCTGTCGATCCTTGCGTCCGGTCTGCGGTAGGCCGGCAAACCCGGTGATAGTGTGCTCACCATCGGTATAGCTGAGCGGCAGGAGTTGTTCCAAAAATCCAGCACTATAGAGTTCCGAAATTCGATCTTCCATTTTTCCGGCGGCGGGCAGGGTATAGACCATCCGCTCGTCGACCTTGAGGCTCATTCCAACCTCTGGATGGGCGAGAGCATGCACGAGGAAGAGCTGGCGGATATGAGCGAGTTCAGTCTGCTCCGCCCGTAGAAATTTGCGACGGGCGGGTACGTTGAAGAAGAGGTTGCGGATCTCCATACGCGTACCCACGGGGCAACCCATCTCTTCCACACTCAGCATTTTTCCGCCCGCAATCTGAATTTCTGTGCCGGAAAGTTGTTCCTCTGGCCGAGTGATGAGTGTGAAGCGCGAAACCGATGAAATGGAGGAGAGCGCCTCGCCGCGAAATCCTAAGGTGTGGATATTTTCGATGTCGGCTTCTGATCGAATCTTGCTGGTGGCATGGCGTTCGATGCTGAGCAGTGCCTGGTCGCGGTTCATCCCGCAGCCGTTGTCGGTGATGGCAATGAGTTGCCGCCCTCCGCGAATGATTTCCACCTCAATGTGGGTCGCTCCCGCATCGAGCGCATTTTCAAACAATTCTTTCATCACCGAGGCCGGCCGCTCCACTACCTCGCCGGCGGCAATTTTATTGATGACCTGATCGGATAATAACTGGATGACGGGTTTGTTCTGCATTCGTCAGAATGTAGCAGAATAGATAATGGGTTGCCGATTTTAGATTGCCGATTTTCGGGTCTGCGGCGGCTAGAGTTGGAAAAGACCGCCGCGTCGATTTTTCCGCGTAGAATTTTTAGTCTAAAATCGGTCGGTAATAACCACTTCATCCATGGGAAGTTTATCGATGCGCGGGTGAGATTCGCCAATGCCTTTTCCGATGGCAACAAACAGGCTGATGGCGTGGTCCTCGGGGAGGTTAATGAGTTCGCCGACGGCAGCATAGTCGAAGCCATCCATCGGGCAGGAATCATAGCCCATGGACTGCGCGGCAAGCATGAGCGTCTGGGCGGCGATGCCGCAGGAGCGCATTGCTTCGTCGCGTTGCACTTGATCGAGATCCTTATAATATTGTCCGATGGCCGGAACCATGAATTCTCGCACGGGGTCGGGAGCGGATTTCCAGTAGCGCATCGGTTCCTTTTCCCACGCCTTGAGATCGGCACAGAGGATGATCAATACCGAGGCATCGGTGACTTGCGCCTGGCCCCACGAAACCGCGCGGATTTGTTTACGTTGCTCAGAATCGTCCACCACCACAAACCGCCAGTTTTGGATGTTGAATGCCGTTGGGGAAAGTAAGGTCAGCGCGAGTAGTTTTTCGAGCTCCTTTTTCGTCATTTTATGGTCCGTATCAAAGCTCTTTACGGCGCGGCGGTTTTGGATGGCGGTTGAAACGTTCATGAAGAGTTCCTTTCATTTTAAATTGGGCGGAAGTTTAGGAGATTAAATGGGCGGATGGAAGATGCATATTGTCTTTTAATTAAGACTTCCTAATCCCTAGTCATCTTTACTAGACCCTGTGATTTTCAGATCAATCCATTTGTTGAAAATAAAGGCTGGTGGGCCTGCAGGGTTGGGGTTGGGGGTGAGGAGGGGGCGAACCGCTTGCGATAGTCGGACTGAGCCTCTATACGTGCTTGCCTACCCATCTCGGAAATAAACTTCAAAAAAACCTCTTGACGAAAGCTGGTACTCTGACCCCTTTTCTGACACCTTTTACTGACACCTTTTATTCGAACGCAACGACATCACCAATATCGTCTACATGGGCATGGGCGAACCGTTCGACAACTTGGACGAGGTGCTCAAAAGCGTCGAAATCCTCACGTCCGAATGGGGCTATGCCATGAGCCCACGTCGCATCACGGTTTCCTC
>JAJRRI010000162.1 GCA_024279685.1 Verrucomicrobiota bacterium | reverse complement strand
GCCGGAGAGCGGTGGTAGTGTTCGCCCAGCCGAATCAGCCAGTCGATGTAGGTCGTGATAGTCCGCTCGGAATAGTGTCCGAGCTTGAGGGTGTCGAGGGTGCGTTGCCGCAAGGGTGTGGTGCTCATAGGGAGCCTCCAGATGGATTCGTTCGGATGCCGAAACTCGGTATGATGCCACTTTTTCTGCGAAGGCTCTCGATCATCGGACGCTTGTGGAGTGTGCTTTTTTTGCAGCCCAAAGGCGCTCCTCCCCGCGCAACACAACCCGGATTCGTCGAGGCGGTTTCCGCTGATAACAGAAAGGATTTCTCAATGCGGATGCGCCGATACTGAACTCATATAGAAAGACCGTGTCTCGCTCTACCGGACCTTTCGAGGTTATTTATTTTGAGGCCGCTCGTGCATGGAAAATCTGGAACAAAAGGCTTGCCCGTAAAAAAGCTTCTGCTAGGTTATTGGCCAATTAAGACCAAATAGGTCTAGTATAATAAAAATCGACGATGCTTAGGATCACAAAAATTACGGATTATGGATTTATCCTGCTGGCCTATATGGCGAGTCGGGACGAGGGATTATTGCATAATGCAAAGGATCTTTCAGCCGCAAGCGGGTTGGCTCTACCGACGGTGAGTAAAGTGCTTAAAATTTTGACCAAAGGTGGGATTTTAACATCCCATCAGGGCAGCAAGGGAGGGTATTCCCTGGCCCGTTCAGCCGCCACAATTACAGCCGCCGAGATTGTCGAAGTCATCGAAGGCCCCGTAGCAATTACGGACTGCTCCAGTGCCGAGGGGTGTGATCGCGACTGCCAAGTTAGCGAAAGCTGGAAACAAGTGAATAAAGTGGTGATCGATGCTCTTACCGAACTCTCGTTGGCTGATATGGTTGCAGGTTAAAGGAATAGAACAATTCTCCACCCGAATATTTATTAATGTCTCGGAAGCGTAGAAGCGATACATAGGAACAATATGAAAATTAAAGACGAAAAATCGTTCGATGAGTTGACGGACAAGGAATACAAATATGGCTTTGTTACCGATATCGAGACCGATACTCTGCCTCCAGGACTAAACGAAGGGATTGTCCGCGAAATCTCCCGCCGCAAGGAGGAGCCAGAATGGCTGACCGAGTGGCGCGTGAAGGCGTATCATCATTGGACCACATTGACTCCGCCAGAATGGGCGAAGGTAGAGTTTCCGCCCATCGATTATCAGGCGTTAAGTTATTATTCCGCGCCGAAGCAAAAAATTGATGCGCCTCAGAGCCTCGATGACATCGATCCTGAGCTCCTCGAAACCTATAAAAAATTAGGCATTCCTCTGGGAGAACAAGAAGTGCTGGCGGGGGTGGCCACCGTGGCCGTCGATGCCGTATTCGATTCGGTTTCTGTGGCAACGACCTTTAAGAACAACCTAGAGGACGTGGGGATCATCTTCGGCTCCTTTTCTGATGCCGTGAAGGAACATCCCGAGTTGGTCAAAAAATATCTCGGCACGGTAGTCCCTTATAAGGATAACTATTATGCCACACTAAACTCGGCTGTATTCTCCGATGGCTCGTTTTGTTACATTCCCAAAGGCGTTCGTTGCCCGATGGAACTCTCCACTTATTTTCGCATTAACGCCGCCAATACCGGACAATTTGAACGGACGCTACTCATCGCCGATGAAGGCGCGTACGTGAGCTACCTTGAGGGATGTACCGCCCCGCAGCGCGACGAAAATCAATTGCACGCGGCGGTGGTCGAGCTGATTGCTCATAAGGATGCGCAAATCAAATACTCCACCGTCCAAAATTGGTACCCCGGAAATAAAGAAGGGAAGGGCGGTATCTACAATTTCGTTACCAAGCGGGGCCACTGTCGCGGGGACAACTCGAAGATTTCGTGGACGCAGGTTGAGACCGGTTCCGCCATTACGTGGAAATATCCCAGCTGCATTCTTAAGGGTGATAATTCGGTGGGCGAGTTTTATTCCGTTGCGGTCACGAACAACATGCAACAGGCCGACACGGGAACCAAGATGGTCCACGTGGGTAAGAACACTCGGAGCACGATCATTAGTAAAGGCATCTCCGCCGGAAAGGCGCAGAATACCTACCGGGGTATGGTGAAGGTGGTAGAAACCGCCGAGAATGCTCGCAACTATTCACAGTGCGACTCGATGTTGATTGGTGATCGGTGCGGCGCACATACCTTTCCGTATATCGATATTAACAACCCGACCGCGCAGGTGGAGCACGAGGCCACCACCACCAAGATCGGCGAGGACCAAATTTTCTATTGCAACCAGCGGGGCCTCGATACGGAAGAAGCCATAAGCCTGATTGTGAATGGATTTTGTAAGGAAGTATTTAAGGAACTACCGATGGAGTTCGCTGTCGAAGCGCAAAAGTTGCTCGGCATTAGTCTCGAAGGATCAGTGGGGTAAAAAGGCCTTGGGCTATAGGCTTTAGACGATAGGAAAATATTTTTAATGTGGCGGCCGACCTAAAGCCTAAGGTCTAAAGCCCAAAGTCAGAATTGGAGAAAACAATGGCACTACTTGATATAAAAAATCTGCACGCGAATGTGGCGGGAAATAAGATCCTAAAAGGGATCAACCTGACCATCAATCCCGGCGAAGTTCATGCAATCATGGGGCCGAACGGCTCCGGAAAAAGCACGCTAGCGAATGTGCTGGCCGGCAACGAAATCTATGAAAAAACGCAGGGCAAAATTCAGTTTGATGGCGCTGACCTCGACGACCTAGCGGCTCATGAGCGGGCTCGCGCGGGTCTGTTTTTAGCCTTTCAGTACCCGGTCGAAATCGCGGGGATCAGCAATATGTATTTCCTTAAGGCAGCGGTTAACGCGGTGCGTGAACACCGCGGCGAGGAACAGCTCGATGCCATGGACTTCCTCGATCTAATCGAGGACAAGAAGCAAGTGGTAAAGATCCGCGACGATCTCTTGGGACGCGCCGTTAATTCCGGATTTTCCGGCGGTGAAAAAAAGCGGAACGAAATTTTTCAGATGGCAATGCTCGAGCCTAAGCTCGGTATTCTCGACGAAACCGACTCGGGACTCGATATCGACGCACTGCGCATTGTCTCGGATGGAGTGAACGCGCTCCGGACTCCAGATCGCAGCTTTTTGGTTATTACTCACTATCAGCGTCTACTCGATTACATCGTACCGGACTTTGTTCACGTGATGGTTAGTGGCGAGATCGTCAAGTCCGGCGGTAAGGAGCTGGCTCTCGAACTTGAAAACGATGGCTATGCCTCGTGGGCCGGCGAAGAGGGAGTCTAAATTATGGAATTGCAGCAGCTACGCGAAACGGCCGCCGCCCATTTTAAAGCGGATGGCTTCCCGACCACGAAAGATGAACGTTGGCGTTTTACCGATGTTTCTCGAGTGGCGAATACGGAATTTTCAACGGAGTGGAAGGCTTCCAATCTAAAATTCAAGCCGTTGGGCGATTATTATCTCGTCTTTGAAAATGGAAAACTATCCTCGGAAAAGTCAAAAATAGACGGACTTCCGGCAGGGGTTAAAGTGGGTTCCATCATGGATCATCTCGATCCTCGGTTGGGACAGTTATCGGATTCACAGAGTGCATTTGTTGCCGCAAATACAGCTGGATTTACAGACGGTGCATTCATCGAAATTGCCGATGGCGTATCGCTCGATTCTCCCATTCACCTGATCTATCTGGCCGATTTGGATGGTGCGGCTTTCCATGTGAGAAATTTTATTTCCGCCGGCAAAGCGTCCCACGTTACCGTGATCGAGGAATATATTGGGCAACCCAATACCTCCTATTGGAGCAATGCCGTGACCGAGTTGTTTTGTGCGGATCATTCCAACGTCGATCACTATAAGATCCAGCTCGAAAGTGCGACCGCCTTTCACTTTCAAACCGTGGAAGCTCAACTGGGTGAAAATGTACTATTCAGCAATCATTCCTTCACATTAGGTGCTGCGCTGGGCCGCAATGACATTCGCGGCAAGCTGCTTGGGGAGGGGAGCGAGGCCATCTGTAATGGCCTTTATCTACTCAAGGACAAGCAACATTTTGATACGCATTTGTTCATGGACCATGCCGTGCCACGCTGCAACAGCCACGAACTCTATAAAGGCATCCTCGACGAAAAGGCGCGCGCCGTTTTTTGTGGGCGAATTTTGGTTCAACAGGATGCACAACAGACCGATGCGGTGCAAAGTAATCGGAACTTGCTGTTAAGCCGAGGGGTAAAAATTCACTCACTTCCGCAACTTGAAATCTATGCGGACGACGTCAAATGTACGCACGGAGCTACGGTTGGTGAACTGGATGAAGAAGCGCTTTATTATCTGCAAACCCGCGGCATCGATCCCAAACAAGGCCATGCCATGCTGACCTATGCTTTTGCGAATGAAGTGCTCGATGAAGTGAAGAGCTCTGCGGTGAAGGAATATGTCGGCCGGCTGGTTCAGGATTGGCTCGAATAGGTTGCCGGATGAGCAACGTGGCGCAATACGATGTGGAGTCCATTCGCAACGACTTCCCCATTCTCGCGACCGAGGTACACGGAAAGCCGTTGGTCTATCTTGATAACGCGGCATCGAGCCAGCACCCAGTTCAGGTGATCCATGCGATAAAGGATCTCTACGAGTCGGGCTATTCCAATATTCATCGGGGCGTTCACCAGCTAAGTCAGGATGCCACGAAGGCCTACGAAAATAGTCGGGCGGCCATCCGCGGTTTCATCAACGCCGACTGTATACATGAAATTATTTTTACAAGCGGTACCACCGAGTCGATCAATCTCGTCGCACAAAGCTATGCACGACCGCTTTTGAAAAAGGGCGACGAAATTCTCATTACCCACATGGAGCACCACTCCAATATTGTTCCGTGGCAGATGATTTGCGAACAGACCGGGGCGGAACTGAAAGTGGTGCCGATCTCCGATCAGGGCGAACTGGAGATGGATCGTTTTGCCGAACTTCTTTCGGAAAAAACGAAGATCGTTTCGGTCGTGCATGTTTCCAATGCGCTCGGAACGGTGAATCCAATCAAAGAAATTATTGATGCTGCACATGCCAAAGGCATTGCCGTACTCGTGGATGGGGCGCAAGCCGTTTCGCACATTCCGGTAGATGTCCAGGCGCTGGGTTGCGATTTCTACGCTTTTTCGGGTCACAAGCTTTATGGTTCCACGGGGATCGGTGCTCTTTATGGGAAAGAAAAATTGCTGAACAAAATGCCGCCGTATAAGGGTGGGGGCGATATGATCCTTTCCGTGAGCTTTGAAAAGACGGAATACAACACGTTGCCGTACAAGTTCGAAGCCGGAACGCCGAATATTGCCGGCGCAATCGGACTGGGCACCGCGATTGAATACGTGCAGTCGATTGGCCTCGGTGCCATCGCCGCACATGAGCATGGTCTGCTCGAATATGCCACGTCGAAGCTCAAGGAGATTGACGGGTTACGGATCATTGGCCAAGCCGAACAGAAAGCGGGGTTGATTTCGTTCGTGCTCGATCAAGTACATCCGCACGACATTGGGACCCTGCTCGATATGGAAGGTGTGGCGATTCGTACCGGACACCACTGCGCCCAACCGGTTATGGAGCGTTATAAAATTCCGGCCACCGCTCGTGCCTCGTTCGCGATGTATAATACCTTCGCTGAAATCGATGTGTTGAATGAGGCCATCAAAAAAACGATAGGAATGTTTTCATAATGGACAATTTACGTGAGCTGTACCAAGAGGTCATTCTCGACCACAACAAGAACAAGCGGAACTATCGGAAGATCGAAAATCCGGATGGATTCGCTCATGGAGTCAACCCCCTGTGTGGCGACCAAATTGATGTCTACCTAGATCTCAAGGACGGGGTGGTTGAAGATATTTCATTCGATGGTCAAGGGTGCGCGATCTGCACCTCGTCGGCTTCAATGATGACGGTTGCCCTCAAGGGGAAAACCGAAGCCGAAGCTCAAGCCCTATTCAAAAGTTTTCACCATGCATTGACCGACGAAAAGCAACATCCCGAAGACGTTCCGCTTGGAAAATTAAAAGTGTTGACCGGGGTGAAGGAGTTTCCGGTACGCGTAAAATGTGCCACATTAGCTTGGCACACATTCGATGCCGCATTTAAAAAACTAAAAGATGAAATAACCACGGAATAAAATCATGTTTGGAAAAAAGAAAAAAGAACGCTTCCTATTAAAGGATTCCGATAACGACCTGTTTCTTCAGGTAGTTCGCTCGTTGCGTCAGGTCTTCGATCCGGAAATTCCGGTGAATGTGTACGACCTTGGGCTCATCTATAACCTAGATATTGACACGGATAAAAAGGTCTATGTTCGTATAACACTTACCGCTCCGAACTGCCCGGAAGCGGAACGGATTCCTGCCAATATTCAGGCTGCAATATTGGAAACTGAAGGCGTATCGGATGTGGAAATTGAACTGGTATTCGATCCCCCTTGGACCCGTGAAAACATGTCTACCGCCGCCTTACTCGCATTAGGACTTATTTAAGGAAAAATCATGATTACTGAACAACAGATTCTCGACGAACTTAGTCAAATTATTGATCCCGATTTCCAACGCGATATTGTTTCGTTGGGTTTTGTGCAGGATATGGTCATTGACGGCGAAACGGTTTCGTTCACCATCGAATTAACGACTCCGGCCTGCCCGTTGAGTCCGGTGTTTCAGAAGCAAGCACTCGATTTGGTCGGCGACCTGCCGGGGGTCGAAAAGGTGCTCGTTAACATGACGGCCCGTAAGCCCGAAGTGCGCCAGACCGAGGAAACGAGCGGACTGAAGGATGTGAAGTATATCCTGGCGGTCAGCTCGTGCAAGGGTGGGGTGGGCAAATCCACTGTGGCCGCTCTACTGGCGCGGACGTTGGGGGCGCGCGGGGCAAAGGTGGGTCTGCTTGATGCCGATATCTATGGCCCGTCGATTCCGACTTTGTTCAATCTCCATAAAACGGGCGTACGTGCCTCGGAGGACCAAAAATTTATACCGAACGAAGCCGAGGGGATTAAGCTGATGTCGTTTGGTTTTCTGGCAGGGGATGGCCCCGCCGTATTGCGTGGCCCGATGGTTTCGCAGTACATGCAGCAACTTCTACACAACGTAGCGTGGGGCGATCTTGATTATCTTATTATCGATATGCCGCCGGGCACAGGAGATATTCAACTCACTATTTCGCAATCGATCCAGATTGATGCGTCCGTAATCGTCACCACACCGCACCAGCTTTCGCTGACGGATGTGCGCAAAGGCATCATGATGTTCGACAAGGTGAACGTACCTGTACTCGGTGTGATCGAAAATATGGCCTACTTCATCTGCGATGGCTGCGATAAGAAGCATCTGATTTTCGGCGAAGCGGGCGGGAAGACGCTTGAAGAGCGCTTCGGCCTTGAAACGCTGGCAGAACTTCCCATCACCGCAAGTTTAAGCGGTTCGTTGGAGGAATTGGCCGGAAGCGAAGTTGCGAATGAAACCACGGATGTTGTCATCCGCGCGCTCGGTAAGAAGATGCTCGAAAATCCAACCCGACCTGAGGTAGCGCACGATGCTGAATCTATTACGCTGACGTGGCCCGAAACCGGCGAGACCGCCACGGTTCCTAATTTGGAGCTTCGAAAATCGTGTTCCTGTGCGTTATGTATCGATGAAATGACGCGTGCGCCGCTACTGGATCCAACCACCCTTCCGGCGGATCTTCATGCCGAAAAGGTTGGGATTATCGGAAACTATGCGGTGACGGTCGATTGGTCCGATGGGCACAATACGGGCTTCTTCCCTTACAATACGATCCGCGCGCTTTCCAAAAATAATTCAAAAGGGTGTGGTAAACCGTCTTGTTGCCAAAACTAACGGGTTCATTATGAAACCAAAAATGAAAGTGGGTAGCACGTTAGGGGCACTTTTAACGGCACTTGTTTTGTTCGGTTGTTCTAATCACCAAAAGCAAGACTCCGAGGCAAGCGATCGCATCAAGGTAGTAGCGACGATCGGCATGATCTCCGATGTAATAACGGTGATCGGTGGAGAGCATGTGGCGGTACATAGTTTGATGGGACCCGGAGTGGATCCACACCTGTATAAAGCTACGCCGAGTGATGTTCTGGCCTTACAGGCGGCCGATATAATTTTCTATAACGGACTTCACCTTGAATCGAAAATGGGCGAGTTATTTGAGAAGATGGGACAATTACGCACAACGGTTGCGGTAACCAAATCTATTCCTAAATCATTCCTATTCTCTCCAGAAGAGTATGCCGGTCATTATGATCCCCACGTTTGGTTCGATGTAACCTTGTGGAAATATGCCGTCGAGGAGATCGCTAGAGCACTATCCGAAAAATATCCTGCCCTTGCGCCGGAGTTTAATCAGAATGCCGTCTCCTATCTCGCTGAGTTGGATGTCGTGCATGCGTATGTGGCAGAGCAGGTCGAACGAGTGCCGCCGGAACAGCGTATATTGGTGACCGCCCATGATGCGTTTAATTATTTTGGTCAGCGCTATGGTTTTGAAGTTGCCGGTTTGCAAGGGATCTCCACTCAAGCGGAAGCCGGAACGAAGGATGTTCAAAATTTGGTTAACCTAATCGTTGATCGCCAGATTCGCGCCATTTTTGTGGAATCGTCCGTTCCCGTGAAAAATATTCAGGCGGTTCAAGAGGCCGTTTGGGCGAAGGGATGGAGCGTGGAAGTGGGTGGCGAACTCTTTTCCGATGCCATGGGCGATGCAGGAACGTTCGAAGGAACTTATGTCGGCATGGTGACGCATAATATCGACACGATCGTATCGGCGTTGTTAGATTCCGGTCATGACTAATCCTTCCTCCTCATCTCCCTTGCCGCTGGACGTTACGGATCTAACCGTGGCCTATCATGAAAAGCCGGTGCTGTGGGATGTTGACTGCGTCGTTCCCGAAGGCACTTTGCTGGCTATTGTGGGGCCCAATGGTGCGGGGAAAAGTACCTTTATAAAAGCGTCTCTTGGACTGATTCCTACCGCAGCAGGTCGCATCAAAATTTTCGGAAAACCCTATGCTTCCCAACGCAAACGGGTCGGCTATGTGCCTCAACGTGAAAGTGTCGATTGGGATTTCCCCACGCATGCACTCGATGTGGTTACTATGGGGCGCTATGGCCACCTGGGTTGGTTTATGCGTCCGGGAAAAACCGAGCGGGAGATGGCCATGGATGCGCTTGAAAAGGTCGGTATGGCCGAATTTGCGCAACGGCAGATCAGCCAACTTTCGGGGGGACAACAGCAACGAGTATTTTTGGCGCGCGCCTTAGTGCAGGATGCAGATCTTTACTTTATGGATGAACCCTTCTCCGGGGTGGATGCCGCGACGGAACGGTCCATCATTCAACTACTTCAGGAGCTGCGGTTCAAAGGAAAAACCGTGATTGTGGTTCACCATGACCTACAGACATTGAAGGAGTATTTTGACTGGTGCATGTTGTTGAACGTTCGCCGTATTGCGCTGGGGCCAGTGGATGAAGTGCTTACGAAAGAAAATCTGCATCGGGCCTATGGGGGCCGGGCAGCCTTCTTGCGGTCTTGAGGGATTTTCATGATCGATTTTGACTATACACTAACGACCGTCGTGCTGGGCGGCGCATTGGTGGGCCTTCTGTCGGGTGTGTTTGGGGTCTATGCGTTGCTGCGCAAACAGAGCCTATTGGGCGATACGATTTCGCATGCAGCCCTACCGGGCATTGCCTTGGTCTTTCTACTCCTTCGCGTAAAACATCCGCTGGCTCTGACTCTGGGTGCTATGGCGGCGGGGTGGCTGGGAACGATGATCATGCCCGCCGTGGTTAATCGCTCGCGGATCAAGCTCGATACGATTATAGCCGTGGTGTTGGCCGTCTTCTTCGGCTTCGGTCTAGCGCTGCTTAGCGTCATTCAAAAGCTACCCACCGCAAATCAAGCTGGGCTGACTAAATTTCTCTACGGCAATGCCTCAACCATGTTGCGGCAGGATGTCCATGTGATGGCCGCTTTCACGCTTATTTCCGTCTGCGCGGTGCTTCTATTCTGGAAGGAATTCAAGATTGCCACCTTCGATGCCGACTATGCCCGTTCGCTCGGGCTTCCGGTGCGTTGGCTCGATATGCTTTTGTTCTCACTGATTGTTGTCGCGATTACCGTGGGCCTACAGACCGTAGGCGTGGTGTTGATGAGTGCCATGCTGGTGGCCCCCGCTGCGGCCGCCCGACAGTGGACCAACCGAATGGAAATCATGGCCTTACTCTCCGCACTATTTGGAATGGGCGCGAGTATTTCTGGAGCCTTACTGAGTAGTAGCATTACGCACCTACCGACGGGGCCTGCGACCGTATGCATCATCACACTTTTCTTCCTGATCTCCATTCTGTTTGCACCCAATCGCGGACTGTTATGGCGCTGGATAAGACGTAGAAGCCATCATGGAGAAATTACGCAGGCGCGTTTGCTGGAAGAACTATATTGGTTAGAACAAAACCATGAACCTGGAAGTCACTATCATGAGATTCGTTCCCTTCAAGCCGTCAATCGTGAGCGGATTGATCGCTATCTCGATACGCTCACTCAGCAAGGTTGGACCGAGCGCTCTGGAGCGGGTGGCATTCGCCTGACCTCCGCTGGGTTAAAGCAGGTGAAAACAGCCCATGCCGAGATGGAAGGAAAGGAGCGATTGTGATTTTTGACATTATACTGATCGCCTGCATCGTTGCCGCCGCCTGTTCCATGCCGGGCGTATTTCTAGTGCTCCGCCGCCTGTCCCTTCAAAGCGATGCGATCAGCCACTCGGTTTTATTCGGCATTGTAATCAGCTTCTTTTTAGTAAAGAATTTTCATTCTCCACTCCTGATGATCGGGGCGGCCGCTACTGGAGTCTTGACCGTTATGCTTTCGGAGCTTTTGCTGAAGACGAAGCTGGTCAAGGAAGATGCATCGATCGGTTTAGTTTTCCCTGCACTCTTTTCCATAGGCGTCATTCTAATCAGTAAATATGCCGGAGATATCCATCTCGATGTGGATGCCGTATTGACGGGTGAAATTGCTTTGGCCCCATTCGATCGTTTCGTGGTTGGGGGTGTTGATCTTGGGCCGCGCTCGGCCTGGAGTATGGGATTGATTGCGTTGATTAATTTACTACTTTTACTCGGGTTTTTCAAAGAACTCAAACTATCCACCTTCGATGCGGGATTGGCGGCCAGCCTCGGGTTCCGCCCTCACTTGTTACACTATGGTTTGATGATCATGGTCAGCATTACCGCTGTCGGAGCGTTCGATTCAGTCGGCTCCATTCTTGTAGTCGCGCTGATGATTGCTCCGGCAGCTACGGCCTACCTGCTCACCGATTCACTGGCACTAATGATCCTATTAAGTATGGGGATCGGAATCACCAGTGCTGCCGTGGGGGTGCTTCTCGCCTTCTCGCTCGATACCTCAATCTCAGGAACGATGGCGGTGGTCTGCGGAATGTTCTTTGCAATCGCACTTTTTTTCTCACCCCGCTACGGCATGATTTCTAAATGGCTTATCGCGCGCGACCGTAAATGGATCTTCGCCTGCTATACGCTTTGCGTGCATTTGCTCCACCACGAAGGTACGCCCGAGGAAGAAGAGGAAAGCCATGTTCGGCATTTACAAGATGACCTGAAATGGGAGCCAAAATATGCCCAAAAAGTCGTAGCCTCCGGTATCCGCAACGGCCTACTTTTAAAAACCGGAAACCACCTCCACCTCACCCCACTCGGCAAAGAAACCGTCCGCTCGCTGATGAATCGGGGGTAGGTCCTTTAGCCAAAGGAAAAAGGTGCCATTCAGGACCCGTTTTCACGAATATTTGGTGCCGGTGAGACGCTCGTCCTTGTTCTTGAGTAGATTGCGGTGCTCCTTGCGGCGGGTCTTATCAACGGCTTCGTTAAGATGTTTGGCGATGTGGAATTTGTCATGGACAATATCCGCATGTGGCAGGTGGCGACGGATTGGGAGCCGACATGTCGATGGCCACGCCGCAGACCCTTTCACGCTGCCCCTCATCCAAGGCCTTGGTAATGAGCTTGTCGGCAGCCTTTCCCTCCCGCCCTTCCACGACATCAAGCACACGGGAGTGTTCTAGATCGTTCATGAGCGAAACGTAGTTATGGCCTTTCCTAAACGATTTCTCATCCATTCCAATCCACGTAATTTCATCGTTGCCGCGCCGATTCAAACCCCGTCCGTTGGAGAATGGAATTAATATTCGGATGGTGCAGGAGTTGATGGGGCACAAGGATATGAAGACGACGGAGATCTACACGCATGTGATGAGCAAGGATATCGATGCCGTGAAGAGCCCGCTGGATTTGTTGTAGGGATAGGGTTCTTATGGGATGGGGGGGGGCACATGAAGTCACGAAGGAAAGTCTTGGGTCACGGATTTCACGCACGGAGGTGGAATGGCCGCGCTAGATGAGCTTTGCTGGAGGGCTACTCGAACGGCTCGGCGAGCCATCCCTACCTCATTTGAATCGCTTAACTTTGATTCGTATCCATGGGTTTAAACACCAAGATACGAAGTTCACACGCGAAGCGAGGCTGGAGGAACGACAGCAACAACCATCGGGAGTGGCAACCTTTGTGCCTTAAACGCAGCGAGTGTTTGAATCTCATTTAAGTGAATAGGGTATTAGACCGCAGATACCCGTTTGAGGACGAATCCGGTGCGAGCGGGAATGTAGATGTTGATTTGGTGGCGGTCGTGCTCGCCATCGTTAAAATCAAAGGTCTCGAAGGTGTGCTCGTCTTGGATGCTATCGTGGCCCCCGAACTCGGGGGCATCGGTGTGGAGAATTAGATCGTAGGTGCCGGGGGTGGCATCAACGGGATAGTTACTGAACGATTTGTTGGGATGGAAGTTAAAGCAGAAAAGTAGGCCCGCGCGCTCGAAGGCCATGGTTTTATCGCCTTCATTAATGAGTCGGAGCTGGACGGGATCGTTTCCGACGACGTCACACTCGCGAATGAGGTTGACCATGGCTTGGTCAAAGTCAGCGAGGAAGTGGAACTTAAGTTCGGGATTATCGCGCAGGTTCCATTGGCGACGGGCGTATTGATAGGACCAACCGTTGCCTTCACGTGGAAAGTCGATCCACTCGGGATGACCGAATTCGTTGCCCATGAAATTGAGATAGCCATGTGCTGCGGCGCCGAGGGTGGCCAAGCGCGCCATTTTATGGAGCGCGAGACCTCGATCGACCTTGAGGTTTTTGTCGTCGCGGTGCATGCCGTCGTACATGGCGGAATCGATGAGTTCGAAGATGAAGGTCTTCCCGCCGACGAGGGCTTGGTCATGCGATTCGACATAGGAGATAACCTGCTCGTCGGCACGATGGTTGGAAAGTTCGTGGAAGAGCCAACCCATGCTCCATTCTTCGTCAGCCGTGTCGTTGACGAGTTTAAACCAAGTGTCGGGCACGCCCATAGAGAGTCGGTAGTCGAAACCGCAGCCACCGTCTGTGGCAGCTGCGACAAGGCCGGGCATGCCGGAGACATCTTCAGCGATGGTAATGGCTGCGGGGCGTACTTCGTGGATGAGTTGGTTGGCCAGAGCAAGGTAGGCGAGGGCATCGAGGTCGGTGGAGCCATCGAAGTAGCACGCATAGTCAGTGAAGGCGGTGCCTAGGCCGCGGTGGTGGTAGAGCATGGAGGTCACGCCATCAAAACGGTAGCCATCGAAGTTAAATTCATCAAGCCAGTAGCGGGCGTTGGAGAGTAGAAAATGAAGGACTTCAGGCTTTTCATAGTCGAAGCAACGAGAGTCCCAGGCCTCGTGGTCTCCCCGGTCACCGTCGTGAAAGTATTGGTAAAGCGTTCCGTCGAAGCAAGAGAGGCCTTCCTTTTCGTTTTTCACGGCGTGAGAATGGACGAGGTCCATAATGACGGCAAGGCCTGCTTCATGGCAGGCATTGATGAGTTCCTTGAGCTCTTCTGGGGTTCCGAAGCGCGAGGAGGCCGCGAAGAAGTTGGAAACATGATAGCCAAACGAGCCGTAGTAGGGATGTTCCATAATGCCCATGAATTGGATGGTGTTGTAGCCCATGGCGACGACGCGGGGCAGAATTTTTTCTTTATATTCTAGGTAGGAACCGACTTTTTCCTCTTCTTGTGCCATGCCGATGTGCGATTCGTAGATGAGTGGCGCATCGATGGGTTTTGCTGGCTCTGGGAACGTCCATTGGTAAGCCGTCGCTGGATGCCAAACCTGCGCACAGAAGATGTGGGTTTCGAGATCTTGTACCGCGCGGCGGGTGTAGGCCGGCAGTCGTTCTCCTTCGCCTCCGGGCCAGTAAAGTTTTAGTTTGTAGAGTTGGCCGTGCGCCATTTTTTCCGAGGGGAGTTCAATTTCCCAGACCCCGTCCCCGTCGCCATAGTGCATGGCATAAGATTCGTGCTGTTCCCAGTTGGAAAAATCGCCAATGAGATAGATCGCGGTGGCGTTGGGCGCCCATTCGCGAAAGACCCATTTTTCGTTGCGAAAGTGCAACCCATAGTATTCATGTGCGTTGGCAAATTCGTTAAGGGTCTGTTTGCTTCCGGTCAGGCGGTCCGCGACATATTGGGTATGGTCGGCCCGCTGTTTAAGTTTGTCGAGGAACGGTTCGAGCCACGGATCGGTGGAAAGTTTTGTAAGGTGGGGGCTTCTCATAGGGTCACCAATCTATTTTTCAAAAACTTCGTCAACGAGCGGGCGATTAAGCATTTTCTGATAGATGTCGATGTAGGCCTGCGCGGTCACGGCATGGTTGAAGCTTTTCTTGCTCTCCTCCATGATCCGACCGATCTGCGCGCCTCGCGTAGGTTCGTCGAGGCGGTAGAAATCGATGGCTTGGGCGATCGCCCAAGCGAGGCCGCCCGAGTCGTAGGATTCGAATAGGAAACCGTTGCCGCTGTTGTTTTCAACATCCAGATGAAAGACAGAGTCGTGCAGTCCGCCGGTATCGCGAGCGATCGGTAGCGAACCGTAGATCACGCTGGTCATTTGGGGCAGGCCGCAGGGTTCGAAAAGGGACGGCATAAACAGGAAGTCGGAGGCGGCAAAGCCGATATGCGATAAGCCTTCGTCAAAGTCGCAGACCGCGACGCGCTTGTAGAGGTCGTGTTGACGGACAATATCGTGGAAGGTTTGCTGGTAGGATCCGTTTGCAATGAAGGCAATCTGTAGGCCGTCGTCCCAGTATTGATTGACGATTTGGTAGAGGATATCGGCCAGGAGTTGGCACCCTTTCTGTACGGGGTCGAGTCGGGAGGGCCAGAAGAAGAGCGGTGCGTCGGGATTTACCTCTAGTCCTAGTCGTTCTTGCAGATAGGTTTTGTTGGCGCGCTTGGCGGTGAAGTGATTGGCCGCGTTGTAGTTTTCAACTAAAGATTTATCGGTTTCGGGATCGGCCGAGACATCCGGCGAGTTAAGTATACCGGAGGCACAGCCTGCATGGTATTTGCTGGCGACTTCGTGTTGGATATTGGCAGGAACGAAGGGATGCTGATTATCTACGATTTCCTTCATGAAGGTTGGGCTGACCGTATTGATGAAGTGTGAGCTGAAGATGCCGCTACAGAGGAAGTCGATCATGTTGTGCTCGCGGCTCTCCTCATAATTATACGGCGGCCAGCTATAGAATAGGTTACTCCAAAATTCGGCGGCGTCGATGCCACGGTCTTCGAGATGGGCGAGCGTTGTTTTAACGGTATGGATGTTGTGGAATGTGAAGAGACTGGGGATGCCGAGCATGCGCGCTTCGGCGGGGATCAGCCCCGTCATCCAATCGTTGCAGTGGATCAGATCGGGCTTAACGGTTGGGATGATGTTGTTGATAACCTCGCGCTGGAAGGCGAGGGCTATTTTGAGGTCGGTCTCCTGCGAGTTGCTGTAGACGCGATCCTGATAGTAGAAGATCCGATCCTCGGCCAGATGGATACGGTCGCTGGGTAGTTTGCTTTTATAAATTAGGAGTTCGTCGTCGATGAAACTTCCAATATCGACGTGGAACATTTTTCGATAGTGCGGTAGGGCCACATGAACATCCGCACCGAGTTCATAGAGCGCCGAAACCAACGAGGCTGAGACATCCGCTAGGCCGCCCGCCTTGGCCGAGAGTTTGTTGGTCATGTTTCCCATGCCATCGGGCAGGTAGGTAATCTCGGGGGTGACGATGAGGATGCGAGGGCTTTTTTTCTTCTTTTTTCGTGTGGCCATGGCTATTCCTTTCGTGTTGAGGCAATCAGAACAGTCCGGAGCGGGGTTTACAAGGTTATTGCTAGGAACCTTTTAGATCATCCATCCATGCCACATAGACCGCACCGTTGGAGGTGCCCCCGGTCACTGGATTTTCAAAGGTAATCGTATGCGCCTTGGCGCTGGAAAAAACCGTGTTCAATCGATGGGTAAAGTTGGCCTCTGGAAAGCCATCCGCCCAGAGAGCAAAAACGCCGCTAGGTTTTAAATGCCCTTTGAGTTCAGCAAGGCCTTTCTCGGTATAGAAGTGGGTGTTGAATTGGTGCAGTACATTCGTCGGGGTGTGGTCGATATCCAGCAAAATCGCATCGTATTTTTGAGTGGGATTTTCGCGTATAAGGGCAAAAAAATCAGCGTGCATCAGTTGGCAACGGGAATCGTTCATCAAGGTTGGACCCAGCGGAACCCGTCCGGTTTTATGCCACTCCAGCACGCCTTCGAGATATTCTACCACCACGAGCGATTCTACCCTCGGATCCTCCAGAGCCGCCACCGCCGTGTAGCCGAGGCCCAATCCCCCGACCGCTACTTCGAGGTTGCTGTGTTCTAAAGCCGCCAGTCCAAGCTTTGCAAGCTGCGATTCCGCCTCGTGGAAGAGGCTTGTCATTAAAAAATCCTCGCCCAACTTAACCTCATAGATATCACGATCTCCGAATTGAGGCATACGCCGGCGACGCAACATTAAGTCGCCGATCGGAGTCGCTCGAAAATCGAGCTCTTCGTAGAATAGACTCATTTAATTCTTCCGGTTCATGAGGTGATCAGCAATGGCGTGCAACGGCTCGGTATTAAGCGGTAGGGTGTTGAGTGCCTTGCTCGCTTCGTACGTGAGTTCTTTGACCTTATCTTTGGCTGCGGCGATGCCGTGGACCGCTGTGTAGGTGAGTTTCTGTTGCTCGATGTCCGAGCCAGCAGGTTTTCCAAGGATATCGTCGGAGGAAGTGTCATCGAGAATGTCATCTGCGATTTGGAACGCGAGCCCGATCTTTTCGCCAAAGATGCTAAGGCTGTTTAATTCAATTTCACTGGCTCCACCCACGAGCGCCCCCATTCGAACGGCGGCGCGGATGAGGATGGCGGTCTTATTCATGTGGATGAATTTGATCAAGTCGGCGTTGGGGGCCTGTCCCTCAGCGGCGAGGTCCTCCACCTGTCCGGCAATTACACCGAGCGATCCAGCCGCTCGTGCGAGTTCCAGCGCAAGGTGAGCATCCTCGCTTTCTGCCAGCACCTGAAAGGCCTGAATCATCAATGCATCGCCGGTCAGTACAGCATTTGCAGAACCAAATTTAACGTGGCAGGTCGGCATGCCGCGGCGCAGATCGTCATCATCCATGCACGGCAGATCGTCATGAACCAACGTGGAACAGTGGTAGAGCTCGATCGCCACGGCCGAGGGTATTGCTTTGTCGGCGGCCGCTCCAAAAGCCTCGGCAGCGGCAATGCAGAGAATCGGACGGATACGTTTTCCGCCGTTGAGCACGCAGTAGTGCATCGCTTCATGCAGAATGGCAGGGCGGATATTTTCAGGAGGCAAGTTTGTCTTGAGCGCGCGGTCGATGATCGCCTGGTTGTGTTTGAGATAGGTTAGAATATTCATAGGTTTTGGGGACGATGGTTTGCGAATGGGGACGGTTAGTTAATCGATCGTTATGATAGGGAAAGTTCAGAAGGTAGGAAAGAAGAGCGAACCTGTCACTACTTTTTTCAATTCCAGAGGCGCTTTGAGTTTTCGCTAAAAAACGCACAACCATGCAGAATATTTCTTCAAGGGTGAATTGATATTAACGGTACTCTTTACATTCAAAACTCACAGGAAGTGCTGGACGAAACTCGGGGTGGAAGGCGATAGTTCTCACGCGCTTTAGATTAGAAGTAAAAAGAGAAATCAATCATGCAGAGTGGAAGAGTACCCATGTTTAAAATGAGGCCACAGCGAGGAACGCTGTGGCTGGCGATTTTCATACTCCTGTTGGGAGCGTTGGCGTTCTACGATGGCCACCGCGACCCCGGTAATATTTCCGCGCAAGATCGATCGAAGTTTGTCCTAGCTCTTTCGGTCATAGTTTCGGGTGTGCTCTTCATTGTTTCCACGAGCCGCATGTGGTTTAAACATCTGTGGCATGATCGCTACAAGAGCCGTCGCGGCCAGGGTTCTCTGTAATGAAAATAGCCACGTTTAACGCCAACTCCATCCGCTCGCGATTACCTATCCTCCTTCCATGGTTGGAAGAGCACCAGCCCGATGTCCTCGGCATTCAAGAAACCAAAGTTCAGGATGTTGATTTTCCAAGGGAGGCTATCGAACGGGCGGGGTATCATGTAGTTTTTAAAGGTGAAAAATCCTACAACGGAGTTGCACTTATCAGCAAAAACAAACCGACGGATGTTCATTTTGGCTTTAGGGATGGGGGTCCCGCTGATGAAACTCGATTGATTCGTGCTATGGTGGATGGGGTTGCTGTGGTGAACACCTATGTGCCACAAGGTCGGGCGGTCGATCATGTGATGTACCGCTATAAGCTCAGTTGGTATGCCCGTCTTCGCCGATTATTCGAAAAAGAGTATACCGCTGATCAGCCGTTAGCTTGGATCGGTGATATTAATATTGCCGTTGAACCCATTGATGTTTCTAACCCGCAGGGGAAGAAAAACGATCCTTGTTTTCATATGGATGCGCATGATGCTTTTTTGAAAACATGTGAGTTCGGTTTTGAGGATATTTTTCGCAAGCATCATCCCAAAGAGGAACTCTATTCCTTCTTCGACTATCGGGTGAAGGATGCCGTACAGCACAATATAGGCTGGCGGATCGACTATGTTTTGGCCACTGCGTCACTCGCAAAAAAGAGTATCGATTGTTTTATCGATATTGAACCACGCCTCAAAGAAAAACCTTCCGACCACACGTTTATGCTGGCGGAGTTTGAGGATGAATGAGAACCGACGTTGCATACCCCGTATGATTTTTAAAGTTGCTCTAGTGTGTAGCCCTTTTGTTTGAGTAGCTCAAGTAAGCCCCCCTTTCCCGGTAAATGACCGGCGCCGACGACTACCATGTGAATTTTGGTTTCGCCGAGAAGACGTTCTAAAGTGCCAATCCAACGGGCATTTCGATCGGTTATAAATGTTTTGTAGCATTTGGGATATCCGTCGAAACCTTCTGCAATGAACGAGCCGAGACGATCAATTTCTCCGGTTCGCCATGCGGTTTCCATGGTCTTTATTCTGGAATCGATCCCGGCGAGATCAGCCAGAGTGTGCGCTACAAAGTGATCGGGATTGGATTCGGAGAGACTTTCGAATAGGTCAATTTGAAAATCAACGCTTTCGAGCCCAATCATGGGCTTAGAATCAGCTTTGGCTTTTGTGTAAAAATATTGATCCAGCCCGTATTGAGAGTCGAATCCCATATTTTGTAGCTTCATGAGGGTAAGTGTGGTTGCGGCAAACCAAGGTTTGAATCCCTCAAAGGCGGCGATCGGTAGCCCGACCTCTGTGCACGAAGTATCGAATTGTTGATAGATGGTCGAGGAGAGTAAATCCTTGAGAGTTGTAGCGGGAGGGAGCAGAGCTTTTTTCATGATGCGTTGCTGGGTCTCGGCTGTGCTCATCTCTTTCATATCGACTTCAAAGACCAGGGAATCGCTGTTCACATAGGCCTGTTCGATGGCTGGGGCAAGGGGGTAGCTTTTCGCAGTGAGAATATGGATGGAACCCTGTAGGTATAGGGTCCCCGTTTTCGAGCTTACTTTCCAGAGGCTACTCTTGGCCTTGGCGCTGTTCATCATTGCAGTGGCTATCAGCGCAAGGGTAAGGAATTTTAAAAAAGTACGGCTTATACTCATATTGAATCCTAGAATTTTCATAACTCTACCCATTTAAAGGAGTTCGTGGAAATATTCTTGTCCGTTAATTTTACATCCTTATACTCATTGTTTATGATCTGTAGAGAACAGAGCTTGAATTACAAAAGGAGAGAAAGATGAAAACGAATGAAGTAGTCATTGCGGTCAGTGAAAATGGATCGACCGTTTTAGATAAAATACAAGTTATCGGAATGGAATATGGGCTAAAGGTTTTGGGCGCCCTGCTTGTTTTAGTTATAGGAATGTGGATCGCGAAGGTGATCAAGAAAATGGTTGTGAAGTTGATGGAGAAAAAAGAGATGGACCCTACGTTGGTCTCTTTTCTATCTGCTCTCATTCACGTGGCCTTAAAAGCATTCGTGATTATTGCTGCATTGGGGAAGTTGGATATCAAGACCGCTTCGTTCATTGCAATCGTCGGTGCCGCAGGTTTGGCCGTGGGCTTGGCGCTGCAGGGGTCGTTGGCCAACTTTGCTTCAGGGGTTTTGATGATTATTTTCAAACCCTTTTCCATCGGAGATTTTATCGAAGCTGGAGGTAGCACGGGTACGGTGGTCGAGATTAGTATTTTCACCACGATCCTCACCTCGCCGGACAATAAAAAAGTCATCGTTCCGAATGCACAGGTGATGGGTGGGAGTATCACCAATTTTAGCGCGAACAAGACTCGTCGGGTTGATCTAGTCGCAGGAATTGGCTATGGCGATGATATCGATAAGGCTAAATCCGTACTTGAAAATATTCTAGCGGCGGATAAGCGTGTACTCCAAGATCCAGCTCCGACGGTTGCCGTTGTTGAGATGGCGGATAGTAGCGTAAATCTAGTGGTGCGTCCTTGGGTGGATGGCGCGGACTATTGGGGCGTCTATTTTGATACGACTGAAACCATCAAGAAACGATTTGATGAAGAAGGGATCTCGATCCCATTCCCGCAACGCGATGTTCATCTTTATGAGCATAAGGAAGGCTAGTTTTAAATTAGGGAAATCGAACTTGTTCGCCGCCGTCGTGCAGTATCCACTGCACGGCGGTTTTATTTGGAATGAGCGGGAGGGTTAATGATTGAATCAGTGGACGACGTAGATTGGAAAAACTGGAATCCCAAAGAGCGAGCCACACTCCTGTTTGTAATCCACGATGGAGAAATTCTACTCATTCATAAACGGCGCGGGTTCGGAAAAGGAAAGATTAGTGGGCCGGGCGGAAAGATAGAGCCGGGTGAAACTCCGCACGAGTGTGCCATTCGAGAAACGCAGGAAGAGCTTTGCATTACACCGACTGGAGTGGAGTTTGCTGGATGGTTGCACTTCCAGTTTGTTGATGGCCACTCCATTCATGGTTATGTTTTCACAGCGACGGGCTTGGAAGGAATTCCAACGAAAACGGATGAAGCGATCCCTTTGTGGTATTCTATTGATGAGCTCCCGTATGATCGTATGTGGGCAGATGACTATACTTGGATTCCACATCTATTGGCCGGACAACGCTTTTCAGGACATTATGTCTTTGAAGGGGATCGTATGTTGGATGCACGCATTAAGTTAGGTTAAGCTTTCGCCGCGTGACGGTATGCGGACAAAAAAAATCCAAAGGACGGAGATGCAATCGCATTCCAACCTTTGGAATTTTCCGGCGAACCGATCGGACGAATTAGTCCGCTACAGTGACGTTTTCCGCCTGAGGACCTTTTTGGCCTGCTGTGACTTCGAATGAAACATTTTGGCCTTCAAGCAGGGTGCGACGGCCTTCCATGTTGATTGCGGTGAAGTGAACGAAGACATCGTCGCCGTTCTCACGTGCGATGAAGCCGAAGCCTTTTTCTTCATTGAACCATTTAACGATACCGGATTCTAGCTGGTCTGACATAACTTTTTTACTCCTAAGCGGGCCACTGTGGCCTTTTACACACTATCAATTTCTTATTCAAGAATTCGATCATTTATCTA
Organism: Verrucomicrobiota bacterium; assembly: GCA_024279685.1. GTDB lineage: Bacteria > Verrucomicrobiota > Kiritimatiellia > Kiritimatiellales > Pontiellaceae > Pontiella. Next base: position 7,512 of record JAJRRI010000162.1, on the reverse strand, counting down.
TTCATCCCCAGCGGGGAGGACGATTGCCTGTCCAAGAAAGAGTACATAGCGGGTATCAATAATAGCGAGAAGAGTTTTTGATTCATTTGACACTGAGCAACGAAGATATTTTGAACGAAGCGGCTATAGAGCATCAACTATTTATATATCGCATGATACAAAAAAAGCCCGTCGTGTATCGACGGGCTTTTCATAATTCTGGAGGGCAGGTTATACGCCGAGCTGGTAGCGGGTGTAGCGCTTGATGCTGACGGTGTCACCGATTTCTTTAGACTTTTCAGCCACGAAATCGGTGATAGAAACCTTATCTTCCTTCACGAAACCCTGCTCGATAAAGCAGATCTGCGAGAAGAATTTATTGGTTTTACCTTTTAGAATATTGTCGATAATATTTTCCGGCTTGCCTTCAAGTTGCGTGCGAAAAATATCCTGCTCGGCCTCGATTAATTCGGCAGGAACCTCGTCGCGGGTTAGATATTGCGGCGCGGCGGCAGCCACGTGTAAAGTCAGATTTTTGGCAAGTTCTTTGAAGATAGGGTTGTTGGCAGTGTCGGCTTTTTCAAAGCCTAACTCGACCAACACACCTACCTTTCCGCCCATGTGAATATAGGAGGCGATGGCGCCCGTTCCTTCAACAACCCATTTGACGTTACGGCGCAACTGGAGCTTCTCACCGACCGAAGAAATCTTTTCGGTAATTTGGTCGGTAATGGCTTCTGCCATGGTGTCGGTTTCGTGGTTGAGTGCGTCGGTTTTGAGTTTAGCAACGAACGCTTGGAAGTCTTCGTTGCGAGCCACAAAATCGGTTTCGCAGTTAACTTCAATCATTGCGCCGCTCTGGGCGTCGTCGGTGACGAAGGCATCGATGATACCTTCGTTGGCTTCCTTGCTGGCACGTTTAGCAGCAACGGCCGCTCCGCGTTCGCGCAGGATTTTAACGGCAGCATCAAAATCACCGTTCGCTTCCTGTAGGGCCTTTTTGCAGTCCATCATGCCGACGCTGGTGGCGTCGCGCAGTTCTTTTACCATACTTGCTGTAATAGCCATTTTTTAAATCCTCTCTAAGCTAGGCTTCTTTTTTGTCTTCGGATGCGTCTTTCGCAGGAGCTTCTTCTTTAGCTTCCTCGATCGGTGCTGCTGGAGCGGCTTCTTCAGCTTTGGGCTCTGCCTTGGCTTTAGGAGCTTTTTTAGCAGCGGGAGCTTTAGCAGGAGCTTCTTCCGTCACTTTTTCGGCGACGGGAGCTTCTTCTTTAGCTTCCTCGACCGGTGCTACTGGAGCGGCTTCTTCGACTTTGGGCTCTGCCTTGGCTTTAGGAGATTTTTTAGCAGCGGGAGTTTTAGCTGGAGCTTCTTCCTTCACTTCTTCTTTAGCGGAATCAGCTTCTTCCTTAGCAGCAGCTTCTTTTTTTACGCTAGCGGCTTCAGCCTTTTTCTTGGCGTCGGCTTTCTTTCTTTGTTCTTTAATCTTTTTCAGCACTTCTTCGCGCTTCTTCTTCTCTTCAGCTTCTTTCTTCTGGCGCTCTTCGCGGGCGACTTTCGCCTTGGTGCGTTCTTCGGCTTCAACCTTTTCGCGGGCTTCTTTCTCGGCTTTCGCTTTGGCTGTATAGGTTTCGTGCGCCTTCTTAATCGTTTCGCCAAGTACTTCGGCAATCAAACCGATGGAGCGGAGCGAGTCGTCGTTTCCGGGGATCGGGTAGGAGGCTTCGTCGGGGTCGGCGTTGGTATCAACGAGTGCGACGATTGGAATGTTCAGACGGTGAGCTTCAGCAATGGCCAACTTCTCGCGCTGCAAATCAACTACGAAGAGGGCACCAGGTTTTTTTTCCAAACTAGCGATACCGCTGAGGTTGCGCTCAAGTTTGGTCTTTTCGCGGCGCAGAACAGAGGCTTCTTTTTTCAGCAGTTTATCCATGCTTCCGTCATTTTCCATCTTCTGTAGCTCTTGCATACGGAACACGGAGGAGCGGATCGTTTTATTGTTTGTTAGCATGCCGCCGAGCCAACGGTGGACAACGTAAGGTTGGTCTAAACCTTCAGCAGTTTCTTTAAGAATGTCGCGCGATTGTTTCTTAGTGCCGACAAATAGAACCTTGTCGCCACGCAGGATCACGTCGTTCAGGAACGTTTGTGCAAGCTTGAGTTGTGAAAGAGTTTTGTTCAGGTCGATGATGTAGATCCCGTTCTTGGCGCTGTGGATGTAGCGCTTCATTTTGGGATTCCAACGTTTGGTTTGGTGGCCGAAGTGCAGGCCAGCATCGAGTAGATCCTGTACACCAATTGTTTTTGTGAATGAGTCCGTCATTTTGCCTCTCCTGTATAGTTTAACTAATATAAACAATCCGCTTTGACACACCCGAGGTCAGGTGGCCTTCGCTTCTAACCCGCACTTGCCGGTTAATTAAGTCGCGGAATATACGGATCCACTCGTTATGGCGCAAGGTCTAAACCTAGAAAAATAAGGGTTTTGTGGGGAGTATTTTATTGAGATTAGATCTCCTTTCATACAGCGAGCATCAACGGCTTGCTCGTACGTATTGCGCAATCGACCAAGGCTAAGTACAAGGAATCGGCGAGACGATTGGTTTTGGAGAAGGGGACGATTCGCTGCGTTTTCGAAAACGGGCGGCGTAGATAGGGTTACTCTGCTTTTTCCCAAACGATGACTTCGGGCTCCGATTCGGGGGTTGCTTCTTGCGCGCTAATTTCCTTGAAGTCTATTTTTTCCTTAGGCATGAGCAGCTGGTTGATCCCGTCGATCGTGATCCCGAAAAGGCTCACGATCATTGCGAATAGGTAAAGGGAAGGCACACTACTGGGATCAATGAAATTTATTAAACTCAGCGGTGGAAGCGCTAGGATGAGCGCCATTCGGGTGAATGAAAATGTTTGATGTATCCTTTTAAACAGGAAGGAGAGAATTGCTCCGATGGCAATCAGTATAAGAATCGGAACAAGCCCGCTGAGAAATTGGCTCGCTATTTCGTCTGTAATGTAAATTTTCATTTCTGTTTCAGCCGCGCCGATCTCCTCCATACAAAGCCGCAAGCTAGCATTCCATGAATTGGACTTTCGAGTCAAAAAAACTACGAGTGTTCGGCTCTTCCCAAGGGGAAGGGCTTTTTGCATACTGAATCCCAATCTATATCGGAGAAAATCATGCTCATCATCGTTTTGCTCATTTTAATTATAGCTTTTTTAGGGGTGCTATTCCTGCGCCAGCTAATGGATTCGGCTAAGGTCCATACTCGGTTGGATGAGTCTAATCGACAGATCGGTAATCAGACCGAGCAAGGAGAGGCGCGGATTGAGCGTTTGGAAGCTCGCTTTCGGGAAATGGGCAAAGAGTTGCGTACGGATGTCGAGGGCGTACGCGTGAAAGTCGACGAATCTCTCGAAAAGAATAGCCGCCAGTTTGGCGAGCGCGTGAAGGAACTGATTGCAACGAACGAAAAGCGGTTGGTCGAAATTAGCGGTAAGGTAGAGGAACGGCTGGATAAGGGGTTCGAAAAAACCAGTAAGGTCTTTCAGGATGTCCTTAAGCGGTTAGTCGAAATCGACAAGGCACAGGAAAAGATTGCGGATCTCTCCAAAAATGTGGTGTCCCTTCAAGAGGTGCTCTCGGACAAACGTTCGCGCGGTGCCTTTGGTGAAGTACAACTAACGGCGCTTATCTCCAACATGATCCCCGAAAATAGCTATTCCCTTCAGCACACCTTCGATAATGGGGTGCGTGCCGACTGCGTTCTTTTCATGCCGGAACCAACGGGGACTCTCTGTATTGATTCTAAATTCCCGCTCGAAAACTACCAACGCATGACCGATTTAAAATTAGGCGATGCCGACCGAAAAACCGCGGAACAGCAGTTCCGGCAGGATATCAAGAAACACATTAAGGATATCTCCTCGAAATATATCATTCCCGGCGAAACCTCCGATGGGGCCGTCATGTTTATTCCGGCAGAAGCCATCTTTGCTGAGATTCACGGGCACTATCCAGATCTGGTGGAAGAGGCGCAACGCGCCCGCGTCTGGCTGGCATCGCCTACCACCATGATGGCTGTGCTAACCACCGCGCGTGCTGTGCTTAAGGATTCTGCGACCCGCCAACAGGTTCACATTATCCAAGAGCATTTGGTGATGCTGTCGCAGGACTTTAGCCGTTTTCAACACCGCATGGACAAGCTGGCCATCCATATCGACCAAGCCAACCGCGACGTTCTTGACGTTAATAAATCGGCCAAAAAAATCACCAGCCGCTTCACCAAAATCGAAAAGGTCGAGCTAGAAGAAGAAAAGTAGATTAAAGTAATTTATCTACACCATTCTTGTCTTCCGCTGCTACAAATAGCCCGCATGTATCCGTGGACTGAATTTCCTTTTTGTGGCGGGCACAAAATTGAGTAAAAGGGTTCACGATGTAGTTGGCGCAGTAGTGGCAAATTTGTTTGTTTTCGCCCTCGTCAAAAATTTCGACCTTTGTCGATCGATCGGCCTCGGTAAAAATCACGGGGGCAATTGTTTCTGGTTTAAAGGGGACCTCTTCCTCGGAAGCATATTCAATTCCGCAGCTGGAACAGGTTAGTCTTTCACCGATTTTGGAAAATCCACCATAGATCGCCTCGCGGTTTAATGAGGTATCCGCACCGCAATTTTGGCAAATAATTTCTACTGCGCTCATAGGACCTATTATGCGGCCAAGCCGTCCGACATTCCAATCACAAAGTCCACGGAGCCGCACGAATCAAAGACGCCGGAGCAGTGCGGAAGAGAAATCGTTTGATTACCAGGGTGACTATGGAATTCATGTGAGGAATTTTCGTGGGTGCGCGTTCAGCAAAGCCTACGTTTGGCTGATGCCTCAGCGCTATGAATTACGAAATACACAATAAGGGTTTCTTAGGATTGAAGTTGGTTTGTTTTCGTGTGGGTCGTATGTTCTATGGTTAAGTTAATAGTAGTTAACGAAGGCCTCGGAGAGGTTGATATGAGAAAAATTTCAGATTGGGGGAACTATCCCGTTATTGAGGCAGAGGTGGGCGGATTTGATTCGGAGGGGCAGCTTCGAAGTAAATTGGAACGACCAGGGCCGGTGATTGCTTTTGGGAATGGACGATCGTATGGGGATGCTTCGCTGCAGGAAAATATTCTCCTGACACGCCGCTTTAATAAGCTCCTTTCTTTCGATGAGACCACCGGAAGTTTGTCCTGCCAGTCGGGGGTTCTTCTTTCGGAAATATTGGATGTGTTTGTGCCGCGTGGTTGGTTTCTTCCCGTTACCCCAGGAACCAAGTTGATTACGGTGGGGGGGGCGATCGCTGCGGATGTTCATGGAAAGAACCATCATGTGGCCGGTAGTTTCGGGCGGCATATTGTTTCGATGGATGTGATGCGTAATGAAGGTTCAGTGATCACTTGTTCGCCCACTGAGAATTCAGATTTTTTTAAGATCACGGTGGGCGGCATGGGGTTGACCGGTATCATCATGAACGCCACGTTCCGATTGAAAAAGGTCGAGACGGCCTATATCCGAGAGGAAACGATTCGTGCCGCCAACCTCGATGAAATCATGGACTGTTTCGAGGCATCCAGCGATTGGACCTATTCCGTGGCGTGGATTGATTGTCTTGCTAAAGGCGAACAACTTGGCCGGAGCATCATGATGCGCGGTGAACATGCCACTCAAGCCGAACTGGTGGCTCCTGCGCATAAGCATGCTCCATTCAATCCTCGGAAGGGCTTGCATTTGAGCGTGCCGATCAGCTTTCCAAACTTTGCATTGAACCATTGGACGATGCAGGCATTCAATCTTATCTATTACAATAAGTTCCGGCCAGGAACTCATAAATCTATTGTCGACTATAACCAATTTTTCTATCCGCTCGATGCTATCGATAATTGGAATCGAATCTACGGGAGTCGTGGGTTTACGCAGTATCAATTTGTAATTCCTAAGGCGGCCGGGCGCGAAGGCATGCGCACCATTTTAAAACGAATTACCGACAGCGGTCTCGGCTCGTTCCTTGCCGTGCTCAAACTTTTCGGTGAACAGGATAGTTTTATCTCATTTCCAATGGCGGGTTACACGTTGGCGCTGGATTTCCCGATTTCCCTTAAGGCGCTGGATTTATTTAAGGAACTCGATGCGATGGTAGCAGACTATGGCGGGCGTCTCTACCTTGCGAAGGACTCGCGCATGGATGCTGAAATGTTCGAAAAAACCTATCCCAACGCCGATGAATTCCGCCAAGCCATCTCCTTGTTGAACGATGGAGAAACTCGGTTCGCATCGCTGCTTTCAAAGCGCATCGGAATCACGGACTGATGAATTCAAAGTAGTCGGTTGTTAACTACAGAATATTCGGGAAGGAGATAGCAGATGGTTGGGGTTATCTCTATAAAAACTAGTGGAGAGAATGAATGAAGAAGGTTTTGATTTTAGGAGCCACGTCGGATATCGCACAGGCGATTGCTCGTAAATATGCAGCAGAGGGTTGGGATTTGGTGCTTGCCGCGCGCAATTTAGAATTGTTGGAACCGATCGCCGGAGATCTGCGCGTACGTTCCGAGGCGGACATTCAGACGGTGGGCTTCGATGCCGCCGATTTTTCAAGCCATCGGGGGTTTTATGAATCGCTTGAAACCAAACCTGATCTTGTGATTTGTGTTTTTGGCTATATGGCCGATCAACGTCTCGTCCGCACTGATTTCGATGAAGTTCAAAAAACGATTGCCGTTAACTATACGGGTGCGGTTTCTATTTTAAATGTGGTAGCGGAAGATTTTGAACAACGCGGTCGTGGCTCCATCGTAGGGATAAGCTCTGTAGCAGGAGATCGCGGGCGACAGAGTAACTATATCTATGGTAGTGCGAAGGCTGGGTTTACCGCCTATTTGGCCGGATTGCGGAATCGTTTGGCAAAAGCCGGGGTACATGTGATGACGGTTAAGCCGGGGTTTGTGCGTACCAAGATGACAGAAAGTCTCGAACTTCCGGCCTCGCTTACCGCCGAGCCAGAGCAAGTGGCCACAGCCGTTTATCAGGGCGTTGAAAAAAAGCACAACACCGTCTATACGCTCTGGATGTGGCGTTGGATCATGTTGATAATCAAGTTAATCCCCGAGCCGATATTTAAAAAAATGGGAATGTGAATCACTTTTCTGATTCGAGGAACCGGCTCATTATTTCCTTCCAATTCGTGACGATGATATCCTGTTCCTCAAGAAACTGTATGACTTCAGGGTCGGCGAAAAGTTGGGTTTCCCAGACTCGTTGCTCCCAAGCAGGAGTGAGTGATTTTAGAAGGTCTGATTCCACGGAGGGGTGAAATACAATTTCCGTCAGTCCTGGAGAGAGTGACTGGATGAATGTTTTCATGCCTATCCGGTTGACTCACCACCATCCTACATGTGGTAGTTAAGGCTCCACCGAGCGAGCATGGTGATCCCATGCGCCGCCATATATCTCTTGATAAGTCGGGGCGGATACCCCGATTCCAATACCCAATATCGAGG
>JAJRRI010000161.1 GCA_024279685.1 Verrucomicrobiota bacterium | reverse complement strand
CGCGAAATCATCGCGGCTGGCACCACCTGCCCGAAAAGGACGGATTCTGGCAGGTATTCGGTCGTTACGCGCAAGAGCACTCGCGGCTGAAAGACTTTGTTGCAAGAAAGGAGTTGAACTGAGAGGTTTTGCAAGAGGCTCGAAGGGTAGAATATTCTGGAGTGCGGTGGCAACCACAGGGCGACCTCGCTTTTTTATCGTCAAGGGCATTCCCTAATGCGCTTCAAGCCAATTCTTTCCCGTACCAGATTCAACGAGGATGGGGATCTCCATGGGGATGGCGGATTTCATTTTTTCTTCGATCAGCGGGATGAGATCAGGGGCTTCATCGAGCGCGAGGTCGAAGACCAGTTCGTCGTGGACTTGAAGGAGAAGGTTGGTTTGGGTCTTTTTCTCTTTGAGCATTTTTTGAATGCCGATCATCGCAATCTTGATCATGTCGGCGGCGGTTCCTTGGATAGGGGCATTGATGGCATTGCGCTCGGCACCGCCGCGGACCATTTGGTTGCGGGCATTAATATCACGGATATAACGCCGCCGGCCGGTAATGGTTTTGACGTATTCGTGTTTCTGGGCATAGAGAACCGTTTCGTCGAGCCAGTCTTGTACTCCGGGATAGTTGGCGCGGTATTGTTCGATGATTTCTTGGGCCTCTTTCCGAGGAATGCCGAGGCGTTTGCTCAGTCCAAAGGCGGAGATGCCGTAGATGATGCCAAAGTTAACCATTTTGGCTTTGCTCCGCATTTCGCGGGTGACGTCGGTTTTATCGACCCCAAAGACGCGGGCGGCGGTGGCGGTATGAATATCTTCGCCGTGAATAAACGCTTCGCGGAGCCCGGCATCGCCGCTGAGCTCGGCCATGATACGCAACTCGATCTGGGAATAATCGCAGGCGAGCAGAGTGAATCCTTCGCGAGGAATAAAGGCGCGGCGAATTTCACGGCCTTCCTCGGTGCGGATGGGGATGTTCTGCAGGTTGGGGTTGACGGATGAGAGTCGTCCGGTGGTTGTGACGGCCTGACTGAAAGTGGTGTGGATGCGGCCGCTTTTGGGGAAGACATCCTGCGGCAGCGCATCGACGTAGGTGCTTTTAAGTTTGGCGAGTGAACGGTATGTAAGAAGTTTCCGAACAATCTCATGATCAGGAGCGAGGGCAGAGAGGACTTCTTCGTTCGTTTTGTATTGGCCGGTTTTGGTTTTTTTGGGTTTTTCGATGAGCTTGAGGAGATCGAATAGAACTTCGCCCAGTTGCTTCGGCGAGTTGAGGTTAAATTCCATGCCGGCCATGGTATAAACGGCGGCTTCCAAGGAGTTTATTTTTTCGCCAAGCTGCACGGAATACTTTTCTAGAATGGGGGTATCGAGGTTAATCCCGTTGTATTCCATTTGGGCGAGCACCGGCATGAGCGGGGTTTCGATTTCGTAGAAGACGCGTTCCTGTCCGCGTTCTTTCAGCATCGGTTTGAGCTTGTGCCATAACTGAAGGGTGATGTCGGCATCCTCGGCGCCATATTCGCATAGATCGTCGAGATCGACCTCGCGCAGAGTTTTCTGTGCGCTTTTCTTTTCGCCGATGAGTGCGGTGATTGGGATGGGGGAATAGTTGAGCAAGGTCTCGGCCATATGATCCATATTGTGCCGCTGGTCGGGATCGATGAGATAGTGCGCTAGCAAGGTATCAAACAACTCGCCGCGGACTTCGATGCCATTCCATTTGAGTACGCTGAGATCATATTTCAGATTTTGACCGACCTTCCGAATATCGGGATTCGCTAGAATAGGAATAAAAGGTTTAAGTGCCTTTAGTGTTTCCTCGTGGTCGGGCGGGAGCATGACGAACCACGCTTCGTGCGGCTCGATACAAAATGAAATTCCAATGAGCTCGGCGGTGCGGACATCAAGGCCGGTGGTTTCAGTGTCGAAGCAGATCTCATGGTACTCGGATAGTTTTTCGGCCAGTGCAATGCGTTCCGCGGCGGTGGTGACGAGGTGATAGGTGTGTTTTACATCCTTGATGGTCTTGAACGTCGGCGCGGGGGTCATTATTTCTGGTTGTTCTGTGGCCGCAAATTCAAACAAGTCTCCCTGGCCGGAGGAGGGCGCCGCGACGGCGACGGAGGCTGGGGCAGAGGATTCGCCGAACAGCCGTTTGATGAAGCTCTTAAATTCCAATTCAGTAAAAATATTTTTTAAGCGCTCATTGTTGCGTTCACCGATCAACAGCTCATCGGGCTGCTCGGTTACCGGCACATCGCATTTGATGGTGACGAGCCGTTTGGAGAGTAGGGCTTGGGCTTTATTGTTCTCGACCTTTTCCTTCTGCTTGCCTTTCAGTTGATCGGTGTTTTCAAGTAGGTTTTCGATGGAACCAAATTGGGCAATTAACTTTTGTGCGGTCTTGGGGCCAATGCCGGGAATGCCAGGGACATTGTCGGCGGTGTCACCGGCGAGTCCGAGAATGTCGATGACTTGCTCGACCTTTTCAATGTTCCATTGCTCCAATATTTTCGGCACATCGAGCAATTCGCCGGAGCGACCGCTCCCTGGTTTGAGCATGAAGGTGTGTTCGTCGACGAGCTGAGCGTAGTCCTTGTCAGGGGTGACCATGTAGGTTTCAAAGCCTTGTTTCTCCGCGGTTCGGGCGAGGGTTCCAATGACATCGTCGGCCTCGAAGCCGGGATATTCGAGCACGGGAATGCTGAACGCATTGAGGAGGTTGCGGATGTGTGGGACGGCGCTGCGTACCCCCTCTGGAGTTTCGTCGCGCGTGGCTTTGTATTCAGGATATTCCAGATGTCGAAAGGTCGGCTCGTGAGTATCGAATGCCACGGCAATATGCGTCGGCTCGTAGGTATGCATAATATCGAGCAAGGTATTGATGAAGCCAAAGACGGCAGAGACATTCTCGCCGTTGGAATGAATACGGGGATTGCGGATAAGTCCGAAATAGGCGCGGTAAACCACGGCCATTCCATCGATTAAAAATAGTTTCTTCTGCATAGGTAAGGATCCATGTTGAGTTAAGCCCACCACGCTACACCTCTGCCTTTCCAATGTCGGGTAAATCCTGTAGAAAATCTTCCGTGGTTTTAAAAAGGAGCACGCATATGAAGAAGACACTATGGATGGGATTGATTTTAATGGGTGTGGTTGTAACCGGCTTTGCGGCAGAAAAAAAAGGAAAGTATGCGATCATTCTGCAGGCAGGAAACGAAACGAACGAGTCAAAAGTACGGGCGGTCCACGCCCTGCTTTATGCCACGGAGTTGGCGGAGAGCGGCTATGAAGTCACCTTAATTTTCGACGGGGCAGGAACGGGCTGGGCGAACGAGTTGCGCAAACCGGAAAACCCACTACACAAGCACTATATCCGAATCAAAGAACTAGGCTTGGTGGAAGAGATTTGTGATTACTGCGCGGAGTCGTTCGACGTGAAGAGCGACCTTCCCGAGCAGCAGAAAAAATTATTAGTCGGCGACTACGCGGGCCACCCGAGTCTCGTTAAATGGATCGAGCGCGGGTATCAGATCATTGTGCTATAGCAGGAATGGTCGTCCGCAGCACGGTGGCATTCCCTGAGAGGGTATAAGAAACCAGTGCAGCTGGAACGAGTATCGATTCCCCCGCCTGGGCGATTTCATAGCCGCCATCCCACTCAATCTTCGCTTCGCCTTCTGAGACGAAGAGTGCATGGAAGGTGTCGCCATCCAACGGAACTTCCTTCGGCATGTAGAAGGAAAGTTTTTCAAGTTGGAAATATTCACACTTGAGCACATCCCAGCATTTGAATCCATCGGTATCAATGAGCAGGGTGGGTTTGACGAGCGGGTCTTCATGATCGTCCCAGTTGATCACTTCAACGGCCTGACCGAGGTGGAGCTCGCGTGGTTTTCCGTCGTTACCCATACGATCCCAGTCGTAGATCCGGTACGTGGTGTTCGAGTTTTGTTGGATTTCTAGAATTAGGCATCCATCGTCGATGGCATGAACTCGCCCGCCGCGCACGAATACGGCGCTTTCTTTTTTTACCGGAACCGGGCGCAGGGTTGCGCCACTGGTTCCTTCTGCGACGGCTTGTAGAAATTTTTCCTTCGTGACGCCTTCGTTGAGGCCGCAATAGACCTGAGGCGTGTGGTCGCCGAGTAGGTACCACATTTCGGTCTTGGCTTCACCCCCATATTCTGCGGCGGTCTTGTCGTTTGGATGAACCTGAACGCTTAACTTTTTCTTGGAGTCGATCAGTTTGATCAGCAGGGGGAATTTGGTGCCTTTCACATTAGATCCCATGATTCCTGCGGGGTTGGCCTGAAGTACCTCGCGCAACGATTGGCCCGCCAATGGACCGTTCGAAACCATGCTCATTCCGTCCTCGTGATCGGAAATTTCCCACGACTCTGCATAGAGGCCTGCCGGTACGTCGCGATTATAGGTTTCGGGTATGCGGGAGCCGCCCCAGGGGTAGTCTTTATAAACGGGGGTGAATTTCATGGGATATACGTTGTTTTTCATGGAGCGGATTAAAGAGTGGATTGAGGTTCAAATCAACTCTTGTTTATGGCTGAATGCAGGGGATGGAACAGCCACGCAAAAGCAAACGAAATGCCGCCCGTTGGGATATGGACAAAGTCCGTTTCCATCTCAATAAACCGCTTGCGCCGAATCGGGAGATCCGCAGTTTTAGCGACATCCTTCCTGATGTACTGGAAGGCTTGGAGCAACCGCAGTCTGAAAATATTCTTATCTTGCGTAAGGCCTGGCCCCAGTTGGTCGGCGCGCAAATCGCGAAGCATAGTGAGCCGGGGTTTGCCAAGGATTCTACATTACATATATTTGTTGATCACCCCGGTTGGATGCCTGAGCTCGAGCGCATCAAGCGCGTGCTGCTACAAAAAATGCAATCACAATACCGTGAACTGCGAATTCGTAGATTGAACTTTTTGCTGGAACATAAATAGCGTCCTCTCAACTCATTTGTTTTCAGAGCAAAGGGCGTGTATCGGTAGATGGATCCTAGCCACCGTGTTTGATCTGAAACATGCAGATGCTTCCGGCAATTGCGGCATTGAGCGATTCACATTTATGGACGATCGGGATGGTTATTCTTTGGCGAGCGAGCTGCATCAGTTCGTCGGAGACACCATGAGCCTCGGAGCCGATCACTAAGATGGTTTTCTTGGGGAAGGTGGTTTCATAAAGGTTCTCGCCGTCAAGCCCGCTGGTGGCGAAAATTTCATATCCGGCGGTCAACATTCGATCAATGTCATTGCGCGAAATAGTCCAAACATGGGCGAATGCGAAGGTGCCCATCGTGGAGCGGATCACCTTGGGGTTGAAAGGCTCAACGCAGTCGCCATGCAACAATACGCCGTCGAAGCCTGCACCGACGGCGGAGCGAATGAGTGTGCCAAGGTTGCCGGGGTCACGAATGGCATCAAGCAATAGGTAATGCCCGGTATCCGGAAAGAATTCGAACGGGATTGCGGTGTGGCGTACGACCCCAAGGATGCCTTGAGCATTTTTAACATCGGATATTTTTTTAAAAATAAAATCGGGTACGCCCACGGTATCAAGGGTCGGAGGGAGTGGCTGTTCGGATTTTGCGTCGCTGGAAACGACAAGCCGCTCAAGCGTATAATGACGACTTTCGTGTGCGAGCAGGGTTTTAATTCCTCGCCAACCTTCGATGATGAAGGTGCCACTTTCCTGTCGGGCCTTTTTCGAGGTCGCAAGACCGCGCAGTTCTTTGATGAGTGGGTTGGTGCTAGATGTAATTTCACGTATCATTTTCATCTCCAAGGCTTGGAAATTAGCGGAGGGATGATTAGCATGGCGAGAATTTTGCGGAATAAATCATGATAGATGACTCTCTTCTTAAACAACTCCCTTCGAATGTAACGATTCGCCTGAATGCACCATTACGTGACTATACGACGTTTCAGCTTGGGGGGGCCTGCCCCATGCTGATCGATTGTCCTAGCGCGCAATCGCTCGCTCATGCTGCTTCGCTACTCCACGGTCAGTCGGTCCGCTTTCTGGTGATTGGCCAAGGATCGAATGTGTTGGTGGCCGATGCGGGGATCGATTGGGTGATCCTGCGCTACTGTGCGGAGGATGCGCCGAAGGTCGAGTTTAATTCGGGCCACGTGCGTGTTTCGGGGGATACCTTACTCGATGATTTGACACGGCTGACCATTGGACATGGCGTGGGTGACCTTTCGTATTGTAGCGGAATTCCAGGAACTGTCGGCGGTGCAATTGCGGGGAACGCTGGAGCTTTTGGGCGTCAAATCGGCGATGTGGTTGAATCGGTCGAACTGCTGGATACGCAGGGTCAGGTGCATGAAGTGAAGGGAGCAGATCTGGGGTTTGAATATCGTTCATCGATCCTTAAGCAGACGAGGGGAGTCGTGCTGAACGCTACACTCCGGCTTCAGCCAGAAGATGCCGAAACGATGAAAAAAGAGCGTGAACGTATTTTAGAATTGCGATGCTCCAAGCACCCTGACTGGAAAAAACTACCGTGCGCCGGGAGCGTATTCCGCAATATCGAGCCCACATCGGCAGCGGAACGACGGCAGGCCGCAGGCTGGTTTTTAGAAGAGGTGGGGGCCAAGGACTTCCACGTGGGCGGGGCGCATTTGTTTGAAAAACACGCGAATATTATCATTGCCGACCGCAGAGCCTCCGCACGCGATGTTTTTGAACTCACCGAAAAGATGATTGCCGCCGTACAGGTGCGGTTTGGTCTTGAGTTAAAGCGCGAAATTAAGCTAATCGGAAATTTCGATGACTCCGACACTTAAATAAAGTTCTTCTCATTGATCGGGGCGACATAGAGTAGATCTTCAGTTTCCCGCAGTTTTTTGTTTCTATCTTGGGTCGATCAGCTTCTCGGTGAGGATTCGGTGAATATAGTTGAACTATATTCTAATCAAAATCAGGCTGGTCGATGCATTGGTGGATATGATCTACTACCTAACGTTTTCTAAAAAGAGGCTTGATATCATGGCAGCAAAGAAAAAACAGTTTTTTAGTAGTCACTCAAAATCGAGTGCACTGGTGGTGAGTCTGGCTATACATGCCATTTTAGCGGTGGTTGCGTTGTAGTTCGTGGCGGTAACGGTCATCACGAAGGAAGACCAAAATTTTGAATCAAAACAGGTCGTTCGGCCTAAAATGCCCCCGAAAAAGCTACAGGTTCCGGTTAAAATCCAGAAAAAACAGCGCAAGCCAAAGATGCGCCAGCGGATTGTGGTGAAACAGAAGGTCAATCGAAACATGCCTGATATTAAGATGCCGGAGATTAGCGGGATCAAAGGCGGCCTCGGTGCGGCCGGCGGTTCGGGGTTGGGAGGGGCGGGGGGCATCGGATTCTCGATGCCTGAAATCAAGGTATTTGGTATTCGAAGTAAGGGGGAGAAAGTATTTATTGCCCTCGATGCGGACGCCGCCATGCTGAAGGATGAGCTTGGCGGACTTCGAGCCTACACGATCATTAAGGATGAATTGACTAAAATATTTAAAAGCCTAGGCCCTACAACTCTGTTTAATCTAGCTGTATTTGATCAGGGAACAACCAAGACTCTCTTTCCTCGTATGGTTCCGGCCACGCGCGAAAATGTAGCTCAAGTGGAGGTTTGGTTGGACCCACTAAATAAAGTGACGAAGGGAATGGGAGATAAATCCTATGGAGTGAAGACGCTTGGAAAAAGCGGGGTACTGATTAAGTCCAACGGCCTCGCGGCCGGAAAAATCCGGGCTCCTAAGAGGGATGCTAGTTCGTCTCTGAATTGGTACACTCCTGCGGCTTTCGCCATGAAGGAACAAGCAGATACCGTTTTTATCCTGACGGGCTGGTGGGGGATATTGCGCTATACCGACAAAGAATTCCCCGAGTGGACTGAGGCCAATCGTAATCGTTGGTCACAGCGCGTTAAAGAGGGCAAAGAAAAACTCGCCGCAGAAAATAAAGCTCGGCGGGCGAAGAATGAACCGCCGAAGGTGATTCGTGACGATCATTTTCTCATCAGAGCCTATTTTCCAAACCAGTACCATTCCATACGCCGACCCGAGCCCCCGTGGTATTCGTATACACCTCGCGATTTAGCCGAGGGGCTCAAACTTGTTCGTAAAGAAAATGCGCCTGAACGGTCATTAAAAAGTGGGCTTTCAAAAAAGAAGAAAGACTCTTTTTCCGTGAATGTGATCTACTTTACCCAAAAAAATGAGACCGCTAGGCAGGCCCGCCAAATCGCAGGGTTTACTGAGTTGGCCAGGCGGTCTAATGGTAAATTTTCTAGTATTGCCGGTCTAGAGGCGATCCAGAATTCTGTTCGTTAGACTTGGAACACCGGCAATTAGAGGGTCGCCTTAAAGCAGGCGGCAAGGGAAATGGTTCTGCACGTATGCCCTTCCTTTTGCCCAACGACATAGAACCTTTTCTTTTTAACTTCTCTCCCTTGGAAAAGTTGCTTTATCGCTCGAGTTTGGGAAAATGCCGTTTAACTTGAAGGTCTACTCATGAAAATACCATTCTCTCTCTTTTTAGCGTTTAAATATTTAAACCGCAACGTTCTTTTGTTTCAGCGGTAACCGTGATCTCGATGCTGGGCGTGACGATCGGCGTGGCCGTACTCATTGTCGTACTTTCAGTCATGACGGGTTTCGATGAGGTTTGGCGCGATAAAATTTTAGGGTTTAATGCCCACGTAAGTATTGTTCAGCAAGGAGGGATAGTACGGAACCCAGATCGTGTGTTGGAGCAGGCCATGCAAGTCGAAGGCGTGGTGGGTGTTGCCCCGAGTCTTGAAGGGCTTGTGCTTATTCAGGTCGATGAGCGAGTACATACTCCAATTTTGCGCGGGGTCGACCCGGAATACGAACCCTCAGTCAGCCAAGTTCCCGGAAATATAATTGCGGGAAAATTTGCTGTAGAGGATGAACAGGTTGTGGTCGGAAACGATTTAGCACGTCGTTTAAATGTCCGAGTAGGCGATACATTAACAGTCTATTCGCCGCAGAGCTTCGTGAGTGAAGACGAAATTCGACTGCCGGAGGAGCTGACGGTGTCGGGTATTTTTCACGTGGGTATGTATGAATATGACGTAGGATTTATTTTTACTTCACTCGAAACCGCACGAGGACTCTATGACGTTAACGAAGGCGTGCATTCAGTGCAGGTGATGCTAGACAATCCATTACGCGCCCCCGAGGCGGCCTTGCATCTTCGGGAAAAATTAGGCCTTGGTTTTATTCCACGCACATGGATGGAAATGCATAGTAAGATTTTTGCTGCGCTGCATGTAGAGAAAAATATGATGTTTTTCCTCCTCGCATTCGTGGCTCTTGTTGCGGCATTCAGCATCACCAATACGCTCATCACGCTCACGATTCAAAAAACACGTGAGATCGGTCTACTTAAATCCCTCGGTTTCGGAAATGGAGGGATTACCGGCATCTTTTTCTGGATGGGGCTGATTCAAGGTGTACTCGGCAATGTATTCGGAGTGGGATTAGGTTTGCTGGTTCTTAAATACCGAAATGAACTGCTTTCATTCATGTCGAGTGAGTTTAACCTCGAACTTTTACCCCCAGAACTATACCAGCTCAGTAAGCTTCCTTCGCATACGACAGGAAGCGACGTAGCGATCGTCTGTGGTCTTGTTCTCGTCTTTTGCACGCTCGCCGGTTTTGTACCCGCCCTTCGTGCTGCTAAAATGGAACCCGTCGATGCCCTCCGCTATGAATAACGGAACAAGGTTCCATCGATAGGATTTAAATCTGTACCCGCTTCACTGGCACCTTGGTCTTGAACTTGTCCATGAATATCCTTCATTTCCTTCCCCTTTTAATGGACGCAGATTCCACGTAAACCAGGGGGGCTAAAATGGGGGTGAGAGTTGATCAAGTAATTGCGTCATCGCCGCATTGATTTCCTCAAACCGAGCCGCTTTTCGGATTTCAGGAGTCGTTTGAATATAGGGGGCATTGACGAGTTCGTTGCCGCAGTTCTCAATTAATGCCTCCATGCTTTCAGGGGTGGTTTCAAGATGGAACTGAAGGGCAATAACACGGTTATTATAAATAAATCCCTGATTTTTGCAGGCCGCGCTGGAGGCCAGCGGAGTGGTTCCTTTCGGAAGATCAAACGTGTCCCCATGCCAATGGAAGGCTGTCAGTATTTCGGGGAGTAAAGGATGAGAACCTTGAAGAGGAAACCAGCCAATTTCTTTCTGCGGGCCGGGATAAACCTTGGCACCAAGTGCGTCGGCGATGAGCTGAGCTCCGAGGCAAATGCCCAGTACGGTTTTGCCCGCATCGAGGGTGGTTTTGATGAATTTCTTTTCCTCCACAAGCCACGAGTATTCATCGTGATCGTAGATACTCATCGGCCCGCCCATGATGACCAATCCATCGAAACTCTCCATATCGGGAAGCGGTTCGTCGGCGAAAAGGCGGGTACAGGAAATCTCCATGTGTTGGGATTTTGCCCAGTCTTCTATGATGCCCAGTCCCTCAAACGGAACGTGCTGGAGCCAGTGCAATTTCATGGGGTTATTCTCTGTGACGGAATGCGTGTTCTTTGCGACTCATTAATGGGTGAGAGTATAGCCTTGAAATAGACTAAACACACGAAATTACCGACCGAGCTTTTTTATGGCATAGGGATCAGGCCTCTGCCAGGCATGCCCAGATTGACAATGCTGTGAGGGGAGAGCAGAAAAGATCTTTATTGGTGAGCGATTAAGGGGGAATAGATATGAAGCTTTGGAAAGTATTATTGGTTTCTTTGCTGTTTGTGAGGGGTTCGTTTGAGCAGGAGTTGGTCAAACCACCATTAAGCCCTTCAGAGTAAAGACAAAAAAATCCCTGCTTCAATTTTAGTGTTTTCCAACTTCCACTATCAATTGAACATTCCAACCTGGTCTCAACTTGTGCCGTTTTCAATTCTATATGTACGAGTGGAGCAAGGCTCCCTCTGCCGGAGCGAAGCGGAGACCACTGCGCAAAGCGCAGAGTGACCAACGGGAACGGTCACCAACCGTGCGGGCTCAGGCGGCTAATGCTCCCCAATATGTGCGGGCGGCGGCTGTCCGGTGCTACATTGGCTCCGGGCGTCCCAGCCGAAGCGAAGCGCAGATAGTTCCCGAAGGGAATAGGGCTGAAAGCCCGATTCACATCATGCGGTTCTTCCCTGTACGTCACCCATTCAAGAAGAGATCGGTTGTCCACCCTAAAGATGGGTTCCAGTTGGATTCGGGCTCACGACAGGGTCGGCTCCTTATCAAAACAGGTTCTATAAAAACCGGAGGCGGCGGATTCCATTCAAGCAGAGCGGGTACCGATCTTTTCCAATTCAGCCATCGGCTCAAAGCCCGTTTAAAATGCTGAATAACGGGTGATCATAAGGTCCCAGTTAGACTCTCCGGATCTCCGCAGCCTCCTTAAAAGTTATCGTTAAATCATCGTCTACCTCGGATTAACTGATCGACACAAAAGCCGGTCTTGCGGTCGAGCATAAAGTAGACCGCCCGGGCGATCTTAGCGGCTACGATGGCGTTGGCGGTATGCTTGCCCTTTTGCCGGTTGAGTTTTTCGAAATAGGCGTTGAGCTTTGGATCGGCTCGTTTCCCGAGGATCGCCGCCTGCATGAACGCCCACTTGAGATACGGGTTGCCCATCTTACGCCCCTTGCCGCCAAAGTCCTTACCGCCGCTCTCGTTGGTGCCGGCGATCAACCTCGAATAGCTCACGAAATTCTTTTCGGTCGGGAAGCGTTCGATGTCGATGGTTTCATAGAGAATCGTCAGCGCCAAAATCTTTCTAATGCCTGGAACCGTGCGAAGTAGCCGGTAGTCCTGCTGCTTAAAATCCCGTGCGTGTTTTTCGATGCGCTGCTCCATTTGCATGATAATCCGGTCATAGCTCTCGATCATGAAAAGCTCTGCATTAGCCGTAAATGAATCCAACGGATTATCAAAACTCGAACGGATCCCTTCCCGCCACCGCTCCTTACTATTGGAACTAATCGTCAACGGTTGATGACCCGCCGCCATCACTTCGCAGGTCGAATGACCGGTGAGTACCGCCCGGTTCTTCACATACTTATTTCGACGGCGGAGCAATTTGCGCACCGGCCGTAAATCACGGGGACAAACATATGCCGGAGGAATGCGACTCGTACGTAGGCATTCAGCCAGCTCCCGAGCATCCTCCTTATCGTTCTTGTGTTTGTTCATTGCAATCGACTTCACATAATATGCATGCGCTAATACAAACTTGAACTCAGCATCCTCGCAGGCATCCGCCAGCTAAAAACACACAAAGCAACTCTCGCACGTCACCGTCAGGTCATCCTTGTACGGCTCCACCAACTTCAGGAAAAACTTAAAATCGTTGTTCCTGATATTTCGATGCACCAGCACGTTACCCGCCCGATCCATCACGCAGATGTACATCTGGCGTGTGTGCAGATCGATTCCACAGTTGTATTCGGTCGTTGTTGTGTAATACTTCATCTTAGTCTCCTTTGCTTCTTTTTAGGGTTAATGAGACGCCTCCTTCTGGATCGGGCGCCAAACTTGGCCAGAAGGAGAATCCTCAATTTTAGCTTAAGGAATTAACCGCCCTTACTGAAGGGTTTAGATGAGTATCAAGAGCACAGACTTTACGGTGATAACGCCCGCTGATCCGGTCAACGTTTTGCGCACCGAAAGTCATGCTTAAACGTTGTGCGGAGATAAAAATAATATGAACCCAACCCTCAAATTCAATGAATCAGACATCAAGTTCTACGCTGATCGGTACAGTTATCAAATTAATGAAGATGCTATCATCGACAGAAAATCTGATATTCAAAAGAGAGGCTATTTGACCAACGATGATTTGTTCAGAATTGCCTATTCGAAGGCACCCCGAAGTTCAGGTCATGTTCGGAAAAATACAGATGACTACATTTCTGAAATATCCCAGTTCGCATTCATAACAGAATGTGAACGAGCAAAAATTCAAACACTTACTAATCTTGATGGTGTGAGCTGGCCAACAGCTTCTGTGATTTTACACCTGTTTGATAAAGGGGAATATCCAATCTTGGATGTTAGAGCATTATTCTCAATTTCAATAGATGTACCCTCTCAATACAAATTCGATTTCTGGTGGGAATATGTAGAGTTCTGTAGAAAACTTGCAGATAGAAATAATGTTTCCATGAGAACTCTGGATCGAGCGTTATGGCAATATTCAAAGGAAAACCAAACGACATCAAAAATGCACAAATCGGGTAAGAGGGAGTGTTTAGCTCCCTCTCCCCACACCACCAAGCATGCGGCTCCGCACTTGGCGGTTCGTAAGACTCCATCCCTTGATTAAGCGGGATAGTGTATTTTGCTCCATTGTTCCTTGAGGCTGATCAGCCCTTGCTCTTCGAGCCACGCGTTGCCCATCCCCATGTTAGTCGCCAGTGTGCGCGATAATTTCCAGTAGCCTTTGCGGCTACTGACCACTCTCTTGATTTGCCCGTCATCGAGACCGAGCTTGCGCAGTTCTTTGAACCGTTTCTTGGGACGTTTCCACATTTTCCAATAACACATCCGCAAGCGGCGGCGTATCCATTGGTCGAGCGGTGGAATGGGTCTGTAATACTCGCTAATGCCAAAGTAGCCGATCCAGCCGCGCATATACTCACGCAGTTTCTTCAATCGGTACGCCATCGAAACGCCCCAGGTGAACCACTCCCGCTGGTCGTTATTTGCTTCGCAAATTATCTTTCCGCTTCGCTTCAAGGCTGCCGGTTAGTTCCTTGATGCGTCGTTTGAATTGTATTTCGGACTTTTGGCTCCAGCGGATCTTTCCGCGTACGATTTGGAACCCGAGGAAGGTGCATTCGTCGAGTCGCGCCACCTTACTTTTGGTCTCGTTGACCTCCAGCTTAAGTTCGCGCTCCAAGAACTTCCGAATGCGTGAATTCACGCTGACACCTAGATATCTAGGTCACGATGCCGCCCGTATCGAGAAATATGGATCCGACCTTTTGTCCGTGCTGGATGCATCCCGATAAAGCAATTGGATTTTTTGTGCGAAAAGGGTATGTTTTTCTTCAAAACCGTGAAGAGAGGGTGATTATGACAGCAACAATGGATCGGGTTTTTAAGGAAGCACTGGAATTGCCGTTGGATCAACGGCTGACGGTGGTGTATCGCATTCTGGAACAGAGCGATGACGGCCTGAGTTCGGAAGAGGCTGAGCGCAAGTGGGATGGTGTGATTCGGGAGCGGATGGCGCGCTATGATTGCGGGAAGGCCAAGACCCGCCCCGCTTCGGAGGTTTTTGCTGCGTTGGAAAAGAGACTGGGTGAATGACCGTCGAGTTTTTAGAAGAGGCGGATCGGGATTTGCTCGATGCGGCTTTGTGGTATGAATCGAAACAACCCGGGCTGGGGCTTCGGTTCACGGCAGAGGTGGGATCTGTTCTCCAGAACATCGCAGTAAACCCGCTTCTTCATCGGGAACGGGATGGTGGATACCGCCGGATCAACTGCCCAGTTTTTCCCTACTATCTACCCTACTTCATCCGGCACGATAAAATTATTGTGCTGGCGGTTGCCCACGAGCATCAAAGACTTGGATATTGGCGTCAGCGGGGAGCGGGTGAGTAATGTTATTCTTTCGACTTTTGGTTTTCGGATGGGCACTGAGTGCAGTGTTTCAGGATGCCCATGCCCTTCTGGCGGGCGGAGAGTTTGATCTTCCATCCGACTCGCCATCCAACCGCCTCGATAACGAAGGCCTGTTCAACTTTTCCGGTGCGCTAGAAATCTCGGCGGGCGGCTATCTCTATCGGGGATCGGCAACGGTCTTATCGCCGCACTGGGCGTTGAGCGCCGGGCATAATGTGGATTTTAATGACGACGGTTTGGTGGATAATGGGCTTTCGATCAACCTCCACCTTCCGGGGATTGGAAGTTATTCGGCGAGTAACTACATGATTCACCCCGACTTTACCGGTTTCGGAAATCCGTCGATCCGCTACCCGATCTTCTTTTTCCAATCCTTGGGGATTCGCTCTCGTTGGGCGATACCGCAACGTTGGTGGGTTTCGGTCGTTCGGGGTATGGAAACTATGGATATACTAGCTTGGCATCGCTCACAGACCGCCGCTTTGGTTTCAATGTGATTGATGAGTTGGATGATTTCCTGTTCCGCTTCGACTTCGATGATCCGAATGCGGGGAATGGTTTGGGCAATGACATAGAAAGCCTCATTGGTCCGGGCGATTCTGGCGGCTCATTGCTGGTTGGAAACTCATTGGTCGGCGTGAATACCTTTACCGAAGGCTATGGCGGACTATTCGGCGACATCGGTGGAGGCATTTCCCTCAATAACGAATGGGATTGGATTCACGAAACCACCGGCCTCGCCATTCCTGAACCTTCAACTGTGCTGTTGATGGTATTTGGCGCGAGCGGGTTAATCTTTTTCCGCCGTACACGGCGTAAGCGTGTGCTCCGTCTGGATTAAGCGGGCTTGTCCGCGATAGCGAGAGGGAGGCTCAATCGACTTCAATCTTCAGGCCGAGAGCTGTGCAGAGGAGGACGAAATCCAAAAATCCTTTTTGGGCAATGTAATGGAGGATGTCTGCATCCAGCTCCTGGTATTCGTGAATAGCCACATTGCGGAATCCAGTCATAGCGCGGAGCGATTTGCACAGCTCGGGCGGGATGATGGCGGCTTTGACGAGTAGATCGAACGCCTCGGCGCTGTTTTGCGGCACACCGAGGTGCCTCTGGGCGACCAGATGCATGGCCATATCGATAGCGGCTTGGCAGGCGCGTTCGATGTTAAGCGTTAGCGCATCGGCATGGGTCGGGTTATCGAGTTTTGGCGCGGCGGCATATTCCTCCTTGATGCGGCGAATGCAGCGTTCGATGATGGCGGCCTTGTTGAGTAGGACGTCGCTAGGTGGTGTAGGCATCGAGAACCTCTTTGCGTTGTTGTTGGAGTTCGGCATACATGGCAAGTGCAGTGGCCGCGAACAGTTCGGATTGAAAGCGGTTGGTGGTGAATATTTCCTTTCCGTTTTCGATCACCTCCTTGGCGTAAACCAAGTTGCGGGTCGAAAGTTCACCGAGATCGATCGGGCACCCCAGAACGGATTCCAGTTCCCCAGCAAACCCAAGGCGTGTTTTCAGGGGAAGGTGCTCGCCGGGGTTGGGGAGTAGGGCAATGTCGACATCGCTATCGGGCCGTGCCGTTCCTTGGGCGGTGGAACCATGGAGGTAGGCGGCCAGAACCGCAGGGTGCTGTTCTAATATCCGTTGTGCCTGCTTGAGTTTGTCCGCCGTCATAACCATGGGGTCATTCATAGTTGAAACCCGAAGTTCAACCAAGCCCTAGTTTTTTCTTTTCAACAGGATGGTATGCATGTCGGGATGGGCAAGTCGCCGGCCGGCCTCTAGAACATCGGGGAAGTCGACTGCGGGGATGAGTGCGGGTTTAAGGTCGGCTATGCGTACAATACGAATGGCGTTAGCGAGCGGGCTGTATTCCACCGCCACTTCTACCAACCCAGCACCGTCGGGTGCTTGCCACGAAAACCCGCGCGGCAGAATGGCGGGTTCGTAGCCATCAGGAAGAATAATACGGGTTTCGATGGAAGTATCTATATACGTATTCCACGCTAATGGAAGAGTGCGTTCGTTGGAGCTGTATTGTAGCAATTTTCCAAGGTTGCCCGGGGCGGTGAAGTAAAGATAGTCGTCATCAAGTACAGCGAAACGATCTGCGGACACGGAAAATTCCAATAGGCCGGGATAGGTATCGTAGTCGGTCGTCAGCTCTGAGGCGGCGGTGGCCGACTGGGAGATTGCGGAGATGAGCTCGAGATAATGACGCCGCCGTTTTTCGGGGGTGATTTCGGCGTAGGTTTTATGAAAGGCCTTGAAGGCGGTTCCCTGGATCGCCATGCTTTCAGTTAGGCCGGCTGCGCCGTTGGTGGCAATGGAGATTTCGAAGAGGGCGTGGTTGCGGTTTTTCTTGTCTGCCTGAATCTCGATGGTTCCGAGTTTTCCGCTAGAAAGATCGAGCATTGAACGATGGTGATAGGCCGATGTGCCGAGTTCGGCATATTGCGATGCGCCGTCGAGGTAGATCGTTGTGCCATCAATTTTTACTTGGATGAGTACGGTGTTGAACGCCTTGCGTGAAGGGGTAGCGAGCAGCGGTGCGGCGGCTTCGGGAATCAGTGAAAGGGAACCGGTCAGGATAAATTCCGGTTCGAATCCAACGGCGTTAAGCAGGGCTTGAAGGACGATCATACGGTCGGCGTTATTGCCGTAGCGATCGGACAGAGTTTGGTCAGCGGAAGTCATGGCCGAGAAGGGGAGGCGGGTCAGATCCGGACCGGCGGGGCGTAGGTTTTTAGCCACCCAATTGCGCAGGGCGATGATCTTTTCTGAATCGCCATCTAGACCTTCGACCAGTTGATTCGCTAGTGCAATGGTTTTCGTCTGATCGTTGCTGGCTGCTAGTAGGTGTTTAAGCACTTCGTTTCCATAGCTCTTCCAATCGCTGGAGGAAACGAATACGGCGGGGTTAAAGGTCCACCATGCAGGTAGGTTCTCCTCTTTTTTTACGGGTAACTGATTTTCGGCCGTCCAAGTATAGCGAATGGTTCCGTTGTTGGTGGTTTGGGTTTCGTCGATGCCGGTATTGTGGATGTTCAGGACGAGTGATTCGGGGGCGGTGAGTGTAAAGGTTTTGCGGTCGATCGGCTCGTGGCCGTTGAAGGTTTGGGTGGTGGAGAAGAAGGGTTTTCCGTTGACGGTAGAGACGATCTCATAGTCCAGGATACTACCGATCTCAACACCGGGCAGGTTGACAACGAGAAGTTTTTCGGTGGGATAACGCGGGGCCGAGGCGACCCAGCTGGAATCCATTAGATTGAGCTCTTCTTCCCGAACTTTTTTTACGGTGCCATCGGGATGAGTGACGGTGGCGGAAATTAGTTCAATATTTTGCCACGAGGGATTGTAGCCGATTTTAATCTCGGAATTTTTCTTGGTGCCGGAGTAGGTGAGGATTTCAAGTTTAGTTCGAGTGGTTTCTGTCCAGTGGCTAGAATCGGTCAGGACTATATCTTTTGTTTTTTCTAAAATACGGACATCGGCCTCGGCCTCGTTTTCGGCGGCTGTAACATCGAAAATTAGTTTTTTACGCAGGTTGTATTCGATCTCTTTGAGGTTTTGTTTAAGGGCAAGGTATTGCGTGGGATCGAACTCGACGGTGTTCAGTAAAAAGGTGCTGGAGGCGATGAGTTTTCCCTCCATTTGGGCGACGGAAATAGTCCATGTTAGTTCGTTGGAATCGATATTTTTATAGGTTGGAATATGAATGGTTCCAAGTTCGGCAGGGATCTCGAGCACGAGGGTTTCGTTGATGCCAGCGGTCATGCGGGTATAGAGTGGGTATGTACGTTTTTCGAGTCCGGTCTGGCCGAGGAGGAAGTTTGCGTAGCCGAGCGAACTCCCGAGTTGGGGTAAACTGAGCATTTTATTCTCATGTCCTTCGATGAGTAGGTTGTCGGCGGTATAGGTCAGCTTTACGGTCAGCGGCTGCGACGTATCACGTAGTTCTTTGGGCAGAATTTCCACCGTTTGTAGTTCGGCGGTGGGCATTGTTTTCTTGAGATGTCCTTCAAAAAAGCGCTTGCGCTCCTCGGGTTTAATTTTGGAGAAATAGCCGCGGTAGATGGTGTCGTTGATCCCTTGGAAGACGAGCGTGTTGCTGGCGGAGAGATTTCCGGCTGGGTCGATTGATCCACTGGACGCAATGTTTAATACGTTATCCGTTGCTGGGATGACGGGCGTTGTTAAAAGGGTTTCGCCTTCGGGCCGGGCGACGATATAGCTCATGTTTTGCAAATAAGAGGGGAAAATATCTTTGGTATTCTCGTCGGTAGGATCCATCAAAATATATTCACCGTTATCGCCGAGTGCGGCGGTGACCGCATGATTGAAGAAGGGTTGTGGAACCTCTTCGTCTTTCTTTGGCCCCGACATGATGATGACGGGGAATGATTTGATATCGACGATGCGTAGCATGGCAACGAGCAATGCGGCTTTGTCGCGACAGACGCCGTAGCGATTTTCGAAGGTAATGTCCACATCGCGCGGTTCATAGCCGGGAGCCTCCTCTTCGGTGGTGATGCCCATATAGCGGATATCCTGCGAAACAAAGCTAAAGATGGCTTCGATTTTCTCGAGTGTAGTGGTGCAGTCGGCGATCAACTCATGGGCCTTGGTTTCCATCTCTGGGGTGGTGGCCGCAAGTCGTGGCAGGCAGAGTTTCCAGTACCATTTAGAGAGGTCCTCCCATTCGTTCATTGTGCTGACGAGCAGACGTTGGACGACGGTGTAGCGCGTGGGCATGTTGGGCTCGTCAAACATGCGCGGCACATCCCGGACCTCCCAGGTGTAGACAATTTGATCGTTCGGTTCGCGGACCTGTTCCGTGAATGTAACCGTGCCAGGGATTTCACTCTTGAGCGCAATCTTGACCAGCGGTAGGGCTTTCGGGGCGATGACTTGGTAGGTCATTCGCTCAATGGGGCTGCTGTGTTCGAACGTTTGGTAGTCGCCCCACGTATCGGGTACTACGGTCTTGGTTCTTAGGCTGTGGACGATGTAGCGCAGCGTGTCTCCGATTTCTAATCCCGGCACGGAGAGCTTTAAAACTTTAGAGTTGGGGTTGTAGATGTTTGCATTCATCTGGCTGGGATCGACCATTACTTTACTTTGCGCGACGATATCGATCTCATTGATGGTGCCATCTGGTTTGATGACTTGCACTTTGGTAAAGGTATTTGTTCCGTAGGAAATATTAAAGCTACGCATGAGGGAGCGGTTATCGCGCTTGCCTTTTTCGGTGAGAATTTTGACCGCCGTGTCGCTCCACGTCTCTGAGGTGCCGTCAGTTTGATAGGTTACCTGAGTGAAATCATGGATCAGTACGTCGTCAGAATCAGGATACTTCTCTGCCGTTGCCTCTGCGGCCTGCTCAATAAAATGGGCTGGACTGAGAAACTCTTTCGCTGAAAGGGGGAGGGTAAATAGAAGGGCGATAGAGGCGGTTAGGCCTAAACGAATTAAATGATTCATATGAAACTCCGGGGTTTGTTTTGGATAGATATCGCGCCTCATACTACCGCATTCGGTGGATCATGATGGCGCCAATGATGGAGAAGGTGATAATGGAGCCCCAAGGTCCGACCCACGGGGCGATGAACATTTGTTTAGCGAGATATTCTAAGGTAAATTGTAAGGCATAAAATCCGAAAAACATGCTGAGCGCGAGCATGATTCCGGCGAACGCGCCTTTACGGCCTGTGTGTGCGCCGACGGGAATGCCGATCATACTAATAATAATGCAGACGAAGGGCATGGAAAGCCGATGGTGGAAGTCGACCTCATATTTAGTGAGGGTTTCCGGGGAGAGAAATTGGTGGGTCTGGATGTATTTCCAGAGTTCCATGGAGGACTGGTAGGCGGGATCTTTAATTTCGCCCATGAAGTCTTCGGGTACCTCGGGAAGATGTCGCATTTCGAGGGTCTGGAACGGCTCGGCGGGGCCCGCGAGGTTGCCTTTTTCGTCGTACGTTTGGATTTCGCCATCCTCGAACCACCAGCGGGCATCTAACCAGCGCGCTTTTTTTACATTATACATCACCTGATCTGTGCCGTCCTCACGCTGTTGAACCAGTTTGATCCCTCCCATGGTGAAGCTGCGTGTGTCGAATTGTTTGATGTACCAGACATGACCTGCGTTGGGGTTTTTGAAAGCGATTTGTTTTTGGTAAACATCCTCTTCGGAATGCGTTTGTTGCTTAACGAATTGGTCGGCGCGGTAGGCGAATTTTGGGCCAGTGTACTCGTTAACCCCCGCCGTGAAGATCAGGCAAAGAAGGCTCATGAGCAGGTAGGGGCGGACGATGCGGTAAATGCTAATGCCGCAGGCGCGCATCGCGGTGATTTCGCTATGACGTGTGAGTTGCGAGAGGCTGTAGAGTACGGCGAGCAAGAGGCAGAGTGGGACAATCATGATCACCATGCTCGGCAGGCGCAAGGAGTAGTAATAGACGATCTCCAGCGGGCGCGTTCCGGCGTCTAGAAAATCGCTGGCCGTATCCATCAGGTCGCCGATGATAAATAGCAGGGTGAAGGCTACGAGTAGGTAGACGAGGGGACTCAGTAGATTATTGAACAGGTATCGGGGTAGAATTTTCATAAAAAGATGGAGCCACGGTAGCGGGAAAATCAGGGAACAGCAAGCGTTGAAAAGAAATGGGCGCAGGTGTACGGTGCCGTCGGTTTTTAAGGAGCTTTACCATGAGTAGTGAAAACAAAAGCGGGGGGCCGATGGGCGAAAATCGCGTGAATGACCCCGTGACCCTCGTGATTTTTGGGGCGTCGGGCGATCTGACGCACCGAAAACTAATCCCAGCCCTATTCATCGCCTATGCACAGGGGCTACTTCCCGAAGCATTCACCATCGTCGGATTTGCCCGGCGCGACTATGACGACGATATTTTCCGCGGGATGATGATCGACTCGATCAAGAAGTTTTCGCGGTTGCCGGTTGACGAGGAAACCGTGCGGAGCTTCGTGGGGCATATCCGCTATCACAAAGGCGATATTTCCAGTTTGGATGCCTATGCCGAACTGAAGGAAAAATTCAAAGATGTGGAGGCCTATCCTGAGAATCGGCTCTATTACCTCTCAATTATTCCGTCGTTGTTTGAATCGGCGGTGGAATCGCTGAAACAATCCGGACTGATTTCCGAGGCCGGTAGTAAACCTTGGACGCGTGTGGTTATTGAGAAGCCATTCGGCAAAGATCTTTCCAGCGCGAGAGCATGGAATACGGCGCTATTGCGCCAGCTGGACGAGTCGCAGATCTACCGCATCGATCACTATCTTGGGAAAGAGACCGTACAAAACATCCTGTCGTTCCGCTTTGCTAATGCCATCTTTGAACCGGTCTTCAACCGCAGCTATATCGATCACATTCAAATTACCGCCTCGGAAACCGTGGGAATGGAGAGCGGGCGCGGGGGCTACTACGATGAATATGGTGCAATCCGAGACATGGTCACGAACCACCTCCTTCAGCTGCTCTGCCTCGTGACGATGGAACCACCTGGCGACCTTTCCGCCGAGGCCATCCGGAACGAAAAAGTCAAGGTACTCAATGCGGCCAAGCTCGATATTCGTGAAACTATTTCTGATGCGGTCTGTCGCGGACAGTACGGCGGAGACACCTCCGGGAAGAGCTATCTCGAGGAAGATCGAATCGACCCCGATTCACAAACCGAAACCTTCGCCGCCCTGCGGTTAAAGATCGATAATTGGCGTTGGGCAGGCGTACCGATCTTTCTACGTACCGGCAAGCGCATGGCCAAAAAGGCCACCGAAATCGCCGTACAATTCAAGGTTCCGCCGCTTCAGCTCTTCCAGCATGTTGAGTGCGAGGAAGATGTGTGCGATATCACCGGCATCAAACCCAATACACTCATCTTCCGCATCCAGCCCGACGAAGGTATCTTTCTCAAAGTTGGTACCAAGCGGCCAGGCATGCGCTTTGTGGTCGAAGATGTGAACATGGACTTTTCCTACTCCGGCACATGGAATAAATCATTACCTGAGGCCTACGAACGATTGCTGCTCGACACCCTCCGCGGCGATTCGACGCTCTTTACCCGCTCCGACGAGGTCGAAGCCGAATGGAGCGTTGTGCAACCGATTCTTGAAAATCTGGATCAGCTTAAAGCCTGTGCCTATCCGCCTAACGCGTGGGGTATGCCCGAGGCCGATAAACTCTTTCAAGGTGCAGAAGGGTGCTGGCGCAATGAATAGTTTGAGTATGGATCTATTTTTTATGTATGTAACTGTGGCGAATGAAACCGAGGCAGAGCAGATTGCCAGAACCGTAGTGGGCGAACAACTGGCAGCCTGTGCCAATCTACTCGGCGCAATCCGGTCGGTGTACTGGTGGGAAGGGAAGGTCTGCGAAAGCGAAGAAGTAGCATTGGTGCTAAAAACCTCCGCCGCCCGGAAACCCGAACTCATCGCTCGGATTAAGAATCTCCATTCCTACGAATGCCCCAGCATAGTTTGCCTACCCATCGCCGACGGTAACCCCGCTTTCCTCGAATGGATCAGGAAAGAAACAGAAAAACCGCAAAGCTAAAAATCCTTTACTTCAAAAATCGACATTTCGTGTTCGATATTCGACATTCGCCGCATGCCTACACGCTATAAAATGAAGATTGCCTACGATGGCACGAACTATTCCGGTTGGCAGGTGCAACCACAACGGTGCACTGTGCAAGGCGAGATTGAGCGGTTGCTTGCCGAGATGACCTGCCAAAAACACGTCCGTCTAGAATCGTCCGGCCGCACCGACACCGGAGTGCATGCCCGCGCGCAGGTGGCCCATTTTGACGTGGAAAAACCAATCGATCCCACCTACTTCCAGCGCGGCCTCAACGCGCAGATCAATCGCGATATTCGCATCCTGACCTTGGAAAAGGTATCACCCGATTTTCACGCCCGCTTTAGTGCCGTGGGTAAGGAATATCGCTACTTTATTTATAATGGCTTAATTGTTCCGCCAACCAAGCGGCTCTACCGTTTACAGGAAGGTCGCCCGTTGGATATTGAAAAAATGCGCACGGCCGCCGCCTTGCTGGTGGGCGAGCACGACTTTGCGCCGTTCGCGGCCAATCGGAAAGTGCCGATCAAAAGCACCGTCCGTACCCTCCATTCATTATATGTGCGAAAGCACGGAGCCGATATTACACTGGAAGTACAAGGCAATGGTTTCCTCTACAAAATGGTACGAGGTCTCGCTGGCTTCCTAATCCACGTGGGCATGGGACGCCTCGAACCCGAAGCCGCACTCGATATTCTCGACCACGGCAAGCGCACCGCCAAAGTCCAAACCGCTCAGCCGCAAGGCCTCTTCCTCTGGAAGGTATTTTATGAGTAGATCCGGGCGATCCCCTTCTTCACGGGGTTCTCTTTAGGGTTGGGTATTAAAAACACGAAAAGGGCTAAAGATTGAAATTTTTGCCTAGGCACAAAAAACCCCTATAAAAATAGGGTTAAAGGGGTGGTGGACGATATAGGCCTCGAACCTACGACCCCCGCCATGTCAAGGCGGTGCTCTAGCCAGCTGAGCTAATCGTCCTTAAAATAAAGTGGTGGTGGGGGATGGATTCGAACCATCGAACTCTAAGAGGGCAGATTTACAGTCTGCTGCGTTTGACCGCTTCGCTACCCCACCGTTTCCAATCAAGGAGCGAGTAACTTACCCGAATTTTTTGGTTTGTCTACTATCATTTTTGGAAAAAACACCCTATACCTAATCCCATCATGAAGGATCTATTAAAACCTATTATCTGTTGCGGTTTTACACCGTGTATTCAGCGTATTATTGAGTTTAATACACTCGAAAAAGAAACGGTAAACCGCGCCGTACACGTGAGTATGGGCATCGGAGGAAAGGGCGCAAATACGGCGCGGATGGCCACGCAAATGGGGGGGCAGCCGAAGCTGATTGGTTTTGCGGGGGGTGCGAACGGAAGATGCCTTGAAACGATGCTGAATAACGAAGGGGTGGATTTTCAGCATGTGATGACGAAGGGCGAAACTCGTATTTGCCAGACTCTGGTGGAAATCGGCCATCCAGACACCACGGAGCTAGTCGAGGAGATGCCCGCTCTCAACGCGAATGAGTGGATCCAGATGATGGATCTTTTCCGATCTATAGCACTTGGAGATGCGGTGGTCACCCTCTCCGGAAAATTACCCGCAGGCGCCCCGGTCGATGCCTATGCTCAGTTTGTTAAATGGACCGTCGAGCAGGGCGGTAAGGTGATTCTTGATGCACCGGGCGAGCCGCTCCTGCTGGCGTTAGAGCATAAGCCATTTATGGTCAAAATCAATGAGGTCGAACTGTTTGAAACGTTCGGGGGCGACGACCTGATGGCGGCTTGCCTGAATGTGATTCGGCGCGGCGCACAATCGGTGCTCATTACGCGCGGGGGTCAGAGCGCCTTTCATGTGGATGAATCCCAATCGCTGGAAATAGTTCCGCCAAAGATTATTGCGGTTAACCCCGTCGGCAGTGGCGATGCGGTTACCGCAGGAATAGCGGTGGAGTTGGCTCGAGGTAAGCCGATTTCTGAGGCGATCACTACCGGAATGGCTTGTGGTGCGGCGAATGCGCTGGATCTGTTTTCTGGTTTGCTCAACCTTAAAGAGGTTAAACGGCTACGTTGCGAGGGTCGTGTAGAGCCGGTTTAACGCTAGCTTCTTTTTTTTCGACCCTTGGATTTTTGTCGGAGGTCTTGGAAAAATCCTTGCATGACCGCTTTGCAGTCGGCTTCCATGAGGCCGGTTTCGATTTTGACCGCATGGTTGAGGTCGGCGGTGTTGAGGATTTGGAATTTTGAGATGGCGCCGCCGCGGATGGGATCGGTCATGCCCCAGATTACTTTTTCGATACGGGCGAGCACAAGTGCGCCGGCGCACATGGGGCAGGGTTCTTTGGTCACATACATGATCGTACCGTTGAGCCGCCAGTTTCCAACGGCCTGAGTGGCCTGTGTGATAGCCAGAACTTCGGCGTGGGCGGTGGGATCGTTGAGAGTTTCGGTTTGATTGTGTGCTTTACCGATCACGGCACCGTCCTTAACGATGACCGCGCCGCAAGGCACTTCCCCTTCTTCGGCAGCAATCTCGGCTTGTCGCAAGGCCATGCGCATGAATTGGGTGTCGGGCGAAAAATGGTCCATGGGTTAGCTCCTAAATATGTAGTCCAGTATATCGATACCGATATCCCACCTTTTTTGCCGTTATTTTACAATTTTAAAACGGCCCTTCGTTTACATTTGCCCAGATGGGCGGGGCAGGGCATATTTAATGCCGTTTGAATAAATAGAATTTTTTTTAGGAGAGAGATCATGGATGAATTAAAAAAGAACGAAGCTTTTGGTGGCCCGGACGGGCCGGTGGTGCTGGTGATTATGGATGGCGTCGGAATCGGGAAAAATCCGGAGAGCGACTGTGTGAAGATGGCGAACACCCCGAATCTCGACTGGTTGCGGGAACATGCGGTTTATACCGAAATTAAAGCGCATGGTGTAGCGGTTGGTCTGCCAGACGACAGCGATATGGGGAACTCAGAGGTCGGTCACAATGCAATCGGCTGCGGCCGGATCTTTGAACAAGGTGCGGCTCTAGTGGGCGAGGCCATTGCCAGCGAATCCATGTTTGAGGACACCGTTTGGAAAGAATTGGTAGCTAATGTGACCGCAAAGGACTCCACCTTGCATTTCATCGGTCTATTTTCCGATGGCAATGTACACTCAAATATCAACCACCTCGAAGCGATGCTTAACCGAGCGAAAGCCGAAGGGGTTAAGCAAGCACGTATTCATCCGCTGATCGACGGACGCGATGTGCCGCCGACCTCCGCGCTCGAGTATGTCGACCGCTTTGATCAATTTCTCGAAGGCATCAATGCCGATGGTTCGGTCGATTATTGTGTCGCCTCTGGCGGCGGCCGAATGAATATTACGATGGATCGTTACAATGCCGATTGGAGTATGGTCGAGCGCGGTTGGGCGGCGCATGTGAAGGCCGAGGGCCGCAACTTTGCCACCATGCGCACGGCGATTGAAGCCTTTCGCTCCGAAACCCCTGGAATTCTCGATCAAGATTTTCCCGCGTTTGTGATTGAGCGCGATGGAACACCCGTTGGCCCGGTCGTGGATGGCGATAGTGTCATTTTCTTCAACTTCCGTGGCGATCGCTCGCTGGAAATTACCAAGGCATTCGAAGCCACCGAGTTGGCTGAGTTTAGCCGGGGGCCGAAGCCGGATGTGCTTTTTGCGGGGATGATGCAGTATGATGGCGATCTGGGAGTGCCGGAAAAGTATCTCGTCACACCACCGGCGATCGATCGTACGATGAGCGAGTATCTGTCCAATGCGGGCGTGAAGCAGTTCGCTATTTCAGAGACGCAGAAATTTGGCCATGTGACCTACTTTTTCAATGGAAATAATTCCGGCAAGTTCGCCACCGAAACATGGCTGGAAATTCCATCGGACAACTGTCCATTTGAAACGGCGCCGCGAATGAAGGCCGATGAAATTACCGATGAGGTTGTCGCTGTGATTGAGGCGGGTACGTATGAGTTCATTCGGATTAACTATCCGAATGGTGATATGGTCGGTCATACGGGCGTGGTGGATGCGGTAAAAGGGGCGGTTGAATCGGTCGATGAAAATCTTGGACGGCTGATGGCGGCTTTGAAAAAGGCCAACGGTATTCTGGTTTGCTCTGCCGACCACGGCAACTCAGATGATATGTGCGAATTGGACAAGAAGACGGGCGCATTAAAATTCGACGGCGAGGGCAAGACCCTACCCAAAACAGCACACTCGCTTAATCCGGTTCCGGCGATCGTCTACGATCCGTCGGGCAGTTCTAAGGCGCGGAAGGCCGATGTCGCGGATGCCGGAGTCGCCAACCTCGCAGCCACCTGTATTACGCTGTTGGGCTATGAGCCCCCAGCGGATTATACCCCAAGCATCGTCAAGGTGGGCTAGGCCTGTTTGTGAAGAAGTGGATGCTCATCTTAGGTGTTGCAGCGGTATGGGTATGCCGTGCGCAAGATTTTTCTACTGGCATGGAGGTGGCGGGGTTTCGTGTTCCTGATTATGACGAGCAGGGACAATTACGCGCTCAGCTCTATGGCGAATACGCCAAAGTGCTGGAGGGTGGCGAGGTCGAGATTACCAACCTCAAAATAGAAATGTATCAAGACGGCAAGGTGGCGATGACCGTCTTTTCGCCGCACTGCTTCTTTAATATGGATTCGCGGCAGGCGCATTCAAAGGGTTGGGTCTTGATCGAGTCAGATTTGATGACGATTGTCGGACGTGGATTTACATGGTCAGCGGCGGCGGGTCGTTTCGAAATCTTGCACGAGTCAAAGGTGCTGGTGAAGGAAGCGGCGCAGTCTGATATGCAGGAGTTTGAGCTATGATCAAATTTCTTCCCCAAGCCCTGTTGTGTGGCGCAGTCCTTCTGTCCGCTTGCTCGAAGCGTGAGCGGTCGGAAACCGACGAAGCGGAGTGGGCAGAAATTCAACCCCTCACGAATGCTGCCCTAGCGGTAGTTGCTGAAGGTTCCCGAAGTATCGTCCAGTCGGAGGGTGAGGATTATTCGGCGTTCATCCATCGGTTGGCAGAGATGGGGACGGTGGATCGTGCCGCAGGTGAAATAATGATTACGGGCGAGAATTTAGTGTTCGATTATGAGCGCCGCTTTGTACGGATGGATCAGAATGTAAAGGTGGTGGATGACCGCGGTACGTTGGAGGCGGAGACGCTGGTGAGCCGCTTTTCGGAAGAAAACCGAGTGGAATTGATTGAGGCGCGCAAGGGCGTTCGAATCATTAGTGAAGGGCGTGTTGCAACATCGGAAGAGGCCTCCTACGACTTTCCGAGCGGTGCGATCGAACTGAACGGGGCGGCCCAACTTTCTGAGGGCAAAAACCGGCTGTCGGGCGAGCGCATTCGGTTTTGGTTGAAGGGCAGTCGCCGCATGATATGCGAACCTAATGCGCGCTTAGAAATTACAGATGCGACGGGCTTATCTAAAGAGGGAACCCCAGCGGGCGCAGGAAGCACGGAAATTCGTTCCAACCGGTTGGTTTATGACGAGGAAAACTCATTAGTGGAGTTTGACGGGAATGTTCGATTGCGCGATTCGCGCGGTGCGATGAACTGCGCGCAGGTGCGGCTTTATTTAAAGGAAAACCACGAAATTGATTGGATCGAAGCGCGGTCTGAGGTAATAATCCAATCAGATGACAGAAAGGCGTTAGCCGACCGTGCAACCTATTATGCAGATGAAGGAAAATTTGTACTCGAGGGCGACCCAAAGGTTAAACAAGGGCAGAATATTATGACGGGCGACCGGATCACTTTTTGGCAGGATACGCAGCGGATGGTCTGCGAGCCGAACGCTCGAGTTTTGCTCTACCCGGACGAGGAGATGAAGGCGAAATTCCTTAAGGATTTGAATGACTAAGATGGCAACGGAAGAAACCTATTTAATCCGAACCGAAAATTTGGTGAAGGCCTATAAAGGTCGTAAGGTGGTGCAGGAGGTCGATATCAATGTGAAGCCCGGCGAGATTGTTGGCTTGCTAGGGCCAAACGGTGCCGGGAAAACCACGAGCTTCTATATGATTGTTGGGCTGGTGCGCCCGACTACTGGAAAGGTCTTCTTTAATGGAAAGAATGTGACCTCTGTACCGATGTACAAGCGCGCGCGAATGGGCATGGGTTATCTTTCGCAAGAGCCATCCATCTTCCGCAAACTGACGGTGCGCGACAACGTAATGTCGATTCTCGAAACCCTTCCGATCTCCGGCAAAGAGCGTAAGAAACGCCTCGATTTTCTCCTAGAGGAACTCAAGATTAGCCATCTAGCCAAACAGCGGGCCTATACGTTGAGTGGCGGTGAGCGTCGACGTCTAGAGATTACTCGTGCGTTGGTTACCAATCCGTCAATCATCCTGCTTGATGAGCCGTTCAGCGGAGTCGATCCGCTGGCCGTACACGATGTGCAAGACATCATCCTCGACCTAAAGAAAAAAGGACTAGGCGTTTTGATTACCGACCACAACGTGCGCGAGACATTGGCAGTAGTCGACCGCGCTTATCTGCTGTGTGAAGGTAAGGTGCTGCGCGAAGGGAATAGCGATTTTTTAGTAAACGACAAGATAAGCCGCGAACTCTATTTGGGGCCGCGGTTTAGTATGTAACTCAACCAAAAAGGAGCAATCATGCAAATAAGTATCACAGGCCGGCACGTCAAGGTAACCAGCAACATGAAGGAGCATCTCAACGAGAAACTGGAGCGATGCCTCGGCATGTTTCCGCGGGTGGAAACGGTGCATGTAATTTTGGATATGGAAAACCGCGACTATGTGAGTGAAATTGTGATTCAGGCCTCTAATCATATCCGGATTACGGCCAAAGAAAATTCGGAAAATATGTATGATGCAATCGATCGTTCCATTGAACACGCGGAGCGTCAGTTGCGTAAACAGCGCGATAAAATTCAGGATCACCATAAGTAGACAGACCGGAACGTATATTTTTCAGGAGGTAAATTTTGGCTATTACAGTGAAAGAATTATGGGAAGAAGGTGCGGAGCGGCTGTCGCTACGCATCATTGCAGGCGAGAAATATTTAGAAAATAGTCTGCCGGAAATCGCCATGAACCGTCCCGGTTTGGCGCTGACTGGGTTCTTTCAGTATTTTGCCAACCAGCGTCTTCAAATTTTTGGATTAGCTGAATTTACCTACCTGAAAAGCCTATCTGTTCAGAAAAAAGAACAACGGCTTCGGCAGTTATTTGAACAAAAAATACCCTGTATTATAATTACCCGAAATCGACGGGTTCCCAAAGGGATTACCGAACTGGCGGAGGAGTTTAAAGTCCCCGTGATCCAGACGCCAATGGTTACGATGAATTTTGTGAACGAGTGCACGGTTTTACTCGAAAAACTGGCTGCGCCCCGCAAGCGAATTCAAGGAACCATGATGGAAGTGATGGGGATTGGGGTTTTGCTACGAGGCGATCCCGGTATCGGAAAAAGCGAAACGGCACTGTCATTGATTGAGCGCGGCTATAGCTTGGTTTCTGATGATGTCACCGAAATCCGCCGCACAAGCCGTGGGCGTATCGTTTGCTGGGCGAATGAGGTGACCCGCTACCATATGGAAATCCGTGGATTGGGTATCATTCATGTTCCAAGTTTATTTGGTGTAGCCTCCATTCGACGGGAGACTGAGCTTGATGTGGTGATCGATTTAAAAAAACCTACCGGCGAGGAAGATCGGACGGGAGTTCATCCGGAAACCGTTACCTTCTTGGAACTGGAAATTCCGTGTATCACGTTACCCGTTCGTTCGGGTCGGGATATGGCAAATATAGTCGAAGTAGCGGCTCTGAATCAAAAACTTAAGGAACTCGGTCATGATGCCGCCAAGGAACTTGACGATAAAATCATCAGCCGTTTAACCAAAGGTCGGGTGCGCCGTGGCTGAGATAGAAATAATAAAGAACTTTAAAGTGATGAATGAATACGGAATTCATGCGCGACCGGCCGCGTTGCTTGTAAAGGCTGCGGGGAAGTATAGTTGCGATATTTTTATTGAAAAAGATGGTAATAAGGTCTCCTGTAAGAGCATTTTAGGTTTGATGACGATAGAGGGCTTTCCTGGCAGTATCATGCAGGTAAGTGCGTTGGGAGAGGATGCCCAGGATGCCATGGCCGAAATCGAGGAGTTGTTTGTTAACAAATTTTACGAGGACTGATCCCCGTGGCAGAGCACTATAAAAAGAGTGAAATCACCCTTAAAGGAATAGGCGTTTCTCCGGGGATCGCTGTTGAGCAAGTTCAACTTCTTTCGCTCCAGACCCAACCCATCGTCCAACGCGATATCACTCCTGAAGAAATCCCCCTTGAAATCGCACGGTTCGAAATGGCGCTGATGGCCACCCATGATCAGCTCAAGCTCATTCAAAAGCAGGTAGCCGATGTATTGGGCGACGAACATGCCAGCATCTTCGAAGCTCACATGTTGGTGGTCGATGACCGTACCTTTATCGAAGATGTTATCCGGGGTCTTGAGAAAGATTTGATTAACATTGAGCCTATCCTGCAAACCGTCGCCAACCGCTATGCCGACATGCTGGCCAAGATGGAGGACTCCTATCTCTCTGAGCGAGCTACCGATATTCGTGATGTAACCAAACGGATCATGGCGAACCTGGTGGGTAAAACACTCGATCAAATGGCACAAATTAATGATCCTTGTATTGTTGTTGCCCACGATCTTGCCCCCTCCGATACCGCCAGCATTGATCGGAAATTAGTGCAGGGTTTTGTGACCGATTTGGGGAGTGTAACCTCCCATACTTCGATCATGGCAAAAGCCCTGGAAGTTCCGGCTGTGGTTGGCTTGCATAACATCACCGCTGTTGTTTCCGCCGGCGATTTTATCTTGATCGATGGCTCGCGGGGGCGGGTTTACGTCCACCCCACGGATGCTCGTTTAGCTGAATATAAAAAACGGGCTGAAGATCAGGAGCAGATTCTTTCCAAACTCGACACCCTGCGTGATAAACCCCCGGAAACCCAAGACGGCTATTTAGTGCCGATCTCCGCAAACATTGAGCTACTCGAAGAGTTAGATGTGATTGAGGCGCGGGG
Organism: Verrucomicrobiota bacterium; assembly: GCA_024279685.1. Taxonomy (GTDB): domain Bacteria; phylum Verrucomicrobiota; class Kiritimatiellia; order Kiritimatiellales; family Pontiellaceae; genus Pontiella. The sequence continues at coordinate 5,833 of JAJRRI010000161.1, read as the reverse complement.
AGCGAAGGGGATCGGGCTTTTTCGTACTGAATTTCTTTTTCTAACCGGCGACTCGCTGCCTGATGAAGAAGAACAGGCTACCGCATATGAACAGGCCGCCCGCTCACAATACCCCTCCAACGTGGTGATCCGCACCCTTGATTTCGGGGCGGATAAGTTGCCCTCCAACTTTCAGATGCCCGATGAAATGAATCCATTCCTCGGGGACCGAGCCATCCGCCTATGCCTTTCGCGCCCAAAACTGTTCAAGACCCAGCTCCGCGCCATCCTCCGTGCGAGTGTAAATGAGAATGTTCGCATTATGTACCCGATGGTTTCCTGTGTTCAGGAGGTCCTTGATGCCAATGCCATTCTGCACGAGTGTATGGATGAGCTCCGCACGAAAAACATTCCGTTCAACGAAAATATTCTGATTGGCACAATGATCGAGGTTCCTTCCGCCGCCCTCGTGGCCGATCTAATTGCGCCGCATGTTAGCTTTTTTAGTCTCGGGACGAACGATTTGATCCAATACACCATGGCGGTGGATCGTGGAAATGAGAACGTAGCACATCTCTATCAACCCACGCATATAGCCATTCTTCGTTTGATCGATAATGTGGTTAAAGTAAGCCGTAAACATAATCTTTGGACTTGTGTTTGCGGGCAAATGGCGGCGAGTCCAATACTCGTTCCGTTGTTAATCGGCCTCGGCGTTGATGAACTTAGTGTGAGTCCCTCTCAGGCGCCGTTGATCAAGGGTGTGATCCGGAAACTCCACTATTCAGATGCCGTCGATCTAGCCCGCAAGGCACTCACTTCCTCATCTGCGGAGCATGTCGAAAAACTCTGTCATGAGATGATCGAGCGGGTCGCTCCTGAGGTTCTTGAACTCTCGGAGTAGGGAATTACTTTAAACTTTCAATCAGCGTGGCCGCATAAACCCATGTCGTGATGACCCATTGATAGGCATAATTGTACATTACGGAATTTTCATGAGCGAGTAGGTTACCAAAATTTCCGAACTCCGGAGAGCCGACCAGTACCATCCAGATTCCGATGACCAGCACGTTCATCAGATAGATGACCGCATAGGAAAAAATCCGGCCATGTTCTTGAATATCCGGTTGCCGCTCGGCGAGCATATTCAACGTAAAGGTAACGTGGAATGCCCAGGTAAACCCTACCGCACCGAGCCACCAGGATGTATAGGGATCGACCTCAAGCCAAATTCCAGCGAGGTAGTAGGCGGCAATCACGAGGAAGGAATAGAAAGGGAAAAAATAAGGAGCTAGGGTAATGATAAAATTGGTTTTCGAGAGCATCACGTGGCCGCCATTCTTTCCGACCTTAAGCCTCCCAACCCGTCCGCCCATCATCAGCGCCCACATTGCGTGAGTTAGCTCGTGTCCAAGAACATACGTGCGAAAAGGACGAGGGAGCAGGAAATAAATTGCCACCCACAATACAAACCCGATCGGTAGCGCCCAAGTCGCAAGCGGAGTCTCTAGCGCCGACTCTACCGAAGTTTGGTAGAGGGTGTAGACCGCCGCCGAAGCCGCCCAACAGGCGGGCAACAGTACGGTTCCGATCAGCATCTTAAAAAATTTAAACATACCCTTTTCTATCCTATTTCCTCAGTTAGAGGCAAAGGGAACAGTCAGACGACTTTACGGCTTTGCGCTGAAGGGAATGTTTTGTTTAATGGGCGGCATGGAAAAAAGATTTAAGCGGGTTGCGGTTTTAAAAGGTGGAATTTCATCGGAACGTGAGATTTCGTTACGGTCGGGGACTGCGATTGCGCAGGGGCTACGTGAGGGCGGCTACGAAGTGGTGGAGATTGATGTTGTCGTACGAACGATTGATCTTCCCGCTGGCGTGGAGGCTGTATTTGTGGCGTTGCACGGAACCTTTGGTGAAGATGGAGAGGTTCAGCAAGTGCTGGAAAAACTCAAGATGCCCTATACGGGGTCGGGGATAGAATCGTGCCGGATTGCTTTCGACAAGGTGCTGACGCGTGAGCGTTTGGCGGCCCATGGAATTCTCGTTCCGGCGGGCGAAGTTCTTTCCGATGCCACCGTCCGAAAGATTTCACTTCCTCTTGTCGTAAAACCGCCGTGCGAGGGGTCGAGTGTCGGTTGCCATCGGGTATTCGAAGAGGCCGACTGGGAGGCTGCATTTGCCGATGCCGCTCAATACTCCGGCGAAGCGCTGGTGGAGGAATACATTCCCGGGCGTGAATTAACTGTGGGCCTTGTGGATGATGAAGCTCTTCCGGTGGTGGAGATTCGAACGGCTTCCGACTGGTACGATTTTGAGGCTAAATATGTGACTGGCGATACGCAATATACGGTGCCGGCTGAGCTTTCGGACGAAACCACGGAGCAATTGAAAGCTATCGCACTAAAAACCTTTGAGTGCTTGGGGGCAGAAGGCTTCGGACGCGTTGATTTTCGCCTATCGCCGGAAGGAATTCCCTATGTGCTCGAACTCAATAGCATCCCGGGGTTTACCGCCACGAGCCTGCTTCCAAAGGCCGCTGAAGCCGCCGGCATCGGGTTTTCAGAGCTTTGTTGTCGAATCATGGAACGGGCTCGCTTATAGTGCGAAAATTATTTTAAGGGTGTAGTAAATGGGTAGACCGAAAAAGAAGACGCAGCGGGGAAAACCGTTGTATGTTAAGAGAAAAAAACGCTCAGGAGCGGATTCGTCTGCGATGGCACGTCGCTCATTTAGCATCATTCTATTACTCGTGGTGGTGGGTGCGGTGCTATTCGGAATCAAGGCCGGCTTCGATCTGATGGGACGGAAGCTCTTTTCAAGCAATCCTCGGTTTGAAATCCAGCATTTGGTGATCTCCTGCGATGGAAAATTGACCGAAGACCGCATCCGCGAATATACGGGTTTATCGGAAGGCAAGAATCTCTTTGCGGTCGATTTCAAAGATATTGAGATGGCACTGAGTAAAGTGCCGGTGGTGGAATCCGTTTATCTAGAGCGCAAGTTGCCGCACACGCTGATTATTAAAGTGAAAGAACGCCTGCCGGTGGCCCGCATTACCGGGCGGCAATCGCGGCGCTTTCCGTTTATGGTGGATCGCTACGGTGTAGTACTTCCACCGCGCCAAAGTGCAGTGGCTCTCCCCTTAATTAAAGGGCTGGATGAGGATCTACGACTCGGCCTGCCGGTCAAGTATCCGGACGTGGAGACCGCCCTCAAGATTATTGCATTGTGCGATAGCTCCGGCTCGTTGCGCTCTTATGTCCAACTCGAAAGCCTTGATATAAAGTATGCCGACTTCATAGACATACGGCTCAAGGGCGATATACGCGTGCGAATGCCACGCTTCTCACTTAAATCCAAGTTACAAGACCTGGCCACGGTCATCAAAATTTCCAGTGGACAGGGCAAGCGCGTTAAAGACGTAGATCTCACCCTCGATTCGGCTAAAGTGCCCGTTACATATTATTGAAATGAGCATCGAATCAATTGCAGTTTTAGAGATAGGGACAAGCACCGTGCGCGTGATGGTGGGCGAGCTACGTGGGGATGGAGAGGTTTCGGTAACGGGTCTTGGCGAAGCTGAATCGCGCGGGATTCGTAAGGGTGAAATTATTAACCGTGACCATGCGATTGCTAGTGTGCGTGCCGCGCTCAAAGCAGCCGAGGCAGACTTTCGTAAAAGAATCCACACGATCCATCTCATTACCTCCGGCGGGCAGGCCGAAAGTAAAACAAATACGGGCATTCTAAAGTTAGTCGATCCCGAGGATAATCAACTCTCTGAGGTCAATGTGGAGGATATTGAGGAGGTTTCCGAGGTGGCACGTAAAGTAGCGCTACCGGAAAATCGGATCAAACTCCATACCCTCCAACAATATTTTCAGATTGATGATCTCTTTGATGTCACGAGCCCCGTCGGGATGACCGGTGAGGAGTTGAGACTCGATATGCTCAATATTCACGGTAAGCGTAGCACGGTGGATAACTTCCGTAAAATTGTCGACGACGCACCGATTCATTGCACCGATGCCATTTTTAGCGGCCTCTGCTCGGCGATCGCCGTGGTGAACGAGGAACAAAAAAAAGCCGGTGTTTTAGTCATCGATATCGGAGGTGGAACCACGGACTTTGTGCTCTATCACGATAGGTTGGTGCAGGCCGCTGCATCGATTGCTGTGGGGGGTGAGCACATCACAAACGATATTTCCATCGGTCTCAAGATTCCATCCGGTCAGGCCGAACTGGTAAAGAAGAACGATGGAAGTGCGCTTACGAATTTGATGGAGCGCGATCATAATATATCGATCCCCGCCCAACAGGGATTTCCAAGCAAGATGGTGAGAGCCGTCACGCTAAACACCATTATCAACGCCCGCATGGAAGAAATTTTCGTGCTGGTGAAAAAACAGATCGATCAGCATTGTTCAAATATTCCGATGACCGCCGGCGTGTTGCTTTGTGGCGGCGGAGCCTTCCTGAACGGGGTTCGTGATTTGGGGCAGAAGGTGTTCAATGCGCCCTGTTCATTCGGCAAACCCACCGCGGTCCATGGGTTGCCTTCAACCAAGGACGCACCGCGATATGCGGCTCATATTGGCGGAATTCGTTACGCCGCCGCTCTGCACAAGCGTGAAGAAAACCCCACGTTACGTAAAAAGTTCGCCACGATTTTCTGGGGAAGTTCGCATGAGTGAACGGGCGACAAAAGAAGGACTAAAAATATCCGCACCGCGTATTTTGGTGATGGGCGTTGGGAGTAGCGGAACCCCAGCTGTTGCCCGTATGTGCGAACTTAACCCTGAACTGGACGCCGTGGCGATTGATACGGATACTAAGGGTTTGGAAGCGACCGCGGCCATCCGGGTCATTCATGTGGGACGTACGGTAACCAACGGATGTAGCGCCGGGGGCGATGTGGAGCTTGGGCGACAATCCATCGAAAAGGATTTTTCGAATATCCGGGCGCAGCTCCGCCAAGCCGACTTATTGGTTATTGTGGCGGGTCTTGGCGGGGGTACCGGATCGGGCGCGGTTCCGGTGATTACCCGAATTGCACGGGAGGCGGGCACATTGGTACTGTGTATGTTGACCCTCCCGTTTGCATTCGAAGGTAAGTCGATCACTCGGAAAGCGGAAGATGCACTGAAACGCATCCGTACCCATGCCGATGCCATCATCCGCATTCCAAACGAAATGATGGTGGATCGCTCCGATGCCGATCTTCCGGTTGAGCAGATCTTTGCCCGTAGTCAGCAGATGATGATCGACGGGATCTTTGCGTTATGGCGCATGCTTTCGCAAACTGGGGTCTGTGGGCTAGACTTTGCCTGTATTCAAATCATGCTGCGCAATTGTGATGGCTTCTGTCACTATGCGGGTGCCGATGCCTCCGGCGTTGATCGCGGCACGGCGGTGGCTGAAAAAATAGTGAAGCATCGATTACTCAATGACGGAAAAGTACTTGAGAAGGCGGCCGGCCTTATCATTGGCCTGACCGGTGGGCCGGATTTAAAACTCAGTGAGATCGATGAAGTCATGCGGCAGGTTCAAGAAAAGCTTCCGGAAGATAGCTGGGTCAACTTTGGCGTGGCGATCGATTCCGCTTGCGAGAACCGTTTGTCTGCCATCGTCTTGGTGGCTGAAGAATGGAAGGAACCGCTCATGGACGATGCCCGTCGGCAAATGGGATTTGGCTTCAATTCAGGGCAGGGTGAACTCCCGCTCGAAACCATCGGCAAGGGACGTTTTGCCAATCTTGATTCCACAATCCACGAAGGGCAAGATCTGGATGTTCCCACTTATATTCGTCGTGGAATTAAACTGCCGCGCTAAAACTCCAGCTTCCGGCGGT
>JAJRRI010000160.1 GCA_024279685.1 Verrucomicrobiota bacterium | reverse complement strand
TAACTGCTTGATCCACGTGTGGACTCCTTGTTTTATTTCTGCTCTTCTTTAAGTAAGCGCGGAACTATATCCATCGCCTCGCCCCATGTAAAGCATACTTTTTTCGACTTTTCGAAGCCATTCACCCCGTGTTTTCGACCGACGATGCCTCAGTGGATGAGGCCGTCGACAAGTTGCGGATGGAGCGAATGTGGTCGGCACCGAAGGGCCCCTTTTCTGGCCCCTTTTCGCGTCCACGAGGACATCATCTCATTCCCCATACTTCTTTTGCTCTATGGCCTGCACAAGCTCCTTGGCCCGTCGTTGTCCTGCATCCACCTGCGAAGCCGTTAGCTCTTTCTTGAATAGATCTTTGTTTTTTCTTCCCTGCGCATCCCCATTCATCGCCAACACTAAATACCACGCATAAGCCTCGATGTAATCCTCCAGCACCCCTTCGCCAAGGGCATACATCAAACCCAAACTATATTGCGCCGGTCGCATGTCCCTGCTCCGCCGCTTTTCGAACCCACCGCGCCGCCTCTTTAGCATCCTTCAGCACCCCTTCGCCCAGGCGATACCTCACACCCAAATTAAATTGCGCTTGCGCATCTCCCTGCTCGGCTTTTAGTTGGGTTGCATCAAAAAGGGGGACGGCGCAGAGTCGCATCCCGAGCAGTCCAAAAATCGCCACGATCCCGAGTATTCTATCTATTTTTCGCATGGTTGAAGCTCCTGATTAAAGATAGGGTGCATCGTACCAACCTCTCTCTGAAGGACAAGGCGTGTTTGGTTTTTAAAGGACGGAAAAGGTGTCGGCCCTATTATATAGTTGTTTTTAACTGCACATGCCCCGGCGATTTTCTTTGTTTAAAGAATGGGACGACAAGCACGCATTGAATATGAAGGCGCAGTTTATCCTGTGATGAGCCGCAGAATCCATCAGCAACCGATTTATAGACACCCTTAAGGAAGTGCCATTCAGGACGGCTCCCTAATAGCGCGCGCGATGCTCGACCAAGAGAGATCCATGTATGCCGACTAAAATGGAACCTTTAAAAAGCCTGACTCCCCAGCACTTGCTTTTTTGCACGGCGTATCTGGGGAAAGCTCGGTTTACCGTCGGCCTATGAGTGAGATGAAGAGCATCATAGATGCAGAGTAGTTGCAAAGTACCTTTCGTGAAAGATGGTTTTTACTGGGGTTTATCGCTTGCATCGTTTTTGCAACGCTATGAGGCATTTTTGCCCTTAAATTATTGCAAGTCATTGGTAGGGAATGGTGCCCCGGGGCGGGTTCGAACCGCCGACCTCCAGATTAGGAATCGGGCGCTCTGTCCAGCTGAGCTACCGAGGCTTTGTTGATGGGGCGGAAATATAGTTCAGAGGTCGGAATAGAGGCAAGCCGTTTTAAACGGCAGATCAAAAAAAAATAGCCCACACGTCCACCTTCGTGGTTCTAAAAATAAATAAAAAAAGAACTCGCGCCGAGTTCGCCGGAAAAAAGTATGGGTGCCCCGGTCCGACGGCAATATGAACCCTGTCACGTCCTGATTTAAAGTTGTCACTTTTTGCTCTGTTATTTATTCCGTTTCACGACTACAAATTTTAACCCCTTAAGCGGAGGCTCCGTCCCCCAACTCTTTAACCATAGAAAGAACACCCTTGGAGACAAACCACTCATGAGCAAAACAAAATGGATCTGGTGTGCGCAGCAAAAGATAAAAGACTACACCCTGACCGCATGCTTCAAAAAGGAATTCGAGGTCGGCACTGTTCAAAAAGCGGAACTCCGCATTACAGCGGATAGCTTTTATCGTGTTTCTCTTAACGGATCCTGGATCAACGACGGGCCTGGGAAGGCCTACCCAGAGCACTATACGTTCGATGCTCATGATATCGCCCCGCTACTGAAAGAGGGTCGAAATAAACTTGAGGTGACGGCGCGCTATTTTGGAACGGGCACGTTCCACCAGATTCCACAACAAGCCGGTCTTTGGGTGGAAATCGAGCTCGATGGGAAAATAATCCGCACCGATTCCTGTTGGCTGGCCACTCCGTCTTTCGCGTGGAAACAATGGACTGGTCGGCTCGGTTGGATGGCAATGCGAACCGATTCTCCGCGTGTTTCATAAATCAGGTGTCCTTGCTGGATGGCAATGCGAAAAGCGAAAGTTTGTTTCGCCCCCCTATCGGTACCGAGCTGGATGGCAATGTGAACTTTTTCGCAAAAAGTTCGTTATCCAATCAGGTAGTCCTGAAATTCGTTGCAAACTTAAGCCCTCCACAACCCCAGTTGATCACACTCCAATTCGAACATTCACGACCATTTCATTTTAGCCTCAAGTGTGTCGGCAGACAGATCTGCCCTACAGGTCCATTCCACGTAATACTTCCCATTCCTAATCTGAACAAAGGTATCCCAGTTCTTCAAAGGAGCAAATGCAGGAGAATCAAGATATGGGCTAACATCAACCGTTCCCGAACGCCCATCTTCAGCTACGACTTGGAGAACTCCAGCCTCTAGGGGTTTTACTGTCTGAATAATCATTGATCCAACCCCCGGATTGGTAAAGGATTTTGACCCTTAACAGCGAGTTCCCAATCGGCCATGAGATCTTCTTTATGAATTTCGATCCACGCGACAACCAACTTGTTCTTTTTAGGCGGTAGTTTTCCGGCCAGCACGTCTCCATTTCCGACGGAATACACTGCCATATCATCCTGATACTCCGCATGGATATGCGGCATGTGATATTTTTCCGTGTCATAGAAAAACATCTTAATCAGAATCCCGTAAAATATGGAAATAGTCGGCATAGTCCTAACCTCTCTAACAAATCAATAATCCGCACAGTCCCATAAACCCACCGACAAATCCAGCTTTTCGGTGGTTCGACTCATGCCTATCCGGTTGACTCACCACCATCCTACATGTGGTAGTTAAGGCTCCACCGAGCGAGCATGGTGATCCCATGCGCCGCCATATATCTCTTGATAAGTCGGGGCGGATACCCCGATTCCAATACCCAATATCGAGG
>JAJRRI010000002.1 GCA_024279685.1 Verrucomicrobiota bacterium | reverse complement strand
TTCCTTTGCGTGCGTCGTATCAAGTTAACCGAAACAATTTTATCGATCTCGGATATGAATTTACTCAAAGGGCATCCAGTTCAGCATCCCTTCAAGAGTATACTCGAAATCGGTTTGATTTTGGCTGGAGGCTGCGTCTTTAGAACGCCGCAGTTTAATTAGAGTTTTGATTTGAAGATAAGGTGGTGAGGGTTTACCTTCACCACCTTAATTTTTAGTTAGGAGTTTTAAATATGAGTAATGAGTCTGCGGATCAGCAGTCGGGAACGCTTCATTTTCTTGATTATTGGCGGGTTATCCGCTCCAGAAAGGAAATTGTTATTGCGGTTGCCATCCTTGTCATCCTGACCGGAACGGTCTATACGTTGATGCTACCCAATATCTACGCCTCCTCCTCGCGAATTTCGGTGTCGGAAGATGCACTAGCAATTAACCCATTTGGGGGTCCGCAGTCCTACTCGGCCGGCTATAACCCCTATTTTCTACGAACCCAGTTCGAGATCATCCAATCTAAACCTATTTTATATGAGGTGATCCACCGATTGAACCTGCAGTCAGAATGGGCTAAGGAAGGCGAAAAGATTCCTCGGGATGTAACCTTTAAAATTCTGAAGAACAGCGTTAGTGTCTTTCAGCAGCGAGACACCTCCTTGATTGTGATGTCTTCCAAGCGCGATGACCCGTATGAAGCGGCAAAAATCGCTAATGAAATTGCAGAAGTCTACCGTGATTCGAGATTGGATATTGCCAGCAAGGATGCCCGCTCGGCGATCGATAAGATTGCCGAAGCACTCCGGGAACAGCGGGAGCGGGTTGATGTCGCGGAGATCAAGGTTGAAGATATACGGAAAGATCTCGATATTGCCGTTATCGGTGGAGAGGGGAGTGTGGATGTCGATAACATTCGTTTACAGCAACTCGAAGGAGATCGATTGGCGGCCCAAACTCAAATGGTCCAAAAACAAGGGTTGCTAGATATTTTGGAAGGCCTGGACGATAAAGGGCTAGTTGAACGCGCTTCGTATATCACCTTCGACCAATTTGTGATGAACTCGATCCAGCAACTCCAAGATATCGATGTTCAGCTTAGCGCCCTTCAAGCAGACTATGGGGTGAACCATCCTGAGATCCGCCGCTATACGTTGCAGAAGAAAACCCTAGAAAAACCCCTGAGCGCACGACTGCAGGCATTGAGAAATGGCTTGGAAACAGAACACTTGATGGCTAAGAATCATTTCGAAAGTTTGGATAAAATTCTTAAAGTAGTTCGTTCTACGAATATTGAATCGCAGGGTGCTAAGTTCCGTCCGTTTCGCAATGCTCAGCTCGATTTGGAATCAGAACGTTTTATTTACAGCCAGCTGAATGCGAAGCTTCGGCAGGAAATCATTACCTTGCAGGTTCCGCGCAATCCGGTTGAAGTAATTGATATTGCCGAGCCGAATAAACGTCCGATCAGTCCAAACCTCTTCATGAACGTACTTCTGAGTGTTTTTGTGGGGCTGGGCGCTGGCGTTGGACTGGCCTATTTTATTGAATATCTTGATACATCAATCAAAACTGCGGACGATGTTGAGCGTATCCTTGGACTTCCAGTTCTTGGCTTAATTCCACAAAAAGTACGTCCATTGGTGGAGGAAGGTCCAGATAGTGAACATGCGGAGGCTTACCGCGTACTTCGAACCAATCTAGCTTTTGCTGAAGGGGGCTCGAGTAAAGGAGCTTTCTGTGTATTGAGTGGTGGTGCGGGTGAGGGGAAATCTACGACGGTATTTAACCTCGCCTATGTGAGTGCGCAACAGGGTGAGAAGGTCTTATTGATTGATGCCGACTTGCGTCGGCCTGTTCAGCACACGATTCTTGGAGTTTCTAACCGCTTTGGATTGACCAATGTACTATTGCGCGATGTGCCCGTGGAAGAGGCCATTAAGGCCACGAGCGTTCCAAACCTTCACTTTCTTCCGAGTGGGCGTTTGCCACGAACCTCTTTGGGTGTACTGGATCCAAAACGCATCGGGGAGCTTATATCGAGTTTGAAATCCAAATATGATGTAGTTTTGATCGATACCCCACCTTTGGTGGGTATTAGCGACTCGTCTATCATCGCAAAAGAGACCGATGGAGCTATTTTGGTCGTTCAATATCGAAAATATCCACGCGATATGCTCATCAAGGCGAAGCAGATGATGGAGACCTTAGGCGTTACTACGATTGGGGCGGTATTGAATAACATCAACGTGATGCGTGATGACTATTACTATTATTATAACTCCGACTATTCCAACTACTCCAATAGCTCCCAGAGCGATGTAGACGATGGGGATACGGTATAACTGATTCGAATGAAAGAGGCTGAATAAATGATTCAAAAGTTTTTTATTAGTGTAGTTTTTATAACAACCATTTTGATGAGTGGCTGTGTAATTCAGCCGGTCGATGCCCCTGAATTGGGTTCTCCTAACGCAACGGCCGAACGTACTCCGGTAGGCCTGTCAAAGTCGACCGGGCACGCTTTTGGCGCTTATGTACTTAAGCCCCTAGATCCACTCTATATTCGTTTTAGTGGCATCATGGAGCAACAGCAGCTGGAACTTGTGATTGATGAGAATGGTGAAATCAGCTTGTTGCATGTCAAAGAGCCTATTCAGGCTGCTGGTCTTACGACATCTAGGCTAGAAACAAAAATTGAGCAACTCTATATAGATGGTGAAATCTATAAGAATGTTTCGCTGAATATAACCATGACCGCGAAAATTTATTATGTGCAGGGTGAGGTGAATCAGCCTGGGCAATTCCAACTTATGGGTGGAACGACCTTGCTTCAGGCTATCGCCGGCGCACGGGGTTATACCGCATTCGCCAACAAGAAAAAGGTAACGATTACCCGCTACGGAAAGATCTATACTTATAATGTCAAAGAGCTTGAAAGGAACCCGTCGAAGGATATTAAGATTGAGGCCGGTGACGTTGTTAAGATTTGGCAGAAATGGTATTAACGATTTAAGGGTAACCCGCCCTTAGCATAGATGATGGAATCCAGCTTAACGAAAAAACGAATTGGGATTCTGGGAGGGTCATTCGATCCAGTGCATATTGGGCATTTGATCATGGCTCGAGATGCGCTCGAACGATTGAATCTGGCCGAAGTAATTTTCATTCCTGCAGGCGTTCCTCCTCATAAACAACACTTAAAACAAGTGGATGCTGACCACCGGTTAAGCATGCTTCGGGAGGTGATCGAGCTTGAACCCCATTTCTCGGTTTCAGATATTGAGGTACGACGTCGTGGAATCTCCTATACGATTGACACCCTTATAGAATTAAGGGATTCACTCGTGGATGCAAAACTATTTTTGATTGTGGGCAGCGATACCTTGGTAGATTTGCACACGTGGCATAAACAGGATCTGTTGCTGGAAATGTGCGAAATAGCCACCTTCATCCGCCCGGGTGAGGACTCAATCGGAAGGATTTCGGAAAAAATGAAACTCCCGGCTGAGCAACAAAAGCGGTTGCTTTGTAATGTGATCGATGCGCATCGTATTGAGATTTCATCGACGGAAATCAGAATGCGCATCGCACGAGGGAAGGAGATCCGATACCTTGTTCCGCCAAGTGTCGAAGCATATATTGAACAATACAACCTTTATCAAGGTTGAGAGGAAAAAAAGATGGACCAAGATAAAAAAGTAATCAAACAGATCATCGCATTTCTTGAAGACCGGAAGGCCGAGGATATCGTTACATTAAATCTGCGAGAGCATGCCAATATCGCCGACTATTTCATTATTGCTACTGGTGCAAATAAGCCGCATCTCAAAGCATTGCACGATGGTCTTCAGCGACTCTTTAAGGATGCTGGGTTTAAGGGCTACCGTAAAACGGGCGTTCCGGACAGCGGATGGATGATTATGGATTACCATGGTGTTATGGTGCATATTTTTGAGCGCGAACTGCGCGAATTCTACGACCTTGAGAAACTCTGGAAAGATGCACCGAACGTAAATCTAGAGGACGACTAGCCGTGGCCTTTCACATCTACAATACCATGAGCCGCTCTAAGGAAGAGCTGGTTCCTCTCGACGGGGAGCACGTCCGGATGTACACCTGCGGCCCCACCGTCTACAACTATGCTCATATCGGAAATTTTCGAGCCTATATGTTCGAAGATCTCCTTCGTCGCTATATCAAGTTTTGTGGGTTTAAGGTTACACAGGTACAAAACCTCACCGATGTCGACGATAAGACCATTCGAGCTTCTATTGAACAGGGTCTACCGCTTAAGGAGTATACGAAAACCTACATTGATGCCTTCTTTACCGATCTCGCTAAGCTCAATATTGAGCCGGCCGAACACTATCCCGCCGCGACCGACTACATTCCGGAAATGATCGCTATCATTGAAACTCTATTCAAAAAGGGTTACGCCTATCAATCTGATGACGGATCCGTTTACTACAGCATCGATAAATTCGCTGAATACGGCAAGCTCGCTCGGCTAGACCGCGAAGGTATGCGGCCTGGAGTACGTGTGGAGCAGGATGAGTACGACAAGGATAACGCCGCCGATTTTGCCCTTTGGAAAGCCTATGTGCCTGAAGACGGTGATGTTGTTTGGGATTCCCCTTGGGGGCGCGGGCGTCCTGGCTGGCATATTGAATGTTCTGCTATGAGCATGAAGTTGCTCGGTGAAAGTTTCGATATTCATACCGGCGGCGTCGACAACATCTTTCCGCATCATGAAGATGAAATCGCCCAATCCGAGGCCGCCACTGGGAAACCTTATTCCAAATACTGGATGCATTGTGGCTACCTTGTTGTAGACGGCAAGAAAATGAGTAAATCGCAGGGTAACTTTCATACCTTACGTGAAGTGCTCGATATGGGGTACACCGGCCGCGAAGTTCGCTACGAACTACTCTCTGGCCATTACCGCCAATCGCTTAATTTTGCATTTAAATCGCTCGATGCCAACCGGACGGCCCTTAAGCGTCTGGATGAGTTTTCCTCCAAGATTAAGGAAGCCATGGGAGCTGAGACAGAATCTGGAGATCTACCGGGTTGGGCGGCCAATACGCGTGCAAAGTTTGCCGAAGCGATGGATGACGATATGAATATTTCCGGTGCGATGGCTGCTCTCTTCGATACCGTGCATGCGGGTAATAAAGCGATGGCTGAAACTCGGCTCTTGGCACCACAAGCGGTGGCGGTCTCCCTTCTTTGGCAGGAACTCGATACCGTACTTGGGATTTTAGAAGCGCCGGAGGAAGAAGTTTCTTCTGAAGTCGACGAATTGCTTAAAGCCCGTACTACTGCTCGATCAGAAAAAGACTGGCCGGAATCCGATCGGATCCGGGACGCTTTAGCGAGCCTCGGTTGGAGGGTAAAAGACACCCCAGAAGGCCCCAAGCTCCGGAAACTGTAAATACGCATTATGACTGGAAAACTCATCACCTTCGAGGGGCCGGAAGGCAGTGGCAAGTCAACGCAGATCAAGCGACTGGCTGAAGAACTTGAAGCCCAGGGCATTACTACGCGGTGTACTCGCGAGCCGGGTGGAACTGCCACGGGCGAGGCCATTCGCAATATTCTCCAGCACGATGCCGTTGGCGAGCCGCTCAGCGAACGTGCCGAGCTGCTACTTTTCACCGCCAGCCGAGCGCAGCTGGTAGATCATGTGATCTCGCCTGCTCTTGAGCGGGGTGAGTGGGTGCTGTGCGACCGATTTATCGATTCCACCATGGCCTATCAGGGATTTGCTCGGGGTATGGATCTCGAAACGCTTGGGCGAATAAATGATTTTGCGATCGATCATCGTCCGCTTGATTTGACCCTCCTGCTCGATCTCGATATTGAACGAGGGTTCCAGCGGCTGGAAAAGCGCTATTCCATAAGTGGCTCGGCTGACCGCTTTGAACGAGAGGCGCACGATTTCCATTTTCGCGTGCGCGATGGGTATCACAAATTAGCTGAATGCTCGCCCGAGCGTTTTCGCATAGTCGATGCCGATCAGTCGATTGATGCTGTGGCGGCCTCTATTTGGACCGCGGTCAAAGAGGCGTTACTTTAACTATGGAAACTATGGATCAGTATGCTGACGCTTGGAAAGGGATTCAAAAGGGATTCGAAGACGGTCGCTTGGCGCATGCTTATGTCATTGTTGGCTCGCCACGTGGAAACGCATTAGAGTTTGCCGAAGCAATCCTCAAACTCCTCTATTGCGAAGCCCCTAAAAAACCCTGCAACGAATGCACAAACTGCCACCGAGTGGCCTCGCACAAGCATGTCGATACGCTGTGGATCGAGCCCAAGAGTAAGTCCCGTCAAATTTTAGCCGATGATATCCGTGGGCTAATCCGCAGGATGACGCAAACCTCATTTGACGGCGGTTGGAAATCGGCGGTCATCATGGCGGCCGACTGCATGAACCCCAATTCCGAGAATGCACTACTTAAAACACTTGAGGAGCCACCGGCTAAAAGTCTTTTGTTGCTTCTTACCGACTCACCGCAATCCTTGCTACCCACGATTCTCTCACGCTGCCAGAAAATCGTCCTTTCCGAAGAAGCGACCCATGCAAAGAATTCACTTTGGCATGCTTCACTGATGGAATTACTCGGGGAACTTCCCCCGACCGGCGGACTCGATGCATCGCGTTTAGCGGGAAAGTTGAAAGTTATACTCGATACGGTGAAGGCGGAAATTTCTACTGCGGTCGAAGAGGAATTGGGAGCTAACGATGAGGCACTGGACGAATCCAAGCTTAAAGAAATTCTCGAGGCTCGGACCAATGCTCAACTCAAGGCCGTGCAGTCGGACGTATTTCGTATCATGCTCGACTGGCATCGTGACATTCTCATGTTGGTTTCTAAGGTGAATGAAAAGCATCTTATTTTCCCCGCTAGTCAGAGCTTGCTGGCCGAGCAGGCTACGCAACATACCCCGGTCTCCGCGCTACAAGCTATTCAAGGGGTGGAAGGTATGGCTATCCGCTTGAACCGAAATATTCCGATTGCGCAAATCTTCGATGAAGCCTTCAGGAAGTTGGTGCGCTAAACGGTAGATGGGTCTTCCGAAAGTTGAACCGTTACGCCGAGCGCGCGTAACGGAGCAAGATGCTCCATCTACGAAGAGAGGTTGTGGACTAACGCACGTAGTGCGAGTGTGTAGCCGAAACCTTGAAATCCCATAATTTGGCCAATGCAGGCCGGGGCGGTTAGGCTTTTGTGTCGGATTTCTTCGCGGGTGTGGGTATTGCTTAGATGAATCTCTACCGCGGGAGTAATGTCCGCGACAGCCTTGAGCGCATCGTACAGTCCCAAGCTGGTATGAGTGAGAGCGGCGGGATTGATGATGATGCCATCAAAGATTCCGCGCGTTTCGCCGACCCAAGTAATGAGTTCCGCTTCAGAATTCGTTTGCCGGAACTCAATTTCGATTTCTGGGTAAATCGTTTGCATTTTCATTTCAATGTCGGCCAGCGTTTCGGTGCCATAGATTTCCGGTTCGCGAGTGCCTAGTAAATTTAGGTTTGGACCATTCAATACTAATATTTTCATGTTGTTCTCCAAGTCGAAAAGTAGGGTAGTTCAGTCCTCATCTGGAAACAAGGATAAGTCGATTTGCTCATCGGCGGGTGCGATACAGGATGGATCGTCATGAGCGACCTTATGGACTCGATATTAATGCGGCATCTAAATATAATAACGTATTAAATTGAGGCATAGGCAATATGCCTTGATTTGAAATACTTGCTGATGCGTCCTGGTAGTTTCTGGAGCTTTCGCATAAAGGAAATTAAATTTCGCTTCAGATCTTCTGCGGTTCGGGGTGCCAATGTGCGGT
>JAJRRI010000159.1 GCA_024279685.1 Verrucomicrobiota bacterium | reverse complement strand
CAAAAGGTTTTCTGGTTCCGCGATGCGGAATGAGGATACGGCACCAAGCAGGAACGGTTGTTTTTGCCGCTGATATCCGAGATCCAGATGGGTGACTGAACAACTCTTATGACGAAGACCCAGAAGGCAGCGAACGTTCAGTGATGGAAAGTAACGTAGAACCGATCAACTAAAAGGAAAATTAGCAGGCCGTTGAGAAACGGCTATGGAAGGCTATTTGAACCGGCCTTCGGCCTATTTCCTTCGGAAATTATGCTTCGCGGTGTTCGTCCGCTACCCATAGGCGAAAGGGCTTGTCGGGATTTATGCCTATGCTTCCAAGATGGTCAGCCAGCCCTTCCTTGAATTCGACAGACTGGCTTTCAATCTTTTTTACGTGGCTTTTCTTTGGCACTTTGAGAGCGGCTCCACCTTGGCGAGCCAGTACTGCATTCCCCCATTGGAAAGGATGACCCCGTGTTCGGCTGCCAGCCATTTTCGGATTTCCTTCATCCTTTTCCAGCGTCCGTCCTTGAGTCCTTCGATGAGTTGGGCGCAGATCTCTTCATTCAGGGAGGGCTTTCGTCCCGAACAATAGTTCGTCTGAAGGAGTCCACCCAGACCGCCCTGCCTGTACTCACGCACCCAATTGGTCACGCTGGCTTTGCTACACCCGACTATGTCCACAATTTCCTCCGTGGTATACACCCCACTGAAGGCTTGTCGGATGACATGGATCTTGCGCTTTCTTTTAACATCGCTTTCCGAATCAAAAGCATCCCGCACCTCTCGGAGCGTTCCCGGCCCCGTGATTTTAAGTTTTGGTCTCATACGAGTATGATAACAGATGTTACGGTTTATTATAATAAAAGCTAACAACAACTGGTATTATTGCTCCGGCACGAATTATTTGAGATTCCCGATTCAGACCGATCAAGTGAACGGCCAAGTAAAATGAGAATGCATCGGGAATAGGGGAAGTGCCGGCGTGGGCGCCTCCGGCGATATAGTGGATTATGGGTATGATACGAACTCTGAGATCACCCTCGTTAGATCATTGTATACCGAATTTTTTTTTACTGCTATGCTTCCCATAGTTGGGGATTTACGTAGTATGCACTGTTTAATTTTACGAGTAGAAATAAGATGAAGAAGACTAGAGTTGATCAGAAATTTTCTAAACTGAAGAAGCGGGGCGAGAAAGGATTTATTGCCTACCTCGGAGCAGGGGATCCCTGCCTCGAAGATACCGTGGATATTGTACTACGACTGGAGGACGTTGGAGTTGATCTAATAGAACTCGGACTTCCCTTTTCCGATCCACTGGCCGATGGTCATGTAAACCAAGCGGCGGCCACGCGTGCACTGGAAGCAGGTTCAACATTCGATGGGGTCATGGAGTGTATTTCCAAAATCCGCGAACGTAGCGAAATCCCCCTAATTTTTTATGCCTATATGAATCCACTTCTTGCACGAGGTTTCGATGAATCTATGCGCATTGCAGCACAGGCGGGTATTGACGGTTTTCTATTGTTGGACCTCCCGTTTGAGGAGGCCGGTCCCTACCGCCAAGCCCTGAAAGAGAATCACCTCAATGCCATTCAATTGGTAACGCCAACCTCGCCAGACGAACGAATTGATAAGATCGTGAAACGCGCCAGCGGTTTTGTCTATTGTGTCTCGCGCGAAGGTGTAACCGGTGTGCAGGACGAACTAGCGGCCGGAGCCGGAGCCTTAGTGAATCGAATCAAAGCGAAGACCGAATGCCCGGTGGCACTTGGCTTTGGTATCGGTACTCCCGAACAAGCCCGTGATGCTGCCGTCTTATCCGATGCCGTCGTGGTCGGAAGTGCCATTGTAAATCAATTTTATCGTAATCCACACACTCCAGAAGGGCGCGCTGATGCTGCGCGTTTTGTGGAGGATATGGTAAAAGCAGTAAAAGGAGTTTAGGTATGAACGGACGTTACGCAGTTATTATGGCCGGTGGGAAAGGGGAGCGTTTCTGGCCGCTCAGCACATCAAAGCACCCAAAACAACTACTCGCTTTGGTCGGAGATAAGCCGCTCATTGCGCAAGCGGTGGATCGTCTGGAGGGGTTGGTTCCTCCGGAGAATATTTTTGTCGTAACGAACGCAGAACTCGTCGACGCCACCCGGGAGGCCGCTCCCTTGTTGCCCCCGGAAAATATTGTTGGTGAGCCGATCGGTCGCGATACCGCTGCCGCCGTTGCTTGCGGTGGTGCATTGGTGAAGGCAAAGGATGAAAAAGGGGTCTTTTCCGTATTAACCGCCGATCAAGTGATGGGCGAT
Organism: Verrucomicrobiota bacterium; assembly: GCA_024279685.1. Classification (GTDB taxonomy): domain Bacteria; phylum Verrucomicrobiota; class Kiritimatiellia; order Kiritimatiellales; family Pontiellaceae; genus Pontiella. The sequence goes on along the minus strand of JAJRRI010000159.1, from coordinate 1,030 downwards.
CTCGATGTCTTTTCCGCTACCCTCAAAGAGGGAATGGATCTGGCCGAACAAAATGACATCCTCGTAACCATCGGCATTGAACCCACCTTCCCCAGCACGGGTTTTGGGTATATTGAATCGGGCGAAGTTTTTCAATCGGCAGAGGGTGTTGAATTTCGGAAAGCGGTTCGCTTTGTCGAAAAGCCTGACGAGACGGCGGCTCGTGAATACCTTTCCACTGGGAATTTTTACTGGAATTCGGGCATGTTTATTTGGTCGGTTCCGGCGCTGGAAAAATCATTTTCCGCGCACTGCCCGCAGATGGCAGAACTGATGGAAAAGCTGACAGATTACGCCAAAGATGGAAAAATGATCGAAGGCATGGCTTTAACCTATCCAAGTCTCGGTAAAATTTCGGTGGATTACGCCCTGATGGAAAAAGCGGATAATATCGTTATGGCTTGCGGAACCTTTGCGTGGGATGACGTGGGTTCATGGCCGGCACTTGAGAGCCACTTCCCACAAGACGAAGCTGGAAACACGAAAATTGGGAACGTAGAAACACTGAATGCCGACGGAAATATCGTACTGTCAAAGGATCGTCTAACGGCGGTGATTGGTGTGAAAGATTTAATTGTGGTTCAGGCCGAAGGCGTCACACTCGTCTGCCCGAAAGATCGTGCGCAAGACATCAAACAGATGGTCTTGGCTCTCCGAGAAAAGGGCGAGTATACTGAACTACTCTAATGTCGAATAACCAAGGGTTGACAACGCAAGGCATACAGCCTACAAATAGATCATATTTGTAGGCCGTTAATTTCACCTTCCGTACGGAAACCAAACTCCAACTCTTTTTTTAACCCAATTACTCATGACGGGTCTTGTGCGTACTTCCCTTGTTCTCGGTGTAACCGGCGGCATTGCTTGTGGCAAGTCGGAGGTGGGCCGAATTCTTAAAAAAATAGGCTTTGATGTATGTGATGCTGATCATATAGCTCATGCGTTGATGAAAAAAGGAACACCCGTTTTTCAACAGATTGTGGACTATTTT
>JAJRRI010000158.1 GCA_024279685.1 Verrucomicrobiota bacterium | reverse complement strand
GGCCCATGGGGACGTCCAGACATGGCGTACTGGCTCTTTTCGGAGGCCATGTTAAAAGGCCAGTCCATCAAGGTATTCAACCATGGCGATATGAAGCGCGATTTTACCTATATCGACGATATTGTGCAGGGCGTGAAGGCCGCTCTTTTTGCCGATGGATTGGATCCCTACGAAATATTCAACCTCGGAAACCATCAGCCAGAACGCCTGATGGATATGATCCAGTACCTTGGCGATGCGCTCGGTGTGGAGCCGGAAATGGAAATGCTACCTATGCAGCCCGGCGATGTACCGATCACCTTTGCCGATATTGAACAAGCCAAGGCCAAGCTCGGCTATCAACCAACCACCGGATTAAAAGAGGGACTAGGGAAATTTGTGGAATGGTTCCAACAGCAGGAAAGTTTTCATGTCAAAAGCAATTAAGATTTCAATCATCACGGCTACCTGGAATTCCGAAGCCAGCATTGCGGATACGCAACGCTCGATTGCAGAACAGGATTATCCTCGCGACCAGATTGAATGGATCGTGATCGATGGTGCTTCGACCGACCATACGATCGAGCGCATTAAGGCTGGAGTTTTTCAGCCGGATAAACTTATTTCGGAGCGTGATAACGGAATCTACGATGCCCTTAACAAAGGGGTACGGATGGCCACGGGCGATTTTGTTGGATTTCTACACGCGGATGATTTTTTCGCGTCGCCCGATGTACTCACTCGGATTTCCTGCGCGATCGAAAATTCTGGCGCGGAGGCGCTGTATGGGGATCTTCAATATGTCCGGCCATTGGACTCCGGCGAGCTCGATGTGGTGCGTCATTGGGAAAGTGGGGTCTATTACCGTCGAAATTTAAAATGGGGATGGATGCCGCCGCATCCGAGCCTTTATCTTAAATGCGAAATCTATGAGCGCACCAAGCTCGCCAACGGTGAATATTTCGACACCTCATATAGCTGCGCCGCGGACTATGATTTTATGATGCGAATCCTTTCGGAATACGAAGTTGAGCCCGCTTACCTTCGCATGGTACTTGTCAAAATGCGGGTGGGTGGAATTAGTAATCGGAGTCTCAAAAATATCATCATTAAATCCAAAGAGGATTGGCGTGTTATCCGCCACAACAAAATTGGGCATATCCACACGTTAGCCTGGAAAAACTTGGGCAAGTTGAAGCAGTTTATCTTTAGGAGTACATAGATGAATCATCTCTTACCCATTCCCGACACGCCACCGAAACAATTTACCGCCATGGATTGGCTGGCGAAAGGGGTCGAGGCATCGCTCGAGCAACCTGCACTTAGTTTTAACGGAGTTGTTCTATCCTATCGCGAACTCGATGAACAGAGCCACCGTGTGGCTAACTATTTAATCGCATCTGGTGTTGCGCCGGGCGACCGGGTAGGGCTCTGCCTCGACCGGTCGATCGAAATGATTGTGGCGGTGGTGGGAATTCTAAAATCGGGCGCCGCTTACGTTCCACTCGATCCCGCCTATCCCGCGAATCGTTTAGCTATGATGGTAGAGGATGCGGGGCTTCATTGCCTACTTGCCCATGCCGCACACGCAGCTCTCTTTACCGAGCCCATTATTTGGGAAAAAATGATTGCCGCCATCGAAAGCGAGTCTATAGAGGCTTCGAATGTGGTTATTGATCCTGAAAGTCCCGCTTATATTATTTTTACTTCGGGATCAACAGGCCGCCCCAAAGGCATTGAAATGCCACATCGGGCGTTGGCCAATTTGATCGAATGGCAATTAGAGCGCAAGAGCTTTAAGCCCGCGGCCCGTGTGTTGCAATACTCCTCCATCAGCTTTGATGTTTCATTTCAGGAAATTGCCACCACCTTCGCTTCGGGCGGCACCCTTTTTCTTATCTTAACCAGCGACCAAAAGGATCCAAGACGGTTATTAGCGCAATTGATCGATCAAAAAATTGAGCGCCTGTTCCTTCCTTATGTGGCCATGCGCAGTCTGATGGAAACGGCGAATGGGATGAAGACCTATCCCGAAGCGCTCAAGGAGATTATCACGGCCGGGGAGCAACTGCGTGTGGACGATACCGTCCGCCGGTTCATTCGCCAGACCGCCGGAGTTTCGCTCGATAATCAATATGGCCCGTCAGAAACACATGTCATCACCGCCCACCCGCTCGAAGGCGATCCCGCTGCATGGCCGGATCTTCCCTGTATTGGTACGCCGCTTAAAAACTGCGGTACGCTCATTCTCGATGAAGCGATGCTTCCCGTAGAGGACGGACAAGAGGGCGCACTATTTTTGGCCGGACGGAATTTGGCCACGGGATATATCGGGCGCAAAGACCTGACCAACGAAGCCTTTGTGCCTAACCCTTTCGAAACTCCAGAGCGCCCTTTACTCTATAAAACGGGCGACCTTGCGGCGTATAATCCCGATGGCTCCATCGAATTTCGTGGGCGTCGTGACCATCAAATAAAAATTCGTGGTCACCGTATTGAACCTGGCGAAATCAACACTGCTGCCCTCTCGTTTCCAGGCCTTGGGCAATGCCTTGCTTATGCGTCGAAAGGCGCAGACGGAACCCTTCAACTTGTGGCGTACTACACGGTGGAGGTAGGATGCACCGTGGGACATGCCGCCCTGCGCGCGCATCTGGCGACTCAACTGCCCAATTATATGATGCCCGCATTTTTGATCGAGCTCACCGAAATCCCATACACACCCAGTGGTAAGGCGGATCTAAGGGCATTACCCAAGCCTTCAATTCAAAATAGCCCCTACGCCGACGATGAGGTGCACTATGAGTCGGAAATCGAACAGGCCTTAGCCCAAATTTGGAGCGACTTGCTCGGCATGGATGGAATTCCCCGGAGCGCTGATTTTTTCGAAATCGGGGGTGATTCGCTTCGTGCGGTAACGCTATTTCTAAAAATCCAACAGCAATTTGGGCAGGACCTTCCATTGGCTACACTGACGCATGCCTACACGCTTGCCGCACTTGCTCAGGTAATCGAAGGGAAAAGCGATGCCCCCGACTTATCCAGCTACCGCTCGCTCACGATGATGCAACAAGGGGATCAAAATAAGGTTCCGCTTTTTTTGATCCACGGCGGGCAAGGCAATGTGCTGGTCTTTAACAAATTTGTACACATGCTCGATCCGAGCCAGCCGGTCTACGCCTTCCAATGGTCGGGGTGGGATGGCCGTCGGGGCGAAGGGAGCATCAAAGCCATGGCGCGCGCCTATTGTAACGAATTGCTACGCTTCCTTCCCGGCGGGCCATTGCGATTGGGCGGATATTGTCTTGGTGGATTGATTGCTGTCGAGCTGGTGCATTTGCTCAAGCAGGCGGGGCGGGAAGTAACTGGACCGCTGGTCGTGTGGGATTCGCCCAACCTTGAATCAACGCATTACCAGAAGGGCGAGCCTTGGGATTCCGCCGAGTCCATTGAAAAGTTTAATACGATGAAGGCCAACCTGGAGGTTTTCCGTATCGAAACGTCTGCCGATCCAGATAGCGTGCCGAAAACGGAGTATACACCGCCGACCGGCAAGGCGGCCCTGATTCGAAAGGTTCCAGGGGCGATGGAGTTTCTTCGAATGGCTAAAGGATTGAGTCAGAATTTAAAAACTCTGCCCCAGCGCATCCGCATCACTATCGTGCTCGCCCGCGGAAAATCATTGGCGATGAATCAGCGGTCGCAGTATTGCCACTGGGTGCTGGTCGCCGCGGTGAAGCGTCATCGCAGTTCAACGTATGATGGGCCGGTATTATACTTCCGCTCCGATTGTACCGTGGGCCGCTTCTTTGGTTTGACCGGCTGGTGGAACGACCCCTTCCTGGGCTTTGCTCAGGTGTGCACGGGGCCCTTCGAGGCGCATGCGATCGGCGGCGGACATACGGATGTGGTTGCGATTCCTGAGATGGGCGACATCGTCCGCCGAAGCTTTGGTGCATAGGAACGGTCATGGGTTGCAAAATAGGCATGGGATTGCTGGTTTTGGTCTATCTGTTAACGATGGCCCGATTTGCTTTTCAACCCTTCCAGTGGATTCCAGGGAAGCATTATACAGCGACGCCATTAGAACGATCTGACGGAGCTGTTCACCTGTTCCCCGGGTTGGCTTTGGAGTCGAGTGGTGACGTGAGACGAATGCGAACGGCGCTAATGACCTCGAATCGAATGTCTCTGGAGGTGGTCTTAAAGACCGATGATCTGAATCAAGGCGGTCCCGCGCGGATTATTTCATTTTCTCGGAATATGATGATCCGAAATTTCACGCTGGGCCAAGAAGGAAAGGCGCTGGTCTTTCGCTTGCGGACCACCGCAACCGACCTCAACGGGGTGTTGTCCGAGCTACGGATTCCCCATGTCTTCGCCCCCTCTCGCATTCAGCATGTGGTGGTGGTGTATGACGGGGAAAAGGTGCGTTTATATTTGGACGGGCAGCTCCATCCCTCGGCCATTCAATTGGCCGGCGGTTTCGAGAATTGGGGAAAAAACCATGCCTTGGTATTCGGGGATGAGGTTCCCGGAGGGCGCCCATGGAGCGGGCATCTTCAGCGGGCGACCATCTTTGATCGTGCACTTGGAATCGATGAAGTGGCGGCTCTCTACGAGGGTCGGGCGGTCGGGTTCCCGGTGCTGGCGGAGGAATTTACAGCTGAACATCGCTTACGATACCGCCGCCTATTTATCACGCATGATCCTGCCGCCTATTCATGGATCGATTTAGTGTCGAATATCATGGGGTTTATTCCGCTGGCCGGGCTGCTTTGGCTTATTTTTCCAGCGAGACTTCGAAAAAGAAAGAAGTTGGCGGTCTGGGGGATTCCCATCGCATTAGGGTTTAGTGCCAGTGCGGGCATTGAATTAACCCAACGCTACCTCGATATGCGGGTGCCTTGTACTTTGGATTTAATCTATAACCTAGTCGGGACTTTGTTGGGGTGTGGGTTACTCTGGGCTTTATTGGATGGCTTCCGAAAAAGTAGGGATCAGGGGCGGAGGGGATTATTTCCACCCACGGAGTAAGGGTAGAATTTAACGAGGAGGGAACATGAGTTTATCTGGAAAATGTTTATGTGGTAAAATCTCTTACACCTGCGAGGGTGAGCCTGTTTTTGCAGGAAATTGTCATTGTACGGCGTGTAAAAAATCTTCGGGAAGTGGATCCGCTCCGACGATCTTTTTTGCTGCGGAGCATATTTCCATAGTGGGGGAGGCTACGTATTTTGAAAGTATGGGCGCCAGCGGGCAAATAGTCAGTCGCGGCTTTTGTCCAACCTGCGGGTCCCAATTATTTGGAAAACCAGCGGTCATGCCGGGTATGATCGCTATCCGAGCCGGGACTCTGGATGATCCCTCAATGTACAAACCTCAGGTCAATATATTTACGAGTTGCGCGGAATCGTGGGAGGTTATGGATGATAACCTGCCCCAATTTCTTGAAATGCCCCCTCCTCAAAAATGAGGGATTTATGTTAAATTTATCTCGGGGAAAGTTGTTTTCTTGAAGAAAGGAGAGATCGAGCATGATTTTTGAAGAAGTATATAAAGGAAAAACCGTACTGGTGACGGGGCACACGGGGTTTAAAGGCTCGTGGCTTAGCGAGTGGCTTTGTTTGATGGGAGCCAAGGTCGTTGGCTTCTCTCTGCCGCCGGACCCCGCCGTAGATTTATGCTACACCACGCCCTACGCTCATTTCAATGAGCTTAGTTTAGGCGATCAGTTGGCCGCACATGTGGAGGGCGACGTGCGGAGCTTGTCAGATGTTTCGTCTGTAATTGCGGAACACCAGCCCGATTTTATTTTCAACTTGGCCGCGCAACCGCTAGTGCTTCGCGGTACGGAAGAGCCGCACCTGACATTCGAAACCAACCTGCTCGGTTCGCTCAATCTACTGGAAGCGGTGCGAGTGGCAGGCCTTCCTTGTGTGATTGTGATGATCACGACGGATAAGGTATATGAAAACGCCGAGTGGGAGCATTCGTATCGCGAGCCAGATCGACTGGGCGGACGCGATCCGTATAGCGCGAGCAAAGCCTGTGTAGAGCTCATGATTTCGTCGTACTGGCGAACGTTCTTTGCACCAAAACTGGGCGAGCTGGGCATTGCTATGGCGCCGGTTCGTGGAGGTAATGTGATTGGGGGCGGCGACTGGGCGAAAGATCGAATTGTACCGGATTCTGTGAAGGCGTTATCAGAAGATAAACCGATCGAAATTCGCAATCGACACGCCACACGCCCGTGGCAAAATGTGATGGATCTTTTAAGTGGTTATCTACACCTAGGCACGCTGATCTATCGTCGACGGGAGGCCTTTTCTGCGGCCGCTCCGGCGGATCGTGAGGCGGCATTCGTTCGATTAAATGAGCTTTGCACGCCATTCAACTTTGGACCACACTTGGCTTCGAACCGATCGGTGGGAGAACTCGTGGAGGAGATTTTGAAGAATTGGCCCGGGGAGGCACTGGACAAAACCGTGGCCGATGCCCCGAAGGAGGCCGGCAAGCTCAACCTAACGATCGACAAAGCGTATCACGTGCTCGGCTGGCAACCTAAGTGGGATTTTGCGGAGGCTCTTCAATATACGATTGAATGGTATCGCCAATTTTACGCCGAAGCGAAAGGCTCGCCAGAAGTAGTTCGAGCCCTCACACAACAACAGATCCGCGCGTATTCCGAGGGTCTTCATTACACCGTTAACTCCTGAGCCGCGCGGAAAGGATCAATCCAAAAGGATAGCATTATGATTATTTTAGATACAGCCTTGGAAAAGCGGGTGGCAGAAGACCGACCCGTACGAGTCGGCATCATAGGTGCGGGCTACATTGCGCGCGGTGCCACGAATCAGATTTTAAACTTTCTGCCGGGAATGGACGTCGTCGCGATCTCCAACCGTACGCTGGCCAACGCCGAAAACACCTTCCGTTTAGCGGGAGAAACCGAGGTGCGCCGTGTGGCAACTGTGGCGGAACTTGAGGAGTCGATTCGACAAAAAAAACATGCGGTCACGGATAACCCAGAACTACTTTGCCGCGCAGCAGGCGTTGATGTGATTATGGAGCTGACGGGGGAAATTGAATTTGGTGCCGTCGTCACGCTCGATGCCTTGCGCCATGGAAAGCATGTGGTAGCCAGTGCGGAGGTCGATTCGACCATTGGACCCATTCTTAAGGAATACGCCCGACAAAATGGCGTGGTCTATACGAATTGCGACGGCGATCAACCGGGGTGCATCATGAACCTATTGCGCTGGGTTCGAAGCATCGGCTTTAATCCAGTGCTCGGCGGAAATATAAAAGGCATGCTCGACCACTATCGCAATCCAGATACTCAAGCGGCCTTTGCCAAAGCGAATGGCCAGACGCGCCGTATGGTAACTCATTTTGCCGACGGAACTAAGGTGGGCATGGAGATGGCGGTGGTGGCCAATGCCACGGGATTCAAGGCGGGCAAGCGCGGCATGTATGGTCCTGAATGCGGTCATGCGGACGAGACCACCGATCTCTTTCCTTTGGAGCAGATGCTCGACGGAGGATTGGTTGACTATATTCTGGGTAGCGAACCCGGCCCCGGAGTTTTTGTGCTCGGGCACAGCGATAACGAAATCAGCCGCACCTATGCGAAGTATTTCAAGCGAGGCGAAGGGCCGGTTCATGTGTTCTATCTGCCGTACCCCTTCCCCCACATCGAAATTCCGTTGACGGCCGCGCGGGCCGAAATTTTTGACGATTCCACGATTACGCCGCTGGGGGCTCCCGCCGCCGAGGTGATTACCGTGGCAAAGACGGATCTGAAAGCGGGAAGCACACTCGATGGATTCGGTGGATTCGACACCTATGGGTTGCTCGATAACTATGAACAAACTCGCAAAGAAAACCTCTTGCCGATCGGCCTGTCTGACGATTGTCGTTTGATTCGTGACATCCCCAAAGATCAGACGATCTCTTTCGACGATGTAGAGCTACCGAAAGGCCGACTTTGCGACGCGCTTTATAAAGAGCAGCTCACCCGATTTGAAGGGGAATCCTGTCCCGTTGGACATTGGAATATTCACTAGATATCGCTCCGCATAACACGAAAATAAGAAGAGGATAAAAAATGAAAGCAGTCATTTTAGCCGGGGGCTACGGAACCCGAATTAGCGAAGAAAGCACCTTACGTCCCAAGCCGATGGTGGAAATTGGTACGCAGCCGATCCTTTGGCACATCATGAAAATTTATGCTGAACACGGGATTACCGATTTCATCGTGGCTTGTGGATATAAAGGGGAGATGATTAAGGAGTATTTTTCCAGAATCTTCCTCTCTTCGGCAGACGTCACCTTCGATCTCGGGGCCAACTCGATGGAAATTCACCACGCTCGGGTCGATCCTTGGCGGGTGACCTGCGTCGATACGGGGTTGAGTAGTTTGACCGGTGGGCGGCTCCGCCGAGTGCGCGACTATCTCGACGACGAAACCTTTTGCATGACCTATGGCGATGGGGTGTCGGACATCGATATCACGGCCGAACTGGCCTATCACCGCGAACAAGGACTTTTGGCTACAATGGCGGCGATCAAACCGCCCGGTCGCTTCGGCGCCTTCAGCCTGCATCCAGATGAAGCGAAGGTCACTAACTTCCATGAAAAACCCAAGGGCGACGGCGCGTGGATCAATGGCGGTTTTTTTGTGCTTGAGCCGAAGGTGCTCGACTATATTAAATCGGATCAGGAGTCTTGGGAACAAGCCCCGATGCAAACACTGGCTGAAGAGGGCCAGATGGCGGCCTATCGTCATACTGGATTTTGGCAGCCGATGGATACGCTGCGCGCCCGAAATGTGTTAGAGGATCTCTGGGCTTCAGGAAAGGCCCCTTGGAAAGTTTGGGAATAGCGCGAGGTAATAATAAAAATGATTTTTGAACCAACCCCGCTAAAGGATGCTTGGGTCCTTTCTCTTGAACGGATCGGAGACGACCGTGGGTTTTTTGCCCGCGCTTTTTGTCAGCAGGAATTTGCGGCTCATGGAATTGATTTTAACGTAGTACAAACCAATACCTCCTTTGGGAAAGAGGCCGGAACGTTGCGTGGACTTCATTACCAAACGGCGCCCGCCGCCGAAATGAAGCTCGCCCAGTGCGTGCGAGGTGCTCTCTATGATGTGATCGTAGATATGCGCCCTGATTCACCGACCTACCAGCAGCATTTTGGCATTGAACTCACCCCGGATAATGGGAAGTTACTCTATGTTCCCGCCCATTTTGCACATGGGTTTATCACCTTAGTGCCCGACACACAGGTTCTTTAGATGGTGAGCGAATTTTATACTCCAGAGTGTGAGCGTGGCGTGCGCTATGATGATCCAGCCCTCGGCATTGAATGGCCGATTCCGCCGCAGATTGTAACGGAAAAAGACCGAAGCTGGCCTTTGCTCTGAACCGATCCTTTCGTGAAACATGAATAGAGATAAAGCCTCGCTGAATCAGCGGGGCTTTATCTGTTTTCAAGCGAAGGAACTTCCACTTCCGCCACGGGGCATTCATCGAGCGATTCGAGGAAGAGGCGTCCGTACCATTGGTTGCGGATACGGCTGTCGAGAATGGTCACCGTTCCCGTATCACTTCCGCTACGGATCAGCCGCCCGACGCCTTGCCTGAACTTCAGTACAGCTTCGGGGAGTGAGTATTCCTTGAACGGATTTCCGCCGCGTGCCTCGATCGTTTCGAACCGCGCTTGAATCAGCGGGTGGTCCGGCACGGCGAAGGGGAGGCGGGTAATGATGACATGACTGAGGGCTTTGCCCGGCACGTCGACTCCCATCCAAAAGCGATCCAGCCCGAACAGCACCCCGGCCTCGTGGTCGCGGAACTTTTCCAGCATCCGCTTGGGCGGTATGCCAGTGCCTTGCACGAGGAATTCGTAGCCGTCGAGTTCAAAGTCGAATCGGAGCTCATCGGCTACTTTCCGCATAAAGCGCGAGTTCGTGAATAGCACAAAAGCGCGCCCGCGGCTTTCGTCGATGAAGTGCTTGATGGCGGTGGTGGCGGACGTTTCAAAATTAGGAGCGGCGGGCGGGGGCATATTGACAGGAATCTGAATCTGCATTTGCCGTGCATAATCGAACGGCGATCCGACGCGTAGTTCGGTCGCTTCCTCTGCGCCAATACGGTGGCGGAAATAGTCGAGGTTGTGGCCGACCGCCAGTGTAGCGCTGGTCATGATGACACATGGAATTTCTTCGAACAGCATTTCGCGAAGGATGGGGCCGACATCGACGGGGGCGGAGTAGAGCACGGCTTGTTTGCGCCGCCCTTGGATCTCGACCCAGTAAACCTGTGCTTCGAGCGACTGTTTAAGAAACGATTCGATGGTATCGCGCAACTCCAACCCACGATTTCGCAGGCTCTTGATCTCGGCCTGTATATCCTCGTTGTCGGTGGTCTCTGTAACGGTTTTGAGGTGGTGACACAAATTGGTTATTTTTAACGGAAGGTCGGTTTCGATGGGCGGCGGTGCGAATACGCGCTGCTGGGTTTTGGTGGCTCCGAGTTTAAAGTGATTGCGGACGGACTCGAAAAGGTTTCGGCGGCTTCGTGGACTTGGTCGGCCATGAACGTGCCCTTGCCGTCCTTGAGCACCGCCAGAATCCCGCGTCGCTTGTCGGAGTGGATGCGGTTGATCCAATATTCGACCATGTAGAGTGAAAGCCGGATGCCGAGGTGGCCGGAAGCCACCTGCTCCATTTGGTGGGCCTCGTCGAACACCACATAACCGTAGGGGGGCAGGATGGCCGCCCCTTCGGCTCGCAAGGCCAGTTCGGAAAAAAAGAGCGAGTGGTTCACCACGAGAACCTGCGCATCCATCATCTCTTGCCGGGCAATCATGAAGTAGCACTCTTTGTAGAAGGGGCAGCGCTTGCCGGTGCAATTTCCGTGTTCGGCGCAGATGGATCCCCAGACTTGGTGGTCGGGTTGTTCGTCCAGCTCCTGCAAACTGCCATCGACGAGTTGCTTATTATTCGCCAGCGTAGAGATGGCATCGAGCTGCTTTTCGCGCTCGGGCTCGAGCAGGTCGCTCCCGCTCCGCCGCGCACGCTGGAGGCGGAGCAGGCAGAGATAGTTTGAGCGCCCCTTCACCATGACCGCCTTGAAATCTCGGTCGAGGGCTTTGCGAACAAACGGGATGTCTTTATGGATCAACTGCTCTTGAAGGGTGATGGTGTAGGTGGCGATCACGCAGCGGGTCTCGTGCTCCAGTGCGGTGAGAATTTGGGGAACGAGATAAGCGAAACTTTTTCCGACCCCGGTACCCGCCTCGACGACAAGGTGCTGGCCAAAACTTGCGGCATCGGCGATGGCTCGGGCCATTTTTTGCTGTTGCGGCCGGAGTTCAAAGTTGATCTCTTCCGCCGTGCAATGCGTCTCCAGCAGCCCGCCTGACTCGAAAAACTGGTCCGTCGTTTGGGCCGCCTGAGGTGTTAGGACTGGATCGAGTGAAATCATCCGCACACTTTAGACAAAAGGTTTCCCTGCCGGAAGCTTGGAGCAGGACTATCTCTTGCCGAGGATTTGAGAAATCTGGCCACAGCGTGGATAGAGGGTTTTTATTTTGATTTATTTTTTAGTCATGAAATCACGGAATGGATACATCTAAACTCTTGCCTTGTAGGGCGTCAAACATGTATGCCTATAGGATGGATTTAACTAAAAAAATAACCTATCAGCAGGCCTGCTCGCGGTTGGTCTTTGGCCTTCTCATTATATGGTTTTCTGTGAGTTTTGGATGTGGAATCTTTTTACGGGAATGGCTGGATGCTCATGCTCCGCCGGTAGGTCATGCTCCGTTCGGATTTTGGATGGCTCAACAAGGGGCCATTATTTGCTTTATCTTTTTACTGGTGGTTTACGCCGTTGCAATGGGCCTGATTGACCGTAGATATGGGTATTCAAAAGAAGACAACTAGGTTTTAATCATGACTCAAGATTCCCTGAATTTTATCTTTATCGGTGTTTCTTTCGTGCTCTACATCGGCATCGCCATCAAATCACGAGCCAGTTCGACGAAAGAATATTACACGGCTGGCGGAGGGGTCTCCCCCTTAGCCAATGGAATGGCCACGGCCGCTGATTGGATGTCAGCGGCCACGTCCATTTCGATGGCGGGTACCATCGCGCTCAGTGGCTACGATGCCTCGCGGTTTTTAATGGGTTGGACGGGCGGGTTTGTCCTCTTAACCATTCTCATGGTTCCTTACCTCCGGAAGTTTGGGAAGGCCACGGTGCCGGACTTTATTGGGGATCGATACTACTCCAAGGTGGCCCGCGGTGTGGCGGTGGTCTGTGCAATCTTTATTTGCATGACGTATATTATGGGGCAAATGCGGGGGGTTGGGGTGGTTTTTTCCCAGTTGTTCGGCATCGGAATTCCGGCGGGGGTTTTGATTGGCGCCACGATCGTTTTCTTTTATGCAGGCCTGGGTGGCATGAAAGGCATAACCTACACGCAGGTGGCTCAATACTGCGTGATGGCCTTTGCTTACACCATTCCGGCCATTTTTATTGCGATCGCGCTCACGGGGAATGTGATTCCTCAGCTGGGGCTCATTGGTGATTTTACAGCGGGAGATCACGCGGTTCCATTTCTTGAGAAGCTCAATCAGATTAATGTCGAGCTGGGGTTTAAGGAATACACCTCCGGCAAGCTATCGAAGCTCAACATGTTTTGCATCACCGCGGCACTGATGTGTGGCACGGCCGGTTTGCCCCATGTAATCGTTCGCTTCTTTACGGTAAAAAATGTACGCGCCGTCCGGAAGTCGGCCTGCTGGACCTTGCTGTTTATTGCTGTAATCTATCTGACGGCTCCGGCCATCGGGGCCTTCTCGCGGGTGAATTTAATTCAAAAACTGCACGGAACGGCCTATCTCGAGACTCCCAAATGGTTCAAAGAATTTGAGAAAACGGGCCAAATGGCCTGGATAGATAAAAATAACGACGGGGGTATTCAATACTTTGGTCCCGGACGCTCCCCGATAAAAACCAGTTCGGTATTTTTGGGGAAGAGCCCCGTTTATCCGGCGTACGATGCGCCCGAGCGGCAGCAAGTTGGCCCCGTTGGGCAGCGCCTGCTGGCCAATAAAGCCGACGATTCCAACCCGAATGAACTTTGGTTTGGGAATGACATCATGGTCATGGCCAATCCGCATATGGCAGAGTTGCCGATGTGGGTGATTGCACTGCTCATGGCCGGCTGTATTGCCGCAGCCCTCTCCCCCGCCGCCGGCTTACTCCTCGTATTATCTACCTCCATCTCGCACGACTTAATGAAGAAAATTATTAAACCCAATTTGAGCGACAAAGAAGAGATGACCTACGCACGCAGTGCTTCATTCGTTGCCTTAGCCGTTGCGGCCTACTTTGGAATTAATCCACCCTCCGCTTTCATTGCCAAAACCGTGGCCTTTGCCTTTGGGTTGGCCGCATCTTCATTCTTCCCCACGCTATTGATTGGAATATTTTCCAAGCGGATGAACAAGGAAGGCGCCATCAGCGGCATGTTGGCCGGAATTGTATTTACCCTCTGCTACATTATTTATTTCCAGTTTTTGGGAGGAACAAAGGAACAATATCTTTTTGGAATTACGCCCGAAGGCATTGGATTTGTAGGGATGTTGATTAACTTTGCCGTCTCCTTTTCGGTAAGCGCCTTCACTCCGCCGCCCCCGCTAGAAATTCAGGAAATGGTCGCGGATATTCATATCCCCAGCGGGGCCTCCGAAGCCACGCACCACTAATGACCTCCCACTGAGGAGAAGGGGCCTCTCATTTCAAGGAATAGAATGGAGAGGCCACCGGATTCCCCTTCGGAGCGAAGCGATTCATCAGTCCGATAGTTTGGCCAGACTTTTTTCTGATTTCCGAACGGGTTGACCGCTTTTGCGCTAACCGCGCGGGCGCAGAGGCACGGCGTAGCGCGAAATTCTGTTTCGCGTTTTCGGAAGAACGGTGTACGTGCAAAACGCGGAACAGAATTTCGCGCTACAGAAGGTGCATTTGTTATTTTTAATAACTCACTTTTTATTTTATGGAAAAGTAATTGGGGATCAATTTCCTTGCTATGCAACCTGATTTTACTTATCTCTCAACCACAGTATATTTGCTGATTTACGAGGGCGCGCAGGAAGAATTTAATTTCTGTATGCATCCTATTTTTAACCTTGCTGTATGTGAAATTAATAACCGAGGAGGTCGATAATGAATTATGGCGATTATGTAAAAGAAGTGGCGGAGCGAATGAGTATTTCGCAGGCTGAAGTTAAACGGCTAATCAAACAAAGTACGGGGATTATTGTGGAGGAGCTTTCCAATGGAGAAGCCTTTACGATTCCGCACCTTGGTACCTTTGGAACGCAGGTGAAAGAGCAGCATAAATCCTATAACCCCCATTATGAAAAATTTATGCTTTATCCTAAAAAACGGGTGGTCACGTACCATGTAAGCTCCGCGATCAAAGATGAATTTAAAGACAAGAAGGTTAAGTCATGACCGATAAAATTAAATATAGTTCTATAGTCGATAAAATCACAAAAGATTTAGATAAAAGCCCCGAATTCGTAGCAAAGTTGCGCAAAACGATGGGCGAAGTCTTGAGAGAGGGCTTGGAAAAGGACGGATCCACCCACCTCAGCGGATTTGGAACCTTCTATCTTAAATGGAGCGATGCGCGAGAAGGCCATAATCCGCAAACGGGAGAAAAGATTGATATTCCGGCCCATAATCATGTTTCTTTCCGCCCCGATGCCAGTGTGCGCCGGGTCATTAACAAAGAGTACGACCACCTTAAAGCCTTCATTTTGGACGAGAATGATAAGGTGCAAAAAACAAAAATACCGGGTTGGATCTATGCGGTGCTTGCGGTACTTCTGATTGCCGTAATGGCTCTATTACTCAAACCGAAAGAGATTGAAGAAGTCATCGTCACTGAAGAAATTGTGATTGTGGAAGAGATCATCGTTACAGAAACCATCATGGTTACCAATGAGATCCCTGTGATCGAAGAAATTATCATCACTGAAGAAGTGATTGTTATACAAGAGAGCCCGGTTCCTACGGAAGCCCCCGTAGCAGATGCTCCCGCTTCTGATGCCTCAGACATTGTGAACGATATTAACGCCATGCCACACGCTGACGGCGCTATTCCTCCACAAGTGGTGGGCGACTATGTTGATCCCGATATCGCTGCTGCGGAAGCAGGTATGGCAGCTGGACTGGAAGTAGATGCGGTAAATGACGCCGAGATCGATGCTGCAAAAGCGACTCTTGCCGAGGACAAAGCTGAGCAGCATCAAAATTCCGTTCATGCGCAAAAAATGGCAGAGAAAGCAGAGGAAAATGCTCAGTCTTCCGAGGACGCGGCTCTTGAAGCCATTGCTAAGGCGATAAAGGCCGAAGACATTTCCGATAAAGCGACCAAGGCGGCCGAAGAAGGGATGTAAGCACGAAATAAGTAACCCTCTACCCCTAAGTGTTTTGAAAGACCTCTGAAAAGAGGTCTTTTTTATGATAGGCTTGAGCTCGGCGGCCAATCAGTCATCACGTGCTCGCGGTGCGCTTACCCCCAACCGACTTAAGTGGAATCTGCGTCCATAAAACAGTATAAAAGGACGTATGGAAATGGGATGCAAACGAAGAATATTCACGGATAGGTTTAAGGCCAAGGTGGAGATCGAAGCCATCAAGGGCATAAAGACACTCAACGAGTTGGCGATGGAATATCAGGTTCATCCGAATCAAATATCTGATTGGAAGAAGCAGTTACTCTCGAATGCCCCAGAGCTTTTTGGGCCGGGGAAAAAGAAGCCGTTAAAAACAGAGGAGGAGCTGACGGCTCCACTTTACGAGGAGATCGGACGGCTAAAGATGGACGTGAAGTGGCTCGAAAAAAAGCGATGAGCCTGCTGCTTTCGACCCGCCGGAGTTGGGTGAAACCCAGATCCGATTATTCGATTCGGCGGCAGTGCAGGTTGGCAGGCATTCCATGATCGGGTATTTACTATAAACCCGCTCCGGAAACGGAGGAGAATCTCCTTTTGATGCGGTTGATTGATGAGCGGTATCTGTTGCACCCGGAGTTCGGCTCCCCCGCATGACGGATTGGTTGCGGGAAAAGAAGCATGAGGTAACCCCCAAGCGGGTGGCCCTGTTTGATGAACAAGATGGGACTTCAGGCGATTACGCCTGGACCGCACACGAGTAAGCCAGCACCGGGACACAAGATATACCCATATTTGCAACGCAATATGGACATTGAGCGAGTCAATCAGGTTTGGAGCACGGACATTACCTACATCCCAATGCGGAACGGGTAGATAGAGCCCGTCCCGGTTGAGCGACCGCCCTGTTTGCAGGGTTGAATCGCAGGAAGTTTCCGAACAAGAGAGGCCTTTTTGCCTCTCTTGCCGGAAAGAGGTGCTTTATACTTTTTGTTACTGAAGCAAAGAGAGGTAAAGCACATGAGTATTATCAACTTCCAGCCCGAGTTTCGTCCAGCACTTCCTTGCGTTTTCGGCGCAAAAGATTATCGGAATTTCCGCGCAACCCTGATCGAAATGGATCGGATACTGACCTTCACGGGTCTGGAGAATCGGATCATTACGGCTCAGATTGACTCGTATAAAAAGCCGATGTTACCCCGACCACTTCCGCGCCATTGCAAAACGCTTCATCTCGCCCTGCGCCATAATATCCTGCTGGCCATCACTGGCCTTTCATTTCGCGAACTTTCGCAACGCATGGCCGACAGCCCTCTGTTTCAGTGGTTCACGCACACGGGGTTCGTGGATGCGGTGCGCCCCGTATCCAAAAGCACTCTCGAGCGGTTTGAAAAACTTTTTGATGCCGAACGGGTCACTGAACTCGTTCATCAACTCAACCGGGGCGTTTCGAGTGAACTCGGCGCACAGGAGTTGCTCTACCGCGAAACCGTACTGCGCTTCGATGAAATCTTTGCCGATTCCACCTGCGTGAAAGCCGATGTCCACTTCCCCGTCGACCGGATCCTTTTACGCGACGCAACACGCACGCTGATCCAAGCCATCCTTTTGATTCGCACGCAGGGTTTACGCCATCGCATTGCATCGCTTCGCCGGAGAAATTTATTACCCAGATGAACAAGTTGTGTATTGAGATGACGCATAAACGAATCTTCCGCCGTATGAAACGACTTATGAACACGGTCGAAGCTCATGCGAACAACTATCACACCCTGCTCAAAAACGAATGGGGAAAAACCGACTGGAGCGAACTCGAAACTCAAATTGTACTCGACCGGATCAACGAGGTTGTTGATCAACTCGAACCCGCAATTTTCCAAGCGCACGAACGAATCATTGGAGAACGCCGGGTCACCAACGATAAGAAAACCCTCAGCCTTTATGATCCTGACCTCCACGTTCTTGTGCGCGGAAAAGCCGGAGCCGAAGTGGAGTTTGGTAACGGATTGTATCTCGCCGAGCAGGCCGAAGGACTCATCGTTGACTGGGATTTCATGAAAGACCAGCCCACCGCCGACTGTAAAATGGTCGAACCGAGTATCACTCGCATAACTGAAGAGTACGGAACGCCGGAAAGCTACACAGGAGATCGAGGGGTTGACGCAAAAGCCAACGACCTTGTTCTCGAAGAACTCGACATCATCAACGGCATCTGCCCGAAATCCGTTCCGTCCCTGCGCGAAAAACTTACCGACGAAGGCTTCTGTCTTTTACAGACCCGTCGAGGAGCCACGGAAGGTCGCATCGGTATCTTTAAAAACGCTTACCTCGGAAAGCCGATGCGCAGCAAAGGCTTTAAACACCGCGAAATTCGAGTGGCATGGTGCGTCCTGGGCCACAATTTATGGAAGCTAGCCACGATGGCGGCGCAGAAACGAGCCGAACTCGAAGCCATCGCCGACGCAGCATAACCCCCACCCGCTGATCATGAAGCAGTCCTTCAAAGATAGAGGTGCGTCTGGATTTGGAGGAACGGGTCATTCTCCGGGTTTTTGACAGCGAAACTCCACGTTTTTAAAAACCAAAGACTTCTCTTTATGAAAATTTCGGGTTGATCTGAAATCACCCTAAAATGGGACAGGCTCTACCTACGGGATATTTTTCCTCGCCTCCCGTAATATGATCAACCGCACTGACAAGGCCTTCGCCCCCTCGCAATGGAAAGTTACCTGTGACGAACAACAGGGCTGAGACTTCGGAGGCATACACTTAAACGGACGGCTGGCGGGTTTAGAAATCGCGGTCACTTCTTCTGAAGTTAACGATTAAACCTAGTAAGGGCTGTTTAATTTTCCAAGGGTAGTTATCTTTAAATTATGAATATAGGAAAGAGAAGGAGGGCGTCGATTAAGGAGGCATCTTATGGTTCGCCATTTTATGAGCGCCAGAAGAGATGATGTAGGCCTGGTTTTTTTATTCATGAGGATTAAATTCATCGAGAAAAAGATCGCGAGGAGTCTGTGAAACGTAAATTAATATACATGTTAGGTTTGTTTGTTTTTTGGCTGGGATTGACGATTTATGGTGCGATTCAAACCATTACCATTAGCGATCAAGCGCAGGTCACGCCTCCGGTGCTTCCTTCCGCTGTTCTACAAGATCCCCGATATCAACTGGGCTATATTGTGGTGTCGCACTATCCGGGTGTTTACACGAATGGAACCGGAGACTCTACGGTGGGGATTCAACAGGCCATTGATGATGCCTATGAACTAAATAAGATCGTACTTTTTTCGCCCGGAACGTATTTGATTTCCGATACCCTTAAGTGTTACCGCTGGGGGCTGTGGGATTTTGAAAAAAAACGTCATAGTAACATTGATCAAAAACGATGCCACACGTTGTTAGGGTCGAAAAGGTCTCCGACTCGACCGATCATAAAACTGGTGGGTTCAGCACCGCTTTTCGATGATGCAGAAGTACCTCGTCCGCTCATTTCTTTCCGCGTATTTCGAGGACTTAATAAAGATGCAACAGATCCCGTTGCACCTGCTAGCCCCATGGGAAATCCTAAAAATTTCAGGGATTGTAGTGCCGATTTATTTAATGATGATCTTCGAGGAATCGATTTCGATTGTAATGGGCATGCGGGAGCGGTGGGAGTTTATTTTCCTGCAGCACAGAATGCGACGATGGAAGATATTCGGGTGGATGCAACCGATTCCTATGCGGGGATTTGGGGCGTGCCGGGGCGCGACAGTGGTGCGATGAATGTTGAGGTCGAAGGCGGTCGATTTGGTCTAATGATTGAAGGCAGTATTGGTGGGACCGTATTAACTGGAATCCGCTTGTTTAATCAAACAGAAGCCGCTTTTATTAATGCGGCATCTAAATATATTAACGTATTAAATTGAGGCATAGGCAATATGCCTTGATTTGAAATACTTGCTGATGCGTCCTGGTAGTTTCTGGAGCTTTCGCATAAAGGAAATTAAATTTCGCTTCAGATCTTCT
>JAJRRI010000157.1 GCA_024279685.1 Verrucomicrobiota bacterium | reverse complement strand
GCCTCGATATTGGGTATTGGAATCGGGGTATCCGCCCCGACTTATCAAGAGATATATGGCGGCGCATGGGATCACCATGCTCGCTCGGTGGAGCCTTAACTACCACATGTAGGATGGTGGTGAGTCAACCGGATAGGCATGCAAGAAATCAAGTCACCCGGCCCCAGCAGTTGAACTGTCTTTTGGATCACCCCGCAGTTTTCCTCAACCACCTGCGCGGCGCGAGCGCCGAGGGCGGTACGGGCAGGTTCATCGGCCAGCAATTCGGTAATACTCGCCTCCAACTCTGAAATATTTTTGATCTGGACCAAGGCATTTTTACTGAGAAACACAGGCATGACCGCCGGAAAATTTTCCATGTTGGGGCCCACCACCACTGCCTTACCGCACATGGCAGGTTCGATCGGGTTTTGCCCGCCATGCTCCAGCAGGCTTTTACCGACAAAGATAATGTCAGCTACAGAATAAAAATCACGTAGCTCTCCCGTCGTATCGACAAATAAGACATCCGGTGCTTCAACCTTTCCGGCCCCATCGAGCTGACTCCGCCGCACAAAGGAGAGCCCGCGCTCTTCTAGACATTCAAGCACTTCATCGGCGCGTTCAACATGGCGCGGGACAAGGATAAGGAAGAGATTTTTGTTTTTTATCCTCAAATTTTTATAGAGATCGCACAACACGGCCTCCTCCCCCGGCCAGGTGGAACCGCCGAGAAGGATGACGGCATCGGCCGAAACACCGAGTTGGTGTATAATGTCCTGCGCGGCTTTTTCGCCCGCGAGATTGCGTTCAGCCACATCGAATTTAACCGTCCCCATTACATGTACGTTACCAGCGAGTGCGCCAATACCGATCAATCGCTTAGCGTCGATATCGCCCTGAACGCAAATTGGATGAATTCGCCGTAATACATCCGCCGTAAGCGATTTTAGCCTCCGATAGCCTTTGTACGAACGCTCCGACATGCGGCCATTGATCAACGAGACGGGGATGCCCCGCTGGTCGGCCAGCCGAATCAGATTGGGCCAGAATTCGCCCTCGACCAAAATCAATCGGACGGGGTTAATAATGCGTAGCACCTTTCTGATGACGATCGGGAGATCGACGGGGAAATAAAACAATACATCACGCGGGTCGATTTCCTTACGGGCAATAGCATGGCCAGTTGATGTCGTGGTACTAAGTGCAAAAAAAGTATCTGGATGCACTTCGCGATACGCTTTTATGAAACGAAGCGCCACATAAATTTCACCGACACTCACGGCATGAACCCATACACGCCGATGCTCGCGAATCTGCGCCTTGGTATTATGTCCAAAGTGACCTATACGCTGCTCAAAATGTTGAAAATAGCCCCCCGGCGCATCATGCGTGAAAGAAATTTGGGCAGCATGAACAGGAAAACCACCGGGAATAACAGATTATAAATGATCCAAAGCATAAAGGTCTCTATCCGTATAAAATTCATTTTATAGCCCATTCGAATCGGGAAGTCAGTCCGGTTGGGTTATTTTTTCAGAAGGATTTTCACGACATGATGACCGTGGCCATATACATTCCCCTCCGTTATTCCTAACCCTCCGAAGAGATCGAGATGAAAAAACCCACATACAAACGGCTTCCCACCACAGGATGGCTCATTGCATTAATGGCCCTTGGTGCGGCTGCAAGCGAGCTACCCAAAGGATTAATGCTCAATCTCGATTTCCGGAAGATCGAGGAGGGGCTGATTCCCAATAAAACGCTCTATCCCCTCTATGTACCGACCGGCAACTTGGCTTCTAAAAGCGATAACCGCCGCACTGTTCTAATCTTCGAGGAGGGGCAGAGCCTTACTATTCCACATAGCTCGTTACTCGATCCCGATGGCGGGGAGTGGATTGCGACCGTCCGAGTATTTGCACGAACCGATGGTATCGTCATGTCGCAGGGGAATGAGAAAACAGGATACACCATCTACATTCGGGACGGAGAGATACGTGTTTCCATCCGTTCCGACGACTCCGTCGCCATCCTCAAGGAACGGCCTGAATACGGCATTACCCCCTGCTTAAACCGATGGGTTAGCATTGAAGTTCGTATCGGGCCAGGGACAGCTTCCTTGATCCTTAACCGTGCACAGGTGGCCTTCCTTTCACTCCCAAATCCTCCCAGCGGATCAGGACATCACATCCGCCTCGGAGAACACCTATCCTTGCCCATTGCCCTGCAACACGACCCAGAGGCCACCCCCACTGGCTTCACCGGCGCGGTCCGCTCGGTCAAGATTCTACGGCACTAGTTCCGTTTAAAAGGGAACGAAGTTGGTTCGCGGCGTAATTTTAGCGACGGTCTTTGCGATGAGCTTTACCGCCTCCTCCAAATCACTAAGACTGATCAACTCACACGGACTGTGCATATAACGCAACGGAATACTCACCAAGGCCGTCGTAACGCCCGCCCGGTTGAGTTGAAGGGCATTGGCATCGGTTCCGGTTCCTCGCGGCTCGGCATTGATCTGAACTGGGATCTTTTCGGCCTTGGCCGTTGTAACCAGCAGGTCAAATAGTTTGGTGTTGATATTCGGGCCGCGCGTCAGCACAGGACCCTTTCCGAGTTCAATCAAATTTTCACGCTTCATGGCATCGCCCATATTCGGGTGGTCGGTGGCGAAAGTCATGTCAACAGCAATAGCGACATCGGGATCAATTCCGTAGGCGGCGGTGGTGGCCCCGCGCAGGCCAATTTCCTCCTGCGCCGTAGCCACGGCATGGATTTCGGCCTGGGGGTTGAGCTGGGCTAATTGCTTAGCAGCTTCGAGCACCACGAATGCTCCGGCACGATTATCAAACGCACGGCCAATCACAATTCCGTTGGCCAACTCATCGAATCCTGAGGCAATGACGAGCGGGTCGCCTATCTCAACCGTTTTTTCGGCATCCTTCTTATCTTTGGCGCCAATATCGATCCATAGATCTTTTATTTCAGAACCCTTCTTGCGCTGTTCGGGAGTTTGCATGTGAATAGCCACCTGGCCAATCACGCCGCGTACAATCCCCTTTTTGGTCATAATCCGAACGCGCTGTCCTTGGGCAATCTGCGGATCCCATCCGCCCAGCGCCTGAATCCAGAGATATCCTTTGTCGTCGATGTAGGAAATCTGAAAGCCAATTTCATCATAGTGACCAGCAAACATTACACGCGGCGATCCGCCGGGATTAACGATGGCGTGCGAGTTTCCGTGTGTATCCGTCCACACCTTAGCAGCGAAGGTTTCGGCCTCAGCCTTCCACACTTGGGCGACGGGTCCTTCGTAGCCCGATGGGCTGATGCTATTGACAAGATCGGCTAAAAACTGCTGGGTCTGTTTGGTCATTAAAAAACTCCATTAGGTTAATACTATGTAATTCGTAGTTACTCCTGACTCCGAAATCAAACCATCTTACTTGAATTCGGTTACGTATTACGGATTACTCATTAAAATCTATGGAAAATCTAAGCGTCATCATCACCTTCATAGCCTACCTCTTCTTCATGCTGGCGGTCGGCTCACACTTTTACAAACGGAACGAGTCGCTCTCCGACTATCTGATCGGCGGCCGTCAGCTCAACAAATGGGTCGCAGCCCTAAGCGCACAAGCTTCGGACATGAGCGGCTGGCTTCTCCTCGGCTTGCCGGGCTATGCCTACCTTCAAGGTATGGAAGCCATATGGATTGCCCTCGGGCTCGCGGCCGGCACCTACCTCAACTGGCGATTCGTTGCCTACCGCCTACGCCGCTACACGGAATTGGCCGGAAACGCCATCACCCTGCCCGACTACTTCGCCAACCGTTTTCACGACACCAACCGCCTACTACGGATCCTTTCCGCCGCTTTCATCCTACTTTTTTTTCTGATCTATACCGCCTCCGGCTTCGTCGCCGGCGCCAAACTATTCGAATCGGTCTTCGGTCTACCCTACCATAGCGCGCTGATCATCGGGGTGGTCGTGATCATTTCCTACACGGCACTCGGCGGTTTCATGGCGGTCAGTTGGACCGACTTCTTTCAAGGCATTATCATGTTCTGCGCCATCATTGCCCTCCCCCTACTCGCCGTCCATGCCATGGGCGGTTTCGCTGAATCCACTGCCGCCCTGCGCCAAGTCACCCCCAGTTATCTCAATTTATTCACCGACGGAGAAGGCCAGCCGATATCCGCCCTAGCCATCGTTTCGCTCGCCGCATGGGGATTAGGTTACTTCGGTCAACCGCATATTCTCACTCGCTTTATGGCCATTCGTTTGGCCACTGAAATAAAACCTGCCCGGAAAATTGCCATGATCTGGGTCATAACCAGCCTAGCCTGTGCTGTATGGATCGGATTGCTCGGTCGCATCTATCTCCCCGAAATACTCGGCGATTCCGATTCAGAAAAAATATTCATGATTCTCGTCGACCAGTTGACCCATCCCCTCATCGGTGGCATCTTGCTAGCGGCGGTGCTGGCCGCTATCATGAGCACAGCCGATTCTCAATTACTCGTCACCTCATCCGCATTAACCGAAGACCTCTACCGCGTACTCATCCGTCCGTGCGCTTCCGACAAAGAATTACTCTGGATCAGCCGCGGTACGGTAATCGGTGTAGCGACGCTAGCCTGTATCCTTGCCTTAAACCCCGCGAGCAGCGTACTTGGATTGGTCGCCTACGCCTGGGCCGGTTTCGGGGCAACATTTGGCCCGCTCGTGTTGATGTCGCTCTACTGGAAACGGATGACGAGAAACGGGGCCCTAGCCGGAATCATCGGCGGCGGCCTTACCGTATTAATATGGAAACCCTTGGAGGGCGGTTGGTTCGACCTCTACGAGATCGTCCCCGGCTTTGCGGTATCCATTAGCCTGATTATTCTATTCAGCCTGTTCGATCAAAAACCTGAAGACTCCATCCTCGAAACATTCGACGCAGCAAGCCGTTAAGCCATCGCTGAATTCAGCTTTTGCCGAGCCTTGCGCAAAGCCCGGCGACGGCGCTCCCGCGATGGAATCACAAACTCAGAGGTTGCGCTAATAAGCCCAACGAGTAAAATTAATCCTACGGCCGTACCCAAAGGAAAGATGAGTAGGTGAAAGATGGATATGGCATATCCGCAGTTCATACCCCAAGATTTCTTGCGCAACACCCCGATCGACGTCAGCAAAGAAAGGAGAGCAAGTAGCGGGAAAAAAATGGATAAGGCTAAATTTCCCGCACCATTGGGGAGCCATGAAAGCAGATAAACTCCTAGCATATAAAGGTAAACCACCGGAAGAACTACGCAATAGATCCGTAGCAGACTCATCCAAAAAACGATGGGCTTCATCCGCTGGCGGTGGCGAGATTTCGAGACCCGCGTACGACGGCCCTTCCATGGGTCTACCGTTTCCGGTGCTGCATAAATGCTAGCCGTATTCAGCTCTTCATCGATCTCCTCTTGCTTCTTCTTCATCGGAACATACCCCCGCCGTTCAAGACGCCGGCGGGTGCGGATAAACTCGAAAACCCCCAACACAACAAGCCCTAGTATCGAGACCAAAAGCACTGTAACATCGGCCTTTCGCTGGCTATTATACTGCTCGAAGAGGGTTCCCAGCTCATGCATTTCTTGCAACCGATTAGCCGTATAGCCAATCAGTACCGCAAAAAACAATATCCCTATAACGCATAAAAACCGTAGCATGGTGGATCCCCCCGAACGCCCATGAATAACCTGTACACATGACCAAAAGAAGCCCCGCATGTCACGTGTATTATACTTTATTTTTTACTAAAGGATGAACAAATAAAAAAGCGAGGTCAATGACCTCGCTTTTTTATAGCCGGGAACATCCCCGCTTTTAACAATACCCCGTATTACTAGTCGCTTTCCTCGAGACCCAGTAGATCTGCGCCGAGGTGCTCCTCGACAGAAATTTCCTTCCCAAGCATGACTGGGCGGATATCCTTGTACATCGGGAAACCGGATCCGGCCGGGATTAAACGACCCATAATGACGTTTTCCTTGAAGCCACGTAACTGATCGACCATGCCAAGCGTTGCCGCTTTGGTTAGTACGCGAGTGGTATCTTGGAACGATGCGGCAGAAATGAAACTTTCTGTTTCAAGTGCAGCCTTTGTGATGCCTAACAGTACAGGTGACGCTTCTGCCGGACGACGACCCTCAGCAACAGCCTTTTGGTTGGTCTGATGAAAGCTTTGCTTTTCGATCTGCTCGCCCCAAAGGAACTCGGTATCACCAGGATCGGTAATTTTAACCTTACGTAGCATCTGACGAACGATCACCTCAATGTGTTTATCGTTAATTTCCACACCTTGAAGGCGATAGACCGCCTGAACCTCATTAACCAGATATTCCTGAAGGTCCTGCGGACCGCAGACTTCAAGGAGTTCCTGCGGGACAATCGGCCCTTCGGTTAACTGCTGCCCTTTATGAACAAAGTCGCCTGGGAATACGATCACATGCTTATTCATCGGAATGAGGTGTTCCTCTTCCGCACCCGTAACGGTATCGCGAACGATCAGCTTGCGCTTGCCCTTTGCGATTCCACCCAATTCGACCACACCTTCAATCTTAGCGATCTCAGCGGCTTCCTTCGGCGTACGAGCCTCCACGAGCTCGGCCACACGGGGCAGACCTCCGGTGATGTCCTTTGTTCGAATGGTTTTACGCGGAGTACGGGCCAATGTGAAGCCAGCGGTAACGACCCCTTTTTCTTCGATCATCACCTGTGCACCGGCCGGAATCGAGTAATACCCCACCTTGTTCTTATCCTTCTTATCGCGGATAACGAGCTGCGGATGGAGGTCTTCTTTATGCTCCATAACCACTAGACCTTCAACTCCGGTGGCTTCATCGACGCCTTTCTGGACGGTAACTCCTTCGATGAAGTCGTGGAACTCAACTACACCATCGTGCTCGGAAAGAATTGGAACCGAGTAGGGATCCCATTGAACAAAAGTTTCTCCCTTCTTAACTTCGCCGTCGTCGACGATCGAAATCAACGCCCCAATCACCATCGCATAGCGTTCGAGTTCACGTCCATCGATGTCGATTACAAGAATGCTACCATTCTTATTAAGCACCACGTTCTGATCGTCAACCTTCACGGAACGGACGTTTTCGTATTTCACAACACCGGCCGATTTTGCCGTGATTTTCGGCTGTTTAAAGACTGAACTAGCTGTACCACCAATATGTAACGTACGCATAGTGAGCTGCGTACCCGGCTCGCCAATGGACTGAGCAGCAATAATTCCGACGGGCTGACCGAGTTCGGCTTTCTTACCGGTCGCTAGGTTCTTACCGTAACAATTGGCGCAGATTCCGCGACGAGACTCGCACGTCAGGACACTGCGGATCACGACGGATTCAACACCGGCGCTTTCCACCTTTCGAGCAGAATATTTATCAATCAGTTCCCCTGCGGCCACAAGTACTTCAAGTGAATGCGGGTTGCAAATATCTTCGGCCGCAGTACGACCAATGATGCGTTGGGATAGCGGGGCGAGTTCATCGTCGCCTTCGGTAATCGCGCTAACTTCGATTCCATTAAGAGTATGACAATCCTCTTCGGAAACAATGATGTCGTGTGAAACGTCCACCAGCTTACGGGTCAAATAACCGGAGTCCGCGGTTTTCAGCGCGGTATCAGCCAATCCTTTACGGGCACCGTGCGTCGAAATAAAGTATTCGAGAACGGATAGGCCTTCGCGGAAGTTTGACAGAATCGGGCGCTCGATAATCTCGCCGGATGGCTTTGCCATCAGACCGCGCATACCTGCCAACTGACGGATTTGCTGACGGCTACCCCGAGCTCCTGAGTCGACCATTGCATAAACCGGGTTCAGTTCATTGGCCGACTGCTTGTTGAGCGGGTCATCATTCTTTTCAAGCGCGTCGAACAAGCGATTCGTCAACTGGTCATTCGTGTCCGTCCAGATGTCGATGATCATGTTGTAGCGCTCGCCCTCGGTGATGAGACCTTTTTTGTATTTAGCATCACCCCCTTCAATTTCCTTACGGGCCGTGCTAATCATGTCCCCCTTTTCCTGCGGGATAATCATATCGGACAAGGCAATGGACATACCGGAAAGCGTGGCATGTTCGTAGCCGATATCCTTGAGACGATCGAGAACCTGAACCGTCTCGTTGTGGCCGGAAATTTCATAGCACTGTTCGATCATCTTTCCGATGACCTTTTTATCGCCAGTCTTGTTTACAAATCCGAGTGCAGGCGGCCACACTTCGTTGAAAAGAATACGGCCAATGGTCGTGACGATCGTCGAACGATCCTTTTCGCCATTGCGGGTTTCACGCTGATAATCCGGATTGCGGTAGCGGATTCGATCGTGCACTTTAACCACACCTTCATCGAAGGCCGTATGAACTTCATTCAAATCACCCATAAGTGGTAGATGTTCGTCGACCCCTTTCTTGAGACCTTTCTTACGCTTCATCAGGTAGCTCTGCGAGTCAGACGTCATGTAATAACATCCAAGCGCCATGTCCTGAGTCGGAGTGGTTACCGGCTTCCCGCTCGAGGGCGAGAAAATATTGTTGGTGGCGAGCATCAAGGTTTTCGATTCTACCTGCGCCTCGATCGAGAGCGGCACGTGGACAGCCATTTGGTCGCCATCGAAGTCGGCGTTATAAGCCGTACAGACGAGTGGGTGAAGCTGGATGGCTTCGCCTTCGATCAGAATTGGTTCGAACGACTGGATAGAAAGACGGTGAAGGGTCGGCGCACGGTTAAGCATCACCGTATGGCCACTAGTCACCTCATCGAGAATATCCCATACTTCCTCCACCTCGCGCTCGATCATTGTCTTTGCGCTGCGAACGGTGTGCACCACACCACGTTCCTTAAGCTTGCGGATAATGAAGGGCTCAAACAGGACGAGTGCCATCTTCTTCGGCAGGCCGCACTGGTTAAGTTTCAGGGTCGGCCCCACAACGATCACGGAACGACCGGAATAGTCTACCCGCTTACCGAGTAGGTTTTGACGGAAACGGCCTTGCTTACCTTTGAGCATATCGCTCAACGATTTTAGAGGACGGTTGCCCGGGCCAGTTACAGCACGGCCGTGGCGGCCGTTATCAAATAGAGCGTCGACCGACTGTTGAAGCATACGCTTTTCGTTGCGGATGATCACTTCTGGAGTCTTAAGAGCAAGTAGTGTGCGCAGACGGTTGTTGCGGTTGATCACGCGTCGATAAAGATCATTAAGGTCAGAGGTCGCAAAACGTCCACCTTCAAGCGGAACAAGCGGGCGCAGATCCGGAGGAATGACCGGAAGTACTTCCATGACGATCCATTCTGGGCGGGAGTTGCTCTTGATGAACCCTTCCATCACTTTCATCTGGTTGACGAGTTTTTTGCGCGTCTGCTTGGAACGCGTATTCATCATGGCCTCTTCCAAGGTTTTTAGGGTTTCCAGTAGATCAATTTTGCACAACAGGTCGCGGACGCCTTCAGCACCAATCTTGGCTACAAAGCTATCGATTCCATAGTTATCAAGTGCTTCGCGATACTCCTCTTCGGACAGCAATTGCTTCACCTTCAGCGGAGTATCCCCCGCATCGACGACAATATAGTTGTCGTAGTAAAGTACGCGTTCGAGATTGCGCATGGTCATATCAAGAATTAAATCCATCCGACTCGGAGTGGCTTTGAAAAACCAAATGTGCGAAACCGGCACGGCCAGTTCAATATGAGCCAGACGTTCGCGACGCACTCGAGACAACGTAACTTCTACGCCACAACGGTCGCAAATTACGCCCTTGTGCTTGATGCGCTTATATTTTCCGCACGAACATTCCCAGTCCTTGGTCGGTCCAAAGATACGCTCACAGAACAGACCGCCCTTCTCAGGCTTGAAGGTTCTGTAGTTAATCGTTTCCGGATTTTTGACTTCGCCGTTGCTCCACGACCGGATCGACTCCGGCGAGGCGAGTGTGATGCTCGCGTAATCGCCAAGATCCTCGCGTTTCATTCCAAAAATATCCGTAGCACTGCTTGATTTATTTTCCACCGGTGTTCCTCCTACCATCGTAAATGGTCTGCCGGCCAAGCCGGCAATGGGGCTACAGTATCGATTCGCCGTCTTCGTTCTTCCCCTGGAAGTTTAGACCCAATCCCTGTAGCTCTTTAATCAGCACGTTGAATGACTCCGGACAACCGGAATCGAGAACATTTGTCCCCTTGACAATCGCTTCGTACATTCGAGTACGCCCAGCAATATCATCACTCTTCACGGTCAAGATTTCCTGCAACGCATGCGCGGCGCCATAGGCTTCGAGCGCCCACACTTCCATCTCTCCGAAGCGCTGCCCACCGTATTGAGCCTTACCGCCAAGCGGCTGTTGGGTGACGAGCGAATAAGGGCCAACCGCACGGGCATGGATTTTTTCACTCACCAAGTGGTGGAGTTTCAACATGTAGATCGTACCCACCATAACACGCTGTTCGAACCGATCGCCGGTTCGTCCATCATACAAGACCGTCTTGCCATCATCTGGCAAGTTGGCTTCGGTGAGCATATCGCGAATCTGCTGCTCAGAAATACCGTCAAAAATCGGTGTTGCCGCGTGCATACCCAGGTGCTTACAGGCCCACCCAAGCTGGGTTTCAAGGACCTGTCCCACGTTCATACGTGAAGGTACACCCAAGGGGTTAAGCACGATATCAACGGGGGTTCCATCCGGAAGAAAAGGCATGTCCTCTTCGGCAACGATTCGGGAAATTACCCCTTTGTTACCGTGGCGACCGGCCATCTTGTCCCCGACCGATAACTTTTTCTTCTCGGCAATGTAGACCTTGACCGACTTAACGATACCCGCATCCATATCCTCGCCGCTTCCAGCGCGATCCATCGAACGAGTCTTATCAGACTTCGCTTCGACGAATTTATTACGATACACGTCGATAATACCCATGATTTTAATGCGAATCGGGCTTGGGTCAATGTCCACATGCTCGTAGTTTGCAGCCAACTTGCGGAGCAACGTCTTGGTAATCTTACGGTTTGCTGGGATAATGACATCTCCAGATTCCATGTTCATGACGTCCAACGGAATCTTTTCCCCGAGCAAAATATTCGACAACGATTCAGTCAGATCCTCAGTCAACTGGCCAATTACATTTTCATGTCGCTCCGTGATTTCACCTTGCATTTTCTTCACATCGGAAGGTACATCTTGCTTCGTCAACCCAGTATCTTTGGCGGATACCTTGACGTCCATCACGATGCCATACGTTCCTGAAGGCGCCTTGAGCGACGTGTCGCGAACATCGGCAGCCTTCTCGCCGAAAATGGCGCGCAACAGACGTTCTTCCGGCGCAAGCTCGGTTTCGCTCTTTGGCGTAATCTTACCGACGAGAATATCACCCGGCTTAATTTCCGCACCGATCTGAATAATGCCGTCATGAGAGAGATTTTTCAGAGCTTCTTCGCCCACATTCGGAATGTCGCGCGTAATTTCCTCTGCCCCTAATTTCGTATCGCGGGCGCCGCACTCGAATTCTTTGATGTGAATTGAGGTATAAACATCTTCACGCACCAACTTCTGGTTGATCAGGATGGCATCCTCAAAGTTATATCCACTCCACGGCATAAAAGCTACCGTTACGTTTCGACCTAAAGCGAGTTCGCCCTGATCCGTTCCAGAACCATCCGCTAGTACATCGCCCTCGGCAATCTTCTGGCCTGTCTTCACCAACGGACGTTGGTTCAAGCAGGTTCCGGCGTTCGAGCGCATGAACTTGCGCAAATCATAAACCTGAGCATCACTATTACCCGATTTTTTCTCCGGCATCTTACCGTCTTTGGAAATCACGATACGGTCGGCAGAGGCATAAGCCACCTTGCCGGCTTCGCTCGCGATAATTAGCACGCGGGAGTCACGCGCCAATCGGCCTTCGATTCCAGTTCCAACAAATGGGCGTTCGGCCTTCATCAATGGAACCGCTTGGCGTTGCATGTTCGAACCCATGAGGGCGCGGTTAGCATCGTCGTGCTCAAGAAACGGAATCAAACCAGCAGCAATCGAAACTACCTGCTTCGGCGATACATCCATGTATTGCACTTCATTCGGTCCCATTTCGCGAAAATCGCCTAAGACACGAACCATAATCCGATCATTGATAAAGCAGCCTTTTTCGTCCAGCACAGCATTAGCCTGTGCGATCACAAAGCGTTCTTCTTCGTCGGCCGTTAGCCAATCTAGATGCTTAGAAACCTTGCCTTTAGCAACTTTGAGATACGGCGTAACAATGAAGCCATACTCGTTCACCTTCGCAAAAGTCGAAAGCGAAGAGATCAAACCAATATTCGGCCCTTCTGGGGTTTCGATAGGGCAAATACGCCCATAGTGCGAGCTATGTACATCCCGAACTTCAAATCCAGCACGATCGCGATTCAGTCCACCGGGTCCAAGTGCGGACAGACGACGTTTATGCGTTAGTTCCGAAAGCGGATTAGTTTGGTCCATGAACTGCGAAAGCTGACTCCGACCAAAGAAATCCTTGATCACCGCAGACAAAGCCTTCGGATTGATGAGCTTCTGCGAGGAAAGTCGATCCACCGTCGTATCAAAGATGGTCATCCGTTCTTTCACAAGGCGTTGAATGCGGGCAAGACCCACACGGCACTGGCCTTCGAGCAACTCACCCACCGTGCGGATACGGCGACTGCCCAAGTGATCGATATCATCGAGCGTACCCGTCCCCATGCGAACCATCAGTAGATAGCGTAGTGCTTCGACCACATCTTCAACTTCTAGCGTTAGAGAGGTGCTCTTGATCCCCAACTTCTGCTGGATCTTGTAGCGACCAACGCGGCTGAGGTTAAAACGAGCTTCGTCGAAAAATAGACGCTTTAACATTTGGCGTGCCGAAGCGGTGGTGGGCGGATCGCCCGGACGTAATTTTTGGTAGAGGTCCTTCAGGGCTTCATCTACGGTTCGAGTGGTATCGGCTTGGACACTTTTAAGGAATATACCTTGGTCCCAAGAAACATTGACGATGCCAACTTTCTTATACCCAGCCATTTTCATGCGATCAATCATGTCGACGGTCAGGTTGTCATAGCGGCGACCAATAACTGATTCGGAGTCGGAGTCGATGATATCGTCGGCGAGCACCAAATTTTCAAGGTCTTCCTCGGCAAATTTTTTCTTCGATAGCGAAAAATTAGCAAATTTATAGTAGAGGCTGAGAATCTCCTCGTCGGTCGCATAGCCAAGCGCGCGCAAAAATGTCGAGGCTAGGAATTTACGGCGGCGGCGTTTACGGTCGAGATAGATGTAAATTAGATCGCTGGTATCAAACTGCGCCTCGATCCACGAACCATGATCGGGAATCACACGGAATGAATGCAAGATAGATCCGTTCGCGTGTTTCGTCTTCTCGAAACAGATGCCCGGCGAGCGGTGCAGCTGGCTGACGATCACACGTTCAGCCCCGTTAACAACAAAACTCCCACTCTTGGTCATCAATGGGATTTCACCCATAAAAAGCGTATCTTCGCGCAAATCTTCGCCTTCGCGAAGCTTGAACGTAACATACAAAGGTGCCGAGAAGGTTTCCCCTTCGCGAACCGATTCAAGATGTGCCAGCTTTGGCTTTTTGATTTCGTAGCTTACGAAGTCAAGAGCGATTTGTCCGTCGTAGCTCTCGATTGGGAAAGCCTCTCCCAGCACCGATTGCAATCCTATCTTCTTGCGACGAGAGGGAGCAACATCTTGCTGGAGGAAGTCCCTATAGGAGTTCAGTTGGATTTCAATTAAGTCCGGCGCCTCAAGAGCATCCGTAAGCTTACCAAAGTTTTTTCTTTCAGCCATCCCGCACCTTCCGATTGATAGTAGAAAACACACGTGTTCCCCTTTGGATTTCAAAGGGGAACAATCAAGACACCACTCCTTGCGGAGTGGTGATATTTTTAGAATTCGAGCAAACGGAAAACCGCTTACTTAAGTTCTACAGATGCACCAACCGCTTCAAGCTTTTCCTTGATCGCTTCGGCATCTTCTTTGGACACGCCTTCCTTAACGGAAGTCGGGGCTGCATCAACTACGCCTTTGGCTTCTTTCAAACCAAGACCGGTCAGGGTGCGAAGCTCTTTGATCACCTGGATCTTCTGTCCGCCCGCCGCAGTCAATACTACGTCGAACTCAGTTTGCTCAGCGGCCGCGCCGCCTTCGTCGCCCGCAGGTGCGGCAGCCGCTGCAGCTGCAGGAGCTGCTGCAGTTACGCCCAGACGATTTTCAAGAGCCTTAACAAGCTGGGAAAGCTCCAGTACGGAAATGGTTTCAACCCAATCAACGAATTCTGCCATTTTACCTTCGAGTACTACTTCTTCTTTTGTTTCTTCGGACATTGCTGTTCCTCCTTAGACTGCTACCAATAAATTAAACGATTATACTTCTTGTTCTTTTTTCGATCTTACCGCGTCCAGCACGTATACAAGAGATGCTACCTTCTGATCCAGAACACCCACCAGCTGACTGCATGGGGCTTGCAAGGTACCGAGCAACTGTGCACGCAGGACATCCTTCGACGGCAACTTAGCGAGCTCCATGACATCCTGCCCGGAGATGGCCTTACCTTCTAAGAACCCGCCCTTGATGGCTGGTTTTTCGTTTTCAGCGGTAAATTTCTTAATCACCTTCGCCACTTCAACCACATCACCGGAGCCATAAATGATGGCGGTCTGACCCTTGAGTAGCCCATCGGCTTTGCCTTCAAGAGCTCGATTGAGCATGCGGTTGTTAACGACATTAAAAGAGGCTGCATTGTCGCGCAGGTTCTTTTTCAATTCGGTGGTTTGCGGCATATCCATGCCGGTGTAGTCCGCGAGAATCATGTACAGCGCACCCGAGACGCGCTGATCAAGCTCCGCAGCGATAGATTTTTTTTCCGGTCTAATATCTTTATTGTCAGGTTTCATGATGATCCCTCCTATTCAGAGACTTCCTTGAGAGCAACCCGAAGGCCGGGGCCCATGGTCGACGATATGGTCGCACGCTTAATATAGGTGCCTTTCGCACTTGCTGGGCGGGCGCCGTGAATGGCGTCCACGAGCGCCTGGGCATTTTCGGCCAAAGCTTCTCTCGTGAAGGAACGCTTACCAAATGGCACCATAATGTTGGCATTTCGATCCATGCGGAATTCCACACGACCGGCCTTCAATTGATTCACCGCAGCAGCGGTGTCATCGGTAACGGTTCCGGTTTTCGGGTTAGGCATTAAGCCGCGCGGGCCGAGTACTCGAGCCACTTTACGGACTTCTTTCATGGCTTCTGGCGTGGCCACTGCCGCGTCAAAATCCATCCAACCTTCTTGGATTTTCTTAATCAAATCCTCGAAGCCCACTTCGACCGCTCCAGCATCGCGAGCCGCAGTGGCCGCATCACCGGTTGCAAATACAATCACACGAACATCCTTACCGGTTCCATGCGGCAGAGCCACTGTGGATCGGATTGCCTGATCCGACTTGGAGGGATCAACCCCCATCCGGAAGGCCATTTCCAACGTTTCATCAAAATTTGCGGTAGGATTTTCCTGCAAAAAAGAAATTGCATCGTCAACGCTATAGTCGGCGTCGTTCTTTACCTTTTCCGCTACACTCCTATATTCTTTCCCGTGCATAGCCATTTTATTCTACCTCGATTCCCATGCTGCGTGCTGTACCGGCAATAATCCGTACGGCGGCATCCATGTCATTTGCGTTAAGATCGGCTTTTTTCATTTCCACAATTTCCTCAAGCTGCGCTCGGGTCACTGTTCCGACCTTATCGCGGTTAGGAACTCCAGAACCCTTCGCAATGGATGCTGCTTTTTTCAGCAACACCGCCGCGGGCGGACTCTTCGTGATAAATGAAAAGCTTCGATCGTTATAAACGGTGATCTCGACCGGAACAATCATTCCGGCCTGGCTCTGCGTTGCGGCGTTATACGCCTTGCAGAATTCCATAATATTCACACCGTGCTGACCCAAAGCCGGCCCCACAGGAGGAGCAGGGTTTGCCTGCCCAGCGGGGATCTGTAGCTTAATTAATCCTTTTACTTCCTTAGCCATAACTATCCTCAATAAATTTATTCAGCGGTTCGCTCAACCTGCCAATACTCGAGTTCCACCGGTGCCGAACGCCCAAAGATCGAAACTGAAATCTTCAACTTGCCACGCTCCGGATCGACCTCCTCGATCGCTCCGCTGAAGTTCAGGAACGGGCCGTCGGTAATCTTTACCATCTCGCCCGGTTCGAACATCACCTTCGGTGCAACGGTTTCTTTCTTTTCTTCGATCTGGTGAACAATACTATTCACCTCGTCCTCGCTTAATGCGGCTGGGCGTTCGCCGCCCAGAAACCCAATCACGCTCGGCGTGTTTTGGATAAAGTACCAAGCGCGCTCGTTGAAGGCGTTATCATCGTCGTATAAGCAGATGTTAATCAGGATATAACCTGGGAAAAACTTGCGGTTAACCGTTGTTTTCTTCCCTTGCCTAACCTCGGAGACCTTTTCGGTAGGAATAATCACCTCACCGATCACATCTCCCATCTCTTCCTGCTGAACCCGACTAGCGATATTCCGTTGAACTTTAAGCTCGTGCCCGGAAAGCGCGTGTAGGATGAACCATTGTTTTTCCATGATTAACGTATCCTTACCGAATCAAACTAACGAATAACGAACTTGAGAAAACTCATGTTCACCAAATCACAGAGCCCGACGAACCCGCCGAGAATGATCACCGAAATAACGACTACTACCGACTGGCCAAACAACTCCTTGCGGGTGGGCCAGGTACATTTTAGCAATTCCGCCTTCACCTCTCCGATGAAGCCTTTCAGGTTACAAACGCTCTGTATTAGCTTGTTCATTTATGCTTTCCAGTTTTTAAATATGTGGCAGGTCGGAAGGGATTCGAACCCCTAACAGCCGGTTTTGGAAACCGGTGCTCTACCAATTGAACTACCGACCTATCAAATTCCGACCCAATTTTACTTGGTTTCGCGATGTAGCGTGTGCCTTTTGTCGCGCGGGCAATATTTTTTGACCTCGCGGCGCCCCGACTCGAGCTTCTTGTTCTTGGTGCCCGTGTAGTTGCGCTCTTTGCACTCGGTACAGGCCAGAGTAATAATATCTCTTGGCATGGTTTTATCCTTTTTAAATTAAACAGGTTCGAGGCAGGAAACCCCCACCTCTCACCCGACTAAGTGGGCTAAATGTTACTTGGTGATTTCAGTAACGCGGCCCGCACCTACAGTACGTCCACCTTCACGAATCGCGAAGCGCATGTGCTGCTCCATTGCGATCGGAGTGATCAGCTCAACATCCATCGTGACATTGTCGCCAGGCATAACCATTTCAACACCCTCGGGCAGTTGAATGTCGCCTGTAACGTCAGTCGTACGGAAGTAAAACTGAGGACGGTAGCCTTTAAAGAACGGCGTATGACGCCCACCTTCGTCTTTCGACAGAACGTAGACTTCCCCTTTGAATCCCGTATGCGGATTGATCGAGCCTGGCTTAGCGAGAACTTGTCCGCGCTGAACATCTTCTTTCTTGGTGCCGCGCAGTAGAATACCTACGTTATCGCCCGCTCGCCCTTCGTCCAAGATCTTGCGGAACATTTCAACTCCGGTGCACGTGGTTTTGACCGTATCTTTCAGGCCAATAATTTCCACTTCGTCGCCCGTGTTAACAATACCACGTTCAACACGACCGGTTACTACCGTACCCCGACCTTCGATAGAGAATACATC
>JAJRRI010000156.1 GCA_024279685.1 Verrucomicrobiota bacterium | reverse complement strand
CGATACACTCAAATTCGCCTGGAAACATTCGTTGAAATTCAAGTAGCGACTCGGGTGAGCGTGTTTTCATAGCGAAAAACGCTACATGTTGTGGCATGGTGAGTCAACCGGATAGGCATGGTTTAATTGTATTAATGATGCATCTTCTAATTCGGGGATTGTCAATGAGTGGGGGCAATCAGGGAACCCGAATTCCCCGACTGCGACGAGCTCGCTAGCTTCCTTTATTTTTTCAATCTTGCGAAGTCGGCGTTGAATCCGGTTGCCCAGAATAAAGGGATCGAGTGATTCGTATTCATGTTGCAAGGCGGCCTCTTGCTTTTTACTCAGGATATCGCAGTCTTTCAAAGGGCGGGGCGGGCTCGTCGTATTTCTTTTTATACCGGCTTTTAATACGTGCCTTGCTCTTGAGCTTAAAGGAGACTTTGAAAAAGGTATTGATCTTTTCCCAGTCGCGGTAGAGCGCGTTGATTTCCTTAAGTCAGGCTGGGGTGTCGAGTCGGTCATAGCCGAGCAATTCGCGCACGGGTCACCCCGTCCAGGTGCGGAACCGGGCGTCCGCCGCACAGCCGTGTGGCATTGGTTCGGGCTTTCATTGCCAAGCCAGTCTGGAAGATCCCGACCACGCGCGGCCTCATCGACTCCATTTCATCCAGCCCTAGCCTCCGACGGTTGTGCGGCTGGGACAGCGTTTCTGGGATTCCACATGAAAGCGTGTTCTCACGCGCTTTTGAGAACTCTTCGCCCTCCGGGAGCGTCCCTCCACCCTCCTCAAAGCGCGGGTTGAAGCCCATCTGGGCGAATGCCTTTGCGGGTATATCAGCCGGGATTACACGGCCATCGAAGGCCGTGAAAATCCCGTGAAGAAAAAGAAAACCCGAAGGTCGCGAAAAAACGAGGACGTCCCTGCAAGGGTGAAAAACGCGAAAAGAAAAAATGGCGGTTCCAAGATCAATCTGGACGTTCGCTGAAGAAAAACCTCAAAGAGCTCTCCCCAAGGACTGCGCGGTCGGCACCCAGAAAAACAGCAAGGGCTACAAGGAAAGCTGGATCGGCTTCAAGCGCCCTCTCGACGTCGTCGGTGGCGACCATCCCGGCCTCGGGCCTACTCACGTCGGCCTCGGCTCGCCCTCACGGCGACCCAACGGCTCAACCCGATTTTGTAGAACCTATAGTCCTTCCTCCTTCATTTTACAAAAAAGAATCCATCCGCGCAAGCACTGTGGCTGGCAGCCCCTGCCCAAAAATGGCGGGTTTTGGTAGGTATTCGGTCGTTACGCGCAAACGCACCCGCGACTGAAAGACTTTATTATAAGCAATATATTTTTAAACAGGATAACTTATTTTTTATTTATTACTGATTTAGTTTAATTCATTGTGCTTACGAAGGGGAAGTAGTTTTTATTATTGACGAGGAAAATTAAACTTTTTTACCGGAGATTCGGTGCGGGCGGATTTTATGAATTGATCCAGACGAGCCACAATCTCAGGGTGCGCACGCGCTATGTTTTCCTCCTCGCCGGGATCCACAGAAAGGTCGTACAGCTCTAGAGGGGAATCAGGATCGATTGCAACTCGATAGCGGACGGCTTTCCATTTGCCTTGACGAACCGCCACCCGCCCGTTTTTCTCGTGAAATTCCCAGTAGAGATAGTCATGCTTTATTTGTCCACTTTCACCTAATAAAGTGGGCAAAAAGGAGAGGCCATCGATCGGTTCGGGAAGGGATTGCCCGGTGATTTCTGCCAAGGTTGGAAGTACATCCCAAAAGGCCGACAGATGATCCGTTTCGCTCCCGGCCTTAATTTTCTCCGGCCAGGATGCAATCATCGGCACGCGTACCCCCCCCTCATATAAATCGCGCTTCTTTCCGCGCAAACCGCCGGTGGAGTTGAAATAATTCGGATTATGACCGCCCTCAAAATGTGCTCCATTGTCAGACGCAAAAATAACCAACGTATTCTCTGCGATCCCCAACTCCTCCAACTTAGCCATTAATTCACCTACATCGTCATCCATCACATTCACCATGCCGGCAAAGGCCGCATGGGATTCCGATTGAGATCCATAGGCTCCCTTGCGAAAGTCAGGGCCAGAATCAACGCCTTCATACACGCTTTCCGGCAGAAATTTACCCCTATATTTTTCCATATATTCTTCTGGAGCAAACATTTCAGCATGGGGCTGAATTAAGGCATAATAGCAAAAAAATGGGCGATCTTTGTTTTCCTCGATAAAAGCTAAGGTTTGCTCCTGAATCAAATCCGGCGCATATTCGCGCCGTTCAAGTCCGACATTTCCCCACAATACCTCTCGCCGATCATCGGACGACATAAAGTAGGGGTAATAATGATGGGCAATGCGCTGGCAGTTAAATCCATAAAATCGATCAAACCCCATCTTTAGGGGTTCGCTAACTGTTCCGGGTGCACCCAAGCCCCATTTCCCAAAAATACCCGTTGCATATCCCGCATTTTTAAACATATGCGCTAGGGTAAAGGTGTCGGCGGGCATGGGTTGCTGGCCTTCCGACTTGTATTTCGCATTACCGCGCACAACGGCATGCCCGGTATGCTTACCGGTCAGCAGTGAACATCGCGACGGGGCGCAAACCGTGCTCCCCGAGTAATGTTGCGTAAACTTCAATCCGCTGGCGGACAACGCATCAATATTCGGTGTTTCGAAGTGCGTTTGCCCGTAGCACCCAAGATCCCCATATCCGAGGTCGTCGGCTAAAATATAGATTACGTTCGGCAGACGGCTCGTTCGGCCAAAAGAGGCGAAAGGGGTCAAAAATATACTCGTTAAAATTATACAGCTAAAAAATCTATTCCTCATGGTACGCGTGTCCTTTCTTTACAAAACCCTCGAATTTAACTCGTGCCTACGAACACATAGAATAACACCTATCCAATGTCACACCCTCTCCTACAGGTGAACAAAATATATTAAATATGATTCGTAATGTATCTGTCATTTTCGAATTGCACACCAGTTACCTCCAGCAAACATCTCGATAAAATCCGTCAAAGGATTCAGGGCGTATTGTGCAAAATGACGGCGACAACGCCGTATTTTTTAAGAAGAAACATCCCGACGCGATACCCAGACCGAATAAGCCGCCTGCCGAGAAAAAAGTTGGGAGCTTCAATATTCAGTTTACCATTCCGGTACTCCGTAGGGCTTGGGTCGAGAAGGGCTAACTCGGATACAGCTCTCGTCGAAATATCGTCCGACGGGAACTTGTCGAAGATTATCTAAGTACCTGAAGAAAGTCTTGCTTGATGCTTTGTGGGCGATAATTTTTCCTCGGGAGTCCGTAACGACCACCAGATAACCCTCATATTTTTCACCGCGCCGTTCTAACCCATTTTCATAGTTCATCACCTCAACCGGATTTCCAGAAAAGGTGAAACGTTGTTTAGATTCCTTATTTAAGAAAAAACTTTCCTTTTTGTACTCCAGTAAACGATGAATATCACCGCTATATTCCTTCCCAATCGCAAAATATTCCACGCTCAACTCCTGATCGTAGGGGCTGGTAGATTTTTTCTTTATCGAGGTCTTGAATGTAAAATAGGTAGACCGAGGAATGAGTGCGCTAAGAGTAAATGGAAAAGTCCGTTGCTTACTCGTCTTGGAAAAATTGATCTCTAAGTCGGGTGGACTATTAAGTTGAATATAGGTATGATCTTCTTTGGAAAATTGATCTTCATGGATTTTGATCATCTTCCCTCGTTTATTTTGCAAGATGATGTTGTTTCCCATACGGAGTATCAATTTAGCCCTAAGCATGCGACCGCTCATCAAGGACCAATCCCGCATTTTAATTTCATGAAGTTCCTGAGTAAATTTAGCTGGGGAGCTATCGGAACCTACTTCATCCTTCGATTTCTCAGCGATTACTTCTTGGCGTGGATCAGGATTAAAATCACGAAATACGGGGCCATTGGTTAGACTGCATTCTCCTTCCGGAAGATATTTCCTAATTTCATCCAATTGATCCTGAGTAAATTCTTCGGTCTTGAAAACCGGAAGGAGCGGGCCACCTCGACTACTTGTCGGGTATTCCACTCCGTCAACTTCCACCAGGATCATACATTCCAGCGCTCCTCCGCGCCACTCACCGTAGAGAATCTCCATCTCAACCGGCTCGCCGGCCTTCAGCTCAATCCAATCGCCCACCGCCATCATCATACCCGCTAGCTGGTATTTACGATGATCCGCACTTGAACTTTTCCATGTGTTAAAAAATCCGTCACGTTGATGAAAAAGCCAGGAATTAGCCCAAACCATCTCACCACCCACCTGAATCATAGCATAGGCATCGCCTGTCCCCCAAAAGCGAAATTTAATATCCTCTGGATAAACCAATTGTCCCTTATATTTTACGAAGAAAAAATAACTCTCCATCTCCGGATCACCAAAAAAATCGGGCGCCATCGGCGAAATAATCGGAGGCACCGCAAAATGGGTTGTATACAGTTTTTTTGGTGCTCGGTAGTAGCGGGAAAGGTCTGACTCCCTCCATCCTCCCTGAATAAACCGATCAATCAACAGCCGACTTTCATCATCGTCAATCGCAGAATTTCTCCCGTCACGGCGGCGTTTAATATCGTAGAGTTGTCCTTCAAAATCGTTCCCTATCGTCTGTGAAGCACCGAAGACGCTCAGTTCACCAAGATCAGGAATCATATCAAAACCGCCGACTTCACTAGCAAAGTCGTTACCCATTCCAGACATTTCTGGAAGTTGGATTTCGGGCATATTCGCTCGATTCATCTTGGTCACGATGCGCGTAGTTGGCTTGGGTTTCGAAGTTTTTTTTACCTTTACCTTGGGCTTGCGAAGTTTCATTTTCGGCCGCTCGATGGCGACGGGTGGAGTAAACTTTTTTTCCTCCTTTTTCACCACCGTAAAAACCACCAGCATTCCAGCGAGGAGGAAAAGTGCTCCATGAACCAGAAGGCTCAGCACAACCGCTGTAGACATTCCTTTAGTTGTTGGCTGACCTTTTTTAGATGTTTTTTTCATGGTCTATATCCCTGTTTTTATTAGCTTTTGTGCGCACTAGAAGCTTAACGTTTTCGATATTCCTCTGGCCTATCATTCTGGTGGCACGCTCAGCGCCTTTATCCGATTCACCCATTATTTTTTAATGGTTGACCTTCCATATCCTTGATGCATCGCCATCCAGCGACACTTGGTTCTTCGTGAGCTTAAGATCGCACGGAGAATAAGCCGTTTATTCGACCTCGACGGTGCGAGGCCCCTCTTCTGGCTATATTCTTTCTCATCGCTATATTTTAGTTGCTATGGGAGTTCTTCCCCCCACTAATAGTTAGAATAACGTTTAAAAAATTTAATCGGTACCACGTCGGAGTTCTTTTTAGTCTTTTCGCGTGCCTATTCCGAGGAGATGTTACCCTCAACGACCACATTCAAAGCTTCTTGATCTAGGATAATCGGCTGATCTAATCCGGTGAATCCATAAAACCGATTATTGGAAATCACCGCGCCATTGATCGTGTTCAGATAGATCGCCGCATAAACCCCTTCTCCTTCCCGATCAAATAGCGGGGTTAATGCCAGCGTGGCGCGCATTGCAGAATCATCGAGCGGCGGAAAAAAGGCGTTTCCATCAATCAAGACATTACGGGCATTCCGCACGGCAATCGCCATCCCCTGCCAGTTTCGGAAGGTATTTCCAATAATTTTTACATGACTGTTGGCATAGCCCTTTTCGCTGAGATACGCATGATAACTATGTGGTTCATTCGCCCCGCGAAGGCGAGAGGTAAAGATGCTAATATCGGCGGGATCAACATGAATATGCGACCGGTGTTTTGACGTATACCCATAGCCATTGTTCTTAAATGTGCAGTCCTGAACCCACAAGTGCTCGCCGGGAGGTCCTTCCGGCCAACCGGGT
Organism: Verrucomicrobiota bacterium; assembly: GCA_024279685.1. Classification (GTDB taxonomy): domain Bacteria; phylum Verrucomicrobiota; class Kiritimatiellia; order Kiritimatiellales; family Pontiellaceae; genus Pontiella. Next base: position 48 of record JAJRRI010000156.1, on the reverse strand, counting down.
TCGTTTGCGGAATAAACCGCCGAGGCCGCGAGGCCTTCGAAGTGGGTG
>JAJRRI010000155.1 GCA_024279685.1 Verrucomicrobiota bacterium | reverse complement strand
CGTGGTCGAGATTTTTTACGTGGGTGAGCAGTGAGGTTTTCAGTCCACTGAAACTAAAGCAAAGGCGGCGGTCATATTTATAAATCCACTTGCCGCGATCGGGTTGATCCAGGCCACGCGGGAAGCGGATGTAAGCAGGGTTTCCGCCTTCGGCCGTTTTTTGAATAATCGGTCCGCCGGGATAGCCCAGGTTGAGTACAGCGGCGGCCTTGTCGAGCGCCTCGCCGGCGGCATCGTCGATGGTGCTTCCAAGGCGTTCATACCGTCCGGTTTCGTGCATCATGACCAGGCTACTATCCCCGCCGGAAACCAGCAGCCCGAGCATCGGAAAAACATCTTCAGGTGCGGGAGCATCGTCCTTCATAAAAATGGAGTGCAAGTGCCCTTCGTGATGGTTGACTCGGATGAGCGGTTTTCCAAGGCGTTGCGCGAGAGTCTTGGCGGCGGTAAAGCCGATGAGGAGCGAGCTGGCGAGGCCGGGACCGTAGGTGACGGCGAGGGCATCGATGGATTCGTAGGTTTCGCCGGCATCGCGGAGGGCTTCTTCGATGATACCCGGTAGTTTTTCGACGTGGCTGCGCGTGGCGATTTCCGGTACCACCCCGCCATAGGGTCGGTGCTGGGCAATCTGGGAGTAGATGGCATTGGAGAGTACGTTGCGACCGTTTTCGACGACGGCGGCAGCGGTTTCATCACACGAGGTTTCGATTCCAAGAATTTTCATAGGGGATATAAAACGGGGCTTGAACGTTTGGTTCAAGCCCCGTTTTATTCAATCGGTTTTCTGAAAGGACTACATGCCGAGTATGCCTTGGCGTTCGGCTTCTTCGTATTCCTTCATTTCTTTATCGAGTTCCGCGAACGCTTTAGAGGCCCGGAAGCGCTCGTAGAGATGCTTGGTCTTGTTGTTTTTAAGCGAAGCGTCGATGATATCGGGATTAAGCACCATCAGAATGTAGGCGGTGGTGATGTCTTCATTGGTTTCAAATTTTTGAATTTTAGGCACCGTACCTTGCAGGGTTTGGGAGGTAATTTGCTTGGTGGCAGAACTAAACAACTCGTTCATTTCGGATCCATTGGCTGTGCCAATTTCTTCGATGAAGGCTTTTTCGAGGTTTTCGATCTTGATCGATACGAGCTGCGCGAGGTTCTTGCGGGCTTCTACTTTGGCTTTAGCAATGGCCAGTTGGGTATTGCGAGATTCACCGATGCCGACGGCGGCCATGCCGCCTTTATCGGTAATTTTGGCAACCTCTTCCTGCAGGTTATCGAACATGGAATCATCGGAGTCCATCTTAGGGAGGGACTTACATCCTGAAAAACCGATGCAGACGGTTAGGGCTAGAAGGCTAAAGGCTGTACGTTTCATTTTTAATTCTCCTGATTATGTTTCCAAAGGGCTGGAATATCGATTCCAAAGCACCCCCTCGACGAACCGCATTATCTAAAGAATAGAAACGATCCGCAACTATTTTTTAGGTGTAACTCCGCCTCCCAATCGGATAGATTAGCACCTCTATGAAAATCCTATTTCTCGCCAATCGATTACCGCACGAAAATGTCTCGGGCGGACACCGGCTCATCTACCAGCGCATGCAGCGGTTGATCGAACTGGGGCATCAGGTCGGGCTGGCCGCTTTCGTTACTCCCGAGAACGAAAAGTTCGTTCCGGCTGTGCGAGAATGGGTTGCCGAGCTAGAAACCGTACCCACCCCGACGCGGAAAGTTCTGACTCGCGCCTTTCATGACTATATCAGCGTAACCCTGCCGGCCATCTTCTGGAACAACTATTCACCGGAAATGATGCGCACTATTGGCGACATGGTCGAGCGCACCCAATACGACGTCGTGGTGGCCGGGTTCAGCGAAATGGGCATGTATCTCTACCGCAACCCCTATCTTTCTGCAGTGCGAAAAGTGGTCTCCTGCCATCGCTGCCTGACCACCGCCTTCGATAAATATGCACGTACCCGCGGGGTCAGCCTTCCGCTCCGACTTAAAAGCGCGGCGCAGGTTGCCGGACTGGAAAAATATGAATTTGAAATGTACAGCACGATGGATCACATTCTGACCCTCACCCCCGAAGACCGATTTACGCTACTTACCCACGCTCCCGAACTACCGGTTTCCGTTATTCCATCCGGGATCGACTCCGACTATCTCGCCCCTTCTAATGCCAAGCAAGAGGGACCACCGATCGTAATGATGTGCGGCTATTTCACCGACAAATCGAACCACGATGGCGCGCTATGGTTTGCTCATGAAGTATGGCCACGGTTGGCTAAAAGACACCCCACGCTACTCTACTATATCGTCGGCAACGGCACATCCCATGAACTCGAAGAGCTCGCCAAAAAAGATAAGCGTATTACCGTAATCGGAACCGTGGAAGACCTACGTCCGTATCGCGAGCAAGCGCGAATATTTATCAATCCCGTGCGGTTGGGTGCCGGACTACGGACCAAAGTACTCGAAGCCATGGCCGCCGGCCTGCCAGTGGTCTCCACCGCAGTTGGAGCCGCTGGAATCCCCGCACAAAATGGAGTGAACTGCTTTATTGCCGATACCCCCGAACTCACGGCCGACGCCATCGATTGGTTGCTCAAAGACGAAGCGCTGGCCACATCTATGGGGCAAGCCGCACAAAAAATGGTTAAAGAAAAATATGACATCCACGCTACCGTGCTCGAATTAGAGCACATCCTTCAGGAAATCGTATCGGTTTAAGTTTCTTTCCTGAATCCGTTAAATAAAATTTGAATATCAAGAGTTACCTGTTGGGCTAGAATGACTAATATAGCCGTTCGCCAAAACAAAACCCAACAGGTGGTGAAATAACCCCCTATACATTTAAGACCGGAAAAGGCGAACTCAACTCAACCTGTGGAAATCATTTGTGCGGCCTTTTGCTCGGCGAGCTTCCAAAGGAAACGCTTCCCAAAAATTTCCAGCCCCGAAGAGCCGATGTCATCTCCGACCGTGATATCCTACTTTCCGAGATCGACTTTCTGTGCAATGGCCGCACCAATTTCAACGATATTGACCTCTACCGCAACGATGCGCTTTTCATGAATGCCTACGGCAGCATGACATTAATTCGATAGCACTGGTTGGTACCTAGGGAATCATCATACTCCATTACCCCGCCCGTGCCCGGCCAGTCCTGTGTGAGCAAGCTCCATGAGCTTTCCAGCAAATCGGCCTTTCCTTCGACCGAATAGAGTCGACCTAACGTACTTTCAAAGGCCACTCCCACGCCGGAGCTCGGCAGGGCGGCGCTAAAGTTGGAGGCCGCATCCTGCGGATCGGTTCCGGCAATATATTCCTCGCTGTTGTTCAACGTGTTGCCATCCGCGTTCAAGAAGGCATCCTGCGGGTCTAGCGCATCTAGCCCATAGGTATTTTCCCAATCGCTGGGCATACCATCTTCATCGGCATCGATCGCCAGCGAAACGGCCACATCGTTGAATATTCCTCGATGGTAGAGGCTGACTCCCTCCGGCCACATCACTTCATTGGTGGTTCCTCCTGCGAGCGCTTCACGCAATAACGGTTCGGTATTTGTCGGATCTAGAGTGAGTTGCACAAGTAGGTTGGCCATCAAAATGGAATCGCTCGTTCCATACATCTGAATATAGCCTCCCGATCCCAGAAAGACCCCTTCCCGCATGGCTCCTGAACTGTAGACCGCAATATTCTGGCTATCCTGTAAAATCAGCGAGGGGCTAACTCCTTCACGTTTGATGCTCAATAGCGAAATATTTTGGCTGTCCACAATTTCAATATTCGTATCGCAGGGATCCCCCCCCCAAAGCTGAAAATCTTTAGTGGATTCAGTGTTCACGCCATAGAACCAGAGGGGTTCCTGTGTGCCTTCAACATAGAGAAAGCGATAGTCCGCATGCGCTCGGTTAAAGGAGTTTTCCGAGTTCATAAAATAAAACCGCCCCCCCCCATTTCCCGTAATTTCAATCACATGGTGTGGGTTCGTGGGGCGGTTGATCCATTCGGTCGGCAGGTGGATTCCATAATAGCACGAATTACGGCCCGCCTTCCAGCGGACGGAATCGAACCGGTCGGAGGGGGGCGCCACGCCGGTGGGGGAGCCCCCCAGAGAAGACGTCCGAGTGAGGAGGGTCAGAAATCCTAAGAAAGTCGTGGCGGTCGCATCGTCCTCCGTTTCCAGCAACGTCACCCGCCCAACCAGCGGCTTCCAGCTCACATGGGAGGTCAGGATACTTTTGGTCCGACCTATTCCGAAGAGCACCGTATTCGTTCGTAACATTAAAGTATTGCTCAGCTCGAACGTTCCGCTCGGTACAAACACACGGCCATGTCCCAAGGCCGAGGCGGCATCAATGGCGGACTGGATCGCCAGTCGATCATCCAACCCGTCATCAGCTACCGCGTTATAAGGCGCCTGGGTAATATCGATCGTTCCCGCTTGCCCTTCATAAGCAGGCAAGTCGGCATAGATATGCCGCGACATCAAATCCACCGGCGGCGGGGTGGAGTTGGCCAAAATATCCGTGGCCGGTTCCGCAACCCGATTGATGACCCCGTCGAGCAGGTTAAAGATCCTGAAGTTTCCATCGCTCACTTCGTATGGGGGGTCGCCGGCTGGATTCGTCTGATCGGTATAAGCATATTCTCGCACCCGTTTCCAGAGTCCCGTTGCCGTCGTCATGCCCGCTGGACTTTGGGTTACCTGATCGGTGCCCGTCAGATAGACATTGCGGAAGTAGAGATTTACTCCAGCCGAATTCGCTAAAGCCACGCTGGGGTTTTCCAGCTCGATCCAGCCATCGAGCAGCGAGATCGTTCCCGCCGCGTTGGCCCAGTTTGGGTTTGATAACGTGAGCACAGGACCTGTGGCTTTCTTAATATGAAATCCGACCAAGGTAGCGGGGCTAAAGTCCGTCATCGTTAAGGCGGTTTCGGTTTGGTTGAACAGACGAATTCCCACGAGCATCGTTCCGGCAATGCTTCCTTCAATGCGGATGCCGGTTCGCCCGCCTTCCACTTCCAGATTCATGCCTCCACTATTACGTCCAGGAACGCCCCAGATTCCTGTATGCGCGCCGGTGGCATCCACTCGAACATCCTCCAATGTAGCACCTTGTGCCGCAGCGAAATAAATACCCACGGCTCCAGCGTGCCCGTTACAATCAAAATCGATCCCCCGCAAGTTATCTAAAAACAGGCTCGCGGGAATATCATCAAAATTAACCGGGGTTCCCTGCGGATTCGAAGGAAGCGGATGGGCTGGATCCACTGGGGTTGTGGCTTGACTATTATTCGCGCGAAAATTACGGAAGGAGATCATGGAGCGCGGAGCTCCCGCATTACCAAAACCCAAAGCCCCTGCCGCTAGTTTCAAGACAGGGCGGTTACTCGAGGCATAGGCCCCCCACAAGACGTGACTGAATTCAGAATCTGGATTGCTGTACCTATTTCGCGTCACATCCCAGAGTTGCCAAGTATAGCACTTCAGCACATCCGAAATGATATAGGTTCCCGACGGGAAAAAGACCGTCTTCTTCTGGGCATAGGCCTCGTCGATCGCCTGCTGAATCCCGGCGGTCGAATCCCCGGTGCCATCGGCTTTAACCCCTGGATAATTTGTCACAACAAGGTACCCCATCGCAGCGAGCGCGGCATCCGGCGAGGAGGGCGGAGCGGAAAAAGAAGTCGCCCAGACCGTCGTTTGGCCAACGTTGATCGTGTTGTAGTCCGCATACAAGACACTCGTGCCATTCGTCCAGCTAGAATCAAAGCTACCGAGCATCGCCTGACCATTGGCCCAGGTGATGGAGTTGGCCCCGACAAGGCCATCCATCTTTGAGAGCCGATCTCCCGCCAACAAGAGCGTTCCTCCTTCGATATTCAGCGTATCATCGCCGCCGATT
>JAJRRI010000154.1 GCA_024279685.1 Verrucomicrobiota bacterium | reverse complement strand
TGCACAATTGCTTCAAGGTTGTATCCCTGTGTCCGGCTGGTTTATATTTTTGTCTCTGTTTTTTCATACCCTCCGAGTGGAGGATTTAGAGATTACAAGCGAGCCTTTTTATTTAAAAGCTATGGGATGACAGTGAGTAGTATATATTTATTCAAGCCAGAATCCGTTCTGATATTCGGAGTCGTTTCGATGTATCTAATTCCATCGATATCTCCCATTGAAGGTTTAACCCTAAGTCCATCCGTATAAATCCCATTTAAATAGAGTGATTTACTCAGGGAAATATCTCGACTTTCCCCGTTCCAGATTATCCTTCGCTTTGTGGGCGCAAGATATTCGACAATGACGATTCCCAATTTATTTGTGATGGAAAGGTTTTCTCCGGGACGGAGAACCGTTCCCAAGTTTTCCACATTGGCAAACGGGGTATTGTGCGAAATCATTGTGCATCCAGAAAGAAGGGTGACCCCCGTTATTAATAAAATATATTTAACAGACAATTTCATTATTTTCTCCAGTTACTAATTCCAATTGCATGGAAGGGAGCTGCAATACCCATTCCCGTTATCGTCATGATCGAAGGAACGATGGGGGCGGAAAATCCTTGACCTATTCCAAATATTCCCAATGCGGCATCCTTTATTAAAAGGAGGTCATAAGCTCCTCTCATGGATCCTTTTGTCCTTGTAAACCTTTGGTCATGCCTTAATCCACCATAATCCAAGGCATCAATGGGAGAGGGATTCCCTTCTCCTCCAATCTGAGATTCAAGAAACTCCTTTTGAGCCTGATCTAGACCATTTGTCCGGTTTCCTCCGACATAATTTCCATAGGCGAAATCAAATGGATTCAGGTTCAATTTTGATAGATCCGATCCAAGCAGAACAGTTTTCACCTTACCCCCCAAACTCAGCGCATCGCGTCCGAGTTTTTTCAAATCCATACCGCTACTGAGCAGGTAGGCGAAGGAGCCGGTGATGGCACCGTTGGCGAACTTTCCTCCCCCGAGTTCGGAAGCGGTGCCGCCGATCACTGCGGCGGCGATCAGTCCAGCGGCGCTATTGTTTTTGACGAGAGGGCCGGCAAACTTGCCGAGCGCGGCACCGGCGAATCCGGCGAGGAAGGCGGGACCAAAGTCGCCGCCGCTTATTTCCGCCAACCCGCCTTGTACCACGCCGTGCGCCAATATTTCAACGGCGCTGGAAAGCAGCGACGAACCGAGAATGGATACCTGCGGCCCGGCAAAGAGACCGGCGGTAACCCCACCCATGAAGGCGCCCATTATCGCACCTCCTATGCCACCGTTCATGCCGCCGGAAATCCCGCCTAAAATCATGCCGGCTAAAGCGGGGTTGGCGACTAAGGCTCCGCCGATGGCAACAATGGCGGCTGTGACTCCACCCCAGATGGCACCGAGGAAAGAGAAAATCATACCGATGAAATAGCCGGAGGGGTCGTTGAAGGTAAGCGGGTTGTTTACGACATAGGCATAGCGATTATAGCTTTGCAGGTTATAGGGGGATTGAATGAAGGGATCGGCGGAGAGGAACAGACTAATGACGGGGTCGTAGATGCGGCCATTCATGTGAACGAGTTCGACGTTGTCGAGCATTTCGTGGCCGGTGAAGCCGCGGTCCGTTTCAAAGGGACCGATGCTTCCTGCGCCCCATGTTTGTGCATTGCGGCGCTTGCCCCATGCATCGTAGGCATATTCGGCAAGCGTTTGGCCGGAGGAATCGGTGACGGCGACGATGGAGCCGAGGTGATCTTTATGAAAATATTTCCGGGTAATTTGCTCGGCGGCGTCTTGCATGTATACCCCGATTTGGCCGGAGGGGGTGTTGATGAAAATTCGGGTTTGGGTATTTGCCCAGATGGGGGTTTTGGAGATCGGTAGCCACCTCTTCCTGCTCCATACCGCCGATGTATATTTTCTTCTTCAGGCCGGAACCGTCACGAATGATTTGGGTGATGCGGCTCTGGTCGATTCCGTAGGTGAAGGTGGAATAGTTTTCGGAACCGAGCAGGTTGGCGGCATCGGTGTCGATGCGTAGCGGCTTGTTGAAGGAGCTCCAGGTGATGTGGGTGATATTGCTTCCGCCGACGGTACGATGGGTCAGGTTTCCGTTAGAATCATAGAGATACGAGATTCCGGCAGCGGCGGTTACGGCGTGCGGGCCGGCTCCATTTTGCCCATAGGTGTAGGGTCCAATGCCGGTTTTCGAGATGATGCGGTTGCCGAGGGCAGCGTTGTCGTAGGCGACGACAACGGAGCTGGAAGCGCCGTCTACATTCAAGAGTCGATTGACGGCATCGTAGCCGAAGGTTTCGGAACGTGTGGTTTGCATCGTTCGGGCGAGGCTCCGGCTCCTTAGGTTACCGATCCGATCGAAGCCAAAATTTTGGCCGAAAATCCCAAGATCCGTATTCAAGACCTCGCGGTTGGAGAGCCGCCCGGTCAGCGGGTCGTAGGTGTTGGACTCAACGACCCCGTTGCCGAGGGCGAATTGGGTGAGGCTTCCGCGTGCGGTGTAGTCGGCGGCGTTGCGGCTCCACCAGAGATGACCTTTAGAGTCGCGGACTTCGAGGACGGTTCCGATAGCATCGTAGGTGTTGAGGGTTCCGAAGGAATTCCAGTCCGGGCTGAGGTTGTCGCCGGAGGCGATGACGGATTGGGGACGCCAGAAGCGGTGGGTTTCGAGCACTCGGCTAAATGTGTCGTATTTGATATAATTATAGTACCACTTGTTGTCGTAGTTCATGAGATCGAAGTGCGGGCGGCTCAACGAATCGTAGGCGTAGGTTTTGCGATAGACCCGGTTGGTACCGGTGCCGTCGAAGAGTTCTTCGCGGTGTAGGGCTCCAATTCTCCCCCCTTCGCCTTCGTTATCGAAAAACCATTTGGCTATGCCTTCGGGAGCATTGCGTTGGAACATTCTTCCGAGCAAATCATACTGCATCGTGGTGGTTTGGCTCTTGGCATCGGTCTGGCTAGTTAGTTCACCAGGGGCGTTGTAGAGATAACTCCAAGTCCCCATATTGGGATCGGACTGCCCTGTTTTGTTGCCGCGCAAATCGTAGAACATTTCAATGACCATGTTGCCGGGGGCAATGGTTTTATGAAGAGTACCATCGGCATGGTATTCATAGTGAAGAGTTTTGTTGAGCGTATCGGTGACGTTGATGATTTGTCCGCGTACATTCTTTTCGGTTTTCGAAATTTGATGCTTCGGCGCATCGGCGCCGGAACCTGAACGCAGATTGCTATCGATGATCACTTCTGCTTCTAATCCATCGTAGATATATTCGTTGAGGGTGCCATCGGGCATGGTCACTGTCCGCGGGCGTTCCAGCGGGTCGTAGGCGGTGTGGGTGTAATGAATATCATCTCCTTGGAAATAGGGTTCGGAAACGGCGACCGTCTGCCCGAGATTGTTATAGACCGTATCCTTGAGAATAGTGCGCCCGTCGGGGCCGGTGGACTGGCTCCTGACTCCTCGACCCTTGCGATCAAACCAGACAGTGGATATTGGAGCACCGCTGGACGTGGAGGTGATCTTGTAAGGCGAATCGACCTGTAATGTGCCTGCTCCGCCGGGATCGTCAAACGTCAGGGTCACATAGGTATTGCTTGCCGTCCAGTCGTAGGACGTCGTGGTTATGGTGGCATCAGCGCGGGTTTCGAGCGTGGTGCGCCCCATGGCATCGTGCTGCCACGCGGTTTCCACTCCGTTCGGCCCTTTCTTGCGTCGAACCAGTCCGAGTTGTGGGTCGTATTCCTCGATCGTTTCCTTGTGGCCGAGCGCGTTGCGGGTTTCAACCACGAAGCGCCCCTGTGGATCGTAGATGCTCTGCTGGATATTGCGGGGGGCGATGTTCGTGCCGGAGACCATTTTGTTGGTGATGTTTCCAAAGCCGTCGTATTGGTAGTCGGTGGTCAGCTCCAGTGTGGCATGGCCGGGTTCGGAAATTTCTTTATCGAGCAGTCCGGTCGTTGGATCGTAGGTAAATAAAGAGCTCTTTTCGACGAGAGTCTTGTTGGGATGGTCGTGCTTGACGACTGCTGTGGCAAGGCGGCCAATGTGCCATTTTCCACCGGAGGTGTTAGAGGTGTAGCTGTTCACGGAAACTTCCGTGGATCCATCGCCGTACTCAATTCTGACCTGCACCAAGTTGCCGTGGCTGATTTCTCCCGGCTGGGAAGACGGTTGCGACGAGGGCGGCAGCGTACCTGTGCTCTGCCCATCGAACCAGTTATAGCTGGTGTTGGTGGAAACAAGTTCGCGCGTTCCGGCGGTCGTATAGTCCCACTGGACTTCGACCGACTTTCCAACGTATGGAAATACGGTTCCACCCGTCACGTTGTCGTGGAGATAGGTATTTTCAACCTGCTTGATCAGCTGGCGGGAACCGAAATCATTGGTATTGGGAATGTAGTAGGTTTGGGAAAGTTCGACACTTCCGGTATGTGGGAATTTTTGCTTCAACGTATCAATCTGCGACATTTGTTTTTGAACATCGTAGGAATCGAAGATCTTGAATCCGAGAAAACCACGGTCGCGGTGGCTGATCGCCTCGGAGTAGGTGTAGAGAGTGCGGTCCATATCGCCCATGCCATCGTCACGCCGTTGTTCCGTCACCACATAGAGTGCTGCCTGCACATCGCGATACGGGAAAGTTTGGCTCGATCCCTTGATGTAGATATCCGTGTCAGTGATCGGGCGATAGTCCAACTCCGTCGCTAGACCATACACGGTTTCCGACCGCCAACCCTTCGTCACCTTCGTCAACAGGTTCCCGAAGGTGCCTTGGTTGAGTACCGCGCCCGCAATTCCACCAGGGTTGTGATAGGTTCCTCCTGCATATCGTTCCCGCCACCTGTGATGGTAGAAATAATCGACCAGTCCGTCGCCATCTAGGTCTTGAAAGCATTGGCCCAACGGTACGGTATGGCCGTCGTGCGACCGGGCGAAGGGATGGGGCAGCGCGTAGGGAACGGCGTTGGTCTGAAAATCCCACCCATGCCCGTTGTTGAGATAGGTGCGCTGTGTATATCCGGTCGCAGGATTATTCCCTCCATTCATGAAGATAAGATCATCCAGTCCGTCACCATTCAAATCGACGAATTTCGTCAAAAGCTTTTTATCTCCGAGAATCGTATTTTCCGGCAGGGTGTAGACTCCATTGGTATCTTCATGCCAGCCCGTTCCCGTGTTCAAATAGACCGAGTTCGTGTCGTTCAACACATCGACCAGTCCGTCACCATTCACATCCACGAAACGGGTTCCAATGTCATGGCCATCGCCATCGACGAGGTTGTATGGCAGGGCATAAGCAGCACTGTTTTGGCTTTCCCAACCATTTCCTGCATTTAGCCTGACACCGGGCGAAAAAGGATTCGCATTCACGACATCAACAAGGCCATCACCATTAAGATCAAGAAATCGAGTTCCATGATCGTACCTAGTCCAAATATCAACAAACGGGACGGGAGGTTGATACGTTAAATCCACATCAAATCCGTTCCCGTTGTTTATGAATGCGTCGCCATACCACTGATCTGTAAAATATGAAGCCAACAGATCGTCCAACCCATCACCGTTCAGGTCAGCAACTCGATAACCAGCATCCAGAATCGGTCTAGTCGTCATATAGTCGAAATGATCGCTGAAAGTGATGGTTGAGGTGGGTTTGTATGCCGCACTTTCGTTCCACCCCCCATTGCCATCATTTAGCCAAGCATACTTTCTACTACCCGAACTGTATGGATAGATTGTCTCGTACACATCGTACAGTTCCCACGACGACATGATGTCGAGCAGTCCATCGCCGTTCAGGTCGGCATATCGGTAACCTGGGTCGTAGAGGTTTGATTCGTCATACAACGAGATTTCGTTGAAATACCTGTGATGGAACAGACCCAAGGGGGCACCTGTAACAGGGGTAGTAGACGAGTTGAATCCCATGCCGGTATTCGTGGATGTTTCCGTAAAGACAATATACTTACCCGTGGCTACGTCCCAAGCGAACTCGCTCCAAAGCACATCAACCAGGCCGTCTCCATTTTGATCCGAAACGAGATTGACCATCCGTCTTCCAATAAATAATTCGTCTGGCGTTGGAGACGCATGCTGTTGAATAACGGTTTGAGCCAATAAATAGGAAGGTGCAAATTGGGCTTGGTTGGAACTCCACCCCTCGCTTGCGCCTTCGCTGTTCCAGTCAAAGACGGTTTTCGGGATGCGATCCATCCCCATGAACTTTTGGACGGATTTCAGGAGGCTGACGTTGCTGTTGTTCTGGATATAGCCGAGCTGGTAGTTGCAGACCTCGTCGATTCCATGCATGACCCGAATGCGCTCCAGCCGTTGGGTGCGGTTGAATTCCGAACCGGCCTTGAAGCCATGCAACGTGTCGGGTCGGCTCTCGTAGATAAATTCCACGCGGTTGGCAGCCGCCAGTCCCATGCTATCGTTCAGGGTGTACTCAATGCGGTCGAGCAAAAGTTCACCTACGGTCCCAACGTGATTGGTGTAGATATACTGCATATAGTTTCCGGCCGTATCGGAAACCTTGTCTATGAGCCAGCTCATGTTTTCAGTTCGCCCACCGGGCTTCATAGCTCCCGTCGCATAGCCATTCCATCACTAGCCCAGATTTGGCCTCGACCGTGAAATAGGCCGTAGCATCGTTCATACCGCCGTGCAGCGTGATTCGGCTGAACGAGTCGATCTCGGTTCGATATTCCGAAGCGTCGTCTCCATAGGACGCTCCTGAAGAAACCAAGACTAAACGTTGCCCGTCCAACATGAAACGGTCGTTGTCGTCGAAGTCCACGCCATCAATGAATCCATCGTGATGTCGCGTGGCGGATGAACGCACGATACCAGAGAGGCCGTCCACCGAGAACCCAACCCCCAGCAGTCCATTGCCGCGCTGACTGCTGTAGCTGATCGCCAGCGTGGGTGCCATGCCCGCCGTCCCCGGGGCAATATCAATCGGGATCGAATAGGAAGCCGCTCCCGTGTTGTCCACCGCAATCTGACCGAGCAATTCCCCCACTAAAACCTGAGGATCTGGCTCACTCGTTGGAATCGGAACCCCCGCCACCGCATAGCCAACCACGATAACGGCAGTCAGGCTTAATAACAGGCCAACGATACATACTTTTTTCGAAACTCTCTGCTTATTCATGGTCTTTCCCCTTGCCCGTCAGACGGCGCTGGCGCAAATTCATCAAACTATCCACTCGTTCTTGATATTCCTTCGATGCGGGATCCACCACCCGTTCCTGCACGTGCCCGCCCTCCAATCCGCCTTGATCCACTGGGCGAGGGGTTTCCTCCGCACGAACCTTTTGAACCGCTTGGGATTGTCCGGTAAAAGGATCCTCAACCACGACTCCACTTGAAACCGCGCGGACGTGCTGGCTCAGGGATAGCGGCATGCTGGGGGTTGGCAGGCGATGTATCGATGGATTGCGGCGAAGCAAATGTCTGCTCTGCAATCTCTCGGTCACGATTCGCCGGTTCATCTGCGGATGGGAGCTGGTTTACTTTCTCTGCAACTGCGGCCTTCTTTTTCTGCTCTTGTTGCTGGCCGACTCGATGCCCCTGAATAAAGTAGGCGGCAATTAATCCGGCACCCGTTAAACACACCAATAGCGGTAGAATGGTAATGATTCGTTTCATGGGGGTTATTCTCCAAGGTAGACTAGGTTTAGGTTGGGATCGGTCGCGTGATACCATCCCTCCGGTACAACCACCAACACCCCACCGCTCCCATTTGTTGCAACCGACGTGGTAAGATTGGCTTCCGCGCCATCCGACATTCCGTCGCCATCGCTATCCGCGAGCAATGGATCGGTTCCTGCTTGAACTTCGTCGCCATCCGAGATGCCGTCCCCGTCCGTATCAGGGTTTCCGGGGTCGGTGGAGTACACGTATTTTTCGACTCCATTTTCCAATCCATCCCGATCATCATCGGCACGTTCCACCGTCACCCAATAGCGTGTTTCGTACCCTGCGGTGTCCGGATCCCACTCGAAGCTTGAAAGGCCCGTCGTGGCGATATTGGTGAAGATCGCCCAATCCCAATCCACCAGCGATGTGCATTCGAATACGGTAATCTCATTCGTATATCCGCTCGGAAAATAAACGCCAACCTCTAATGAATTGCTCTCCGTGCCGATCACCATCGTCAGGTTCGTCACGGTTTGTGACATCGACATCATCACCATCGGTTCAGCGAGAAACATTGCCTCCGCTTCGAGGGCGACGTCCTGTTTGTAGGATGTCATGAACATTTCTGGAAGCAGCAAAATTTCCAAACCGACATTTGAGGAACGGCCGGAGATTTTCTGTTCGAAGGTCAACTCTTCAATCGAATTCACATTCCAACTCTGAAAGGCAAAGAGATATTCATTGTAGTCTAACGGTGCTGGGGTTCGCCATACTTTTTGATCATAGGAGTTATAGTAGATCAACTCGCCGGTTCGGCTTTCGACCACCGTCAATCTGTAGACTGGATACATCGAAGAGTTGACGGTTTTCATTTCCGCAAACATCTGCTTGAGAACAGATTTAGGCCATTCCTTGCTCCTCCAGTCCACGACGCGGATGGCAGGGTCGGGATGGATATAAAGCGGGTCGTTCACAGGAGGAATCAACTGCCAAAACTGCGCCTGCGTCGTACGGACGATGCTTTCCACTTGACCCAACGACGTGATGGGCTTTGGTGTAGCCTCTTCCGTGGTTTTCGCAAGGGCGGAACTCCCCCAAACAAGACTTAATGCGACTACTCCAGCAGTTTTTAGCAACATCCCCATCCCCTTTTTTGTCTTCTCATTTAGACTGACAATTAATAAAGGAAAGAAAGATAGCCTTATGGTTTGTCTTTTTGTCAAGAACTGGACGCATTTTGCGAGCAAAAAGGATTAGAACGCATTATGCGTTCATGAAAAAATCCACGCATACCAAAGAATATGAAGCGGTTCTTAATAAGCTTGTTGAAATGCGCAAAGAGGCAGGGCTCACACAGCGCCAACTTGCTGAAAAACTACAACGGGAACATTCGTTCGTTTGGCGCATTGAAAAGGGCGAGCGGCGACTAGATGTGGTCGAGTTTTTCTGGGTGTGCAATGCACTCGGATACGACACAGCGGAGGTCTATTCCGAACTCTGCACGGCATTCGCTTCCGTGCAATAATCCGAAAGTCCATCAGGATTCCTGCATGTGCGAGCTGGACCCCCTATCTACAAAAAAGCCCCGCTCGAAGGCGGGGCTTTTTTAGCATGATCTATCGGGAGCGCGGGGGGCGGCCTCCGCCACTGGAGCGGCGTTGCCCTCCTCCACCGTGCGGACGGCGGCCACCGCCGCCTCCATGCGGCCCATCACGACGTGGCGGGCGGCGCTTGCGCGGCGGTGCGGGCGGAAGTTTTTCAAGCAACTCTTCCGGAGCCATCGTGCATTTGAGTTCCATCCCCAGTAGCTTCTCGATGGCGGGGAGCTCGAACGATTCCATCTCGCAGGCAAACGTGATCGACTTGCCGGTGGCGCCGGCGCGGCCGGTCCGGCCAATGCGGTGGATATAGTCGTCTGGGTTTTCAGGGATGTTAAAGTTGACCACGTGGCTGACCCCATCCACATGAATTCCTCGACCCGCTACATCGGT
>JAJRRI010000010.1 GCA_024279685.1 Verrucomicrobiota bacterium | reverse complement strand
GTGAACTCCCGCTCGAAACCATCGGCAAGGGACGTTTTGCCAATCTTGATTCCACAATCCACGAAGGGCAAGATCTGGATGTTCCCACTTATATTCGTCGTGGAATTAAACTGCCGCGCTAAAACTCCAGCTTCCGGCGGTATTGGGCAACCCACCTAAAATAGGAATCCCTCTAAGAGGGTATCGATTTCTCCGGACTCAACCAGGGGCTGAAGTTTTCGCCAGCCGGCCATGTGACGTCCCCCAATAAAAATTTGGGGAACGAATTCGACTTTTTCGCCACAGCGACGGTACATTTCCCGCGTATTTTCGGAGTCGATGGAGGTATCGGAATTTTCATCATATTCAATGGCGTGAACCGTGAACGAGACTCCGTGCTGATGGAAAAAGAGGAGGGCTTCGGTGCAGAGGCCACAAGCTCGTGAAGAGTAGATTTCAACCGGTTTCATAATTTTTTAATCCTAAAGGTGGATGGCGCGGAGGTCGAGTTTTTCTTCGCACATGGGGGGGCACCAAAAGTAGGCTCCGCTTATCGGCGTAGTAAACTTGAAGAGGGCGTCGATAATACCATCTTCCGCGCCGACCATCCGCTTGAGTTGCGCTTCGAAGGCGCTGAAATCCTTTCCAAACGCCACAAAATTAAGCCCCTCCGCTTCCGCATCGGCCCACGGCATGGAGCGCCGGAGCACAAAGGCTTCTGGCGAGAAGCTCTCCTGTTCTGTTCGCTGGGTGTGTGCCGAGGCTGGCGGGCTTACCAACTCTTCGTTATCGCTGATTCGTCGACCTATGGTTTCGTCCTGCTCCTGCTGAGGCATCCTGCGGAAGCACGGAAGATCGTGAATCCACGTCTGGACGGCTACAAAACTGGACCCCGTTTCCCCCGGGCCGGCGTTCTGCAGAAAGGCAGCGGCTAGCGCATCGTCCCCCTTTGGATTTTCGGTGCCATCCTCATAGCCGGTTAGATCGCGACCCGAGCCATGCTTAAATCCATCGATGATGCTGTTGCACTCAAAGGCATCCTGCAACAGGTCGCATAATAGGTGAGTCCGGTTGATGAGGTTGCCACGGTCATCGTCTCGCAGCCAACACCAGAGGGCGGCGGGCGTGGAAGGAATGTCGATCCCGACCCCCGTGAAGATTGGGAAATTGGAGAGTGGCTCAATGGTTTTTCCGAGGGCGAGGATAAGGGAAGGTCCCAGTCCCACTACGAGACGGATTCCATCGGTGTAGGTGGCTAGTTTATTGAGAGTTTCATGAGGTTGGATTCCGGGCTTCAACGAGAAGGTGAGATAGCGAGCGGCAGGCGGAACGGGGTCGAGTATCCCTGGCTGGAAGTGGGTCATGTTCGTCTCCTTTTATGAAAGAACCAATACGGGTTCTTTTGACTGTGGAATGCAAAGTTTAGCAGGGAGAGTATGAAAATTCCATGGACAAATGAATCTTCTCCTTCCTTCTGTAGGCGGGTGATTTCACCTTCTCAAAACTGCTTGCTTGTTCCAGATGTGTGACACGTGATACGTTTTTTGTAATTTAGTCAGTCTCCATATCTAATAAGAGTGTAAAAAAAGGGTGCGAAAAGTAGCCGAGGAAAATGATGAACGAAGAAAACTCAACGCCTATAAAAGAGCGAAAAATTCAGATTTTAGTAAATGGCCAAGAGGTTTCTGAGGCCTTGATCTGGCAGGAGCTACAGATCCTACTCGAACGTTACTCCCGGGAAATGAGCCCCTTGGAAATGGAGAAAGTAAAGGACAAGATGGAGTCCGATGCCCGTGAAAATGCGGTTGAACATGTGTTGTTGATGGAAAAGGCTCGCGCGGAAATCAAGGAAGTCTGCCCCGAAGAGGTCGAAGTTCGTTTCGCTGCGCTTAAGGTACAGCATGGCGGCGACGAGGCGTTCCATAAACGGTTTGAGACTGGACCCGAGGATGAAGTTAAAATCAAAGTCGATCTCGAGAGTACCCTGCGGTTGGAAAAATATTTTGAGGTTCTCTGCAAGGATGTGGTCCGCCCGGCCGAGGCCGATTCAAAGGCCTATTACGAGGAGCAGAAGGAGCAGTTCCTCATTCCAGAAATGGTGCATGCCACGCATATGGTCCAGCATCCGTCGCCCGGTGGTCCTGTGGAGAAAATCTATACGGATCTACTCGATGTGCACAAGCGTCTGAAAGCCGGCGAGGATTTCGACGTATTGGCAGGGCAATATTCTCATTGTCAGGATGGGGGGCGCGATCTGGGCTACTTTGCCCGCGGTCAGATGGTTCAGTCGGTTGAGGACGTTGCCTTTTCTCTCCCCATTGGAGAGTTCAGCGATGTGTTTGAATCTGAATTTGGCTACCATATTCTCAAGGTACTCGATCATAAATCAGCGACCTATCGGGAATTCAAAGACGTGCGCATTGATATCGAGAGTTGGCTGTTCGAGGCTCGGAAAAACGAGGCCATCGGTGCCGTAGTTGACACCCTACGAGCTGAGGCCCATATTGAAAATTTGGAGGGGCTGGATGCCCAACCCTGTTGAAATATGATCCCGAAAGAAGGGTTCTTTATTGAGAATGAGATGTAACCTGAAGGACCGGCCCGATACCCTATTCAAAAATAAATCCCGATGAAATGATTCTGCGCGATCATCTTGCGTACGGTCATTGCACGGCTTGCTACCGGAGTGACCTGGTGAAAATCTCTCGGAGGAACAGGTTATGGTAAGGGTCGGAGCCGTTCTCTTAGCCTTCGGCGGTGCGACGGCTGTTATCGGAATCTTTCGCTTTGTGCCGGTAGCGAAAAGACTCGCCGTCAC
This sequence comes from Verrucomicrobiota bacterium, assembly GCA_024279685.1. Lineage (GTDB taxonomy): Bacteria > Verrucomicrobiota > Kiritimatiellia > Kiritimatiellales > Pontiellaceae > Pontiella. Next base: position 7,988 of record JAJRRI010000010.1, on the reverse strand, counting down.
CTAATTAAAAAGATCGACGAATAACCACGTGATAATTTCCGAATGTATTGCGGCGACTTTTCTTGCGAAATGGAACCCGAAGAGGGCATGAGGTGAGTCGGGAGCGTTCCTCCGTATGAACGAGGGATGGAACGGTAGACCTATTCGCAACAGGCTGAGCTTTAGCCGCTGAATACCGGTTCATGCAGGAGTTGGTGGCATGAGCATTCGTGGGTTCAGAAAGGTGGGCTTTTTAATTTTTAATCTCCCGAGGAGTTTTAGGTGGAAATTTAGTCTCATCTATTCCACATTGGCGCGCATTAACCCCAAGGCGACATGTCATGACTGATTTCACTCAACAACGGATAACGGATGCCGAGGCTCTGGAGATGCTCCAGAACATGTCGACACCGGAATTGATGGGACGTGCCGATGCCATCCGTCGGGCACGGCACGGCAACAAGACCTACTATGTGCACAGCCACAACCTCAACCCCACCAACCTGTGCGTAGTGGAGTGCAATCTCTGTTCCTTTTGGCGGCCCGAGGGGGCTGAAGATGCCTATATTACTACGCTGGAAGATGCCCGCAAAAATTTAGAAACAGCCCAAAATTGGGATCTAACCGATCTACATATCGTTGGGGGCATGATTCCCGAACTGGATTTAGACTACTACGAAAACCTATTTAAGCTCTCGCGCGAAATGCTACCGGGGGTATTGCTACAAGGCATGACTGCGGTTGAGATTCATTGGATTGCGGGTAACGAAGGCATTACCATTCGCGAGACTCTTGAGCGGTTGAAGGCGGCCGGTTTTGGTTCTATTTCAGGCGGGGGTGCAGAGATTTTCCATCCAGATATCCGGAAGAAAATCGCGACCACCAAAATTCTGGCTCAGCAGTGGCTCGATGTTCATAAGGTGGCGCACGAATTGGATATCCCGACCAACGCCACGATGCTCTTCGGGCATATTGAAGAAGATGAACATATTATTGACCATCTTTCCCGCTTACGGGAATTGCAGGATGAAACCGGCGGCTTCCAGGCGGCAATTCCGTTGCCGTTCCAGACTAATGGCACTGCACTGGGGTTAAAATACGGACCGTCCGGCGACCGGCAGGTTCGCGTGGCAGCCATCACCCGTATCTACCTCGATAATTTTCCGCACGTACGCATGCTCGTCAACTACATGGACCGCAAGCTGCTCGGCGTGCTAACTCACAGTGGGGTCGACGACATCGGCGGAACCAGCCTCAACGAGCGCATCGCGAAGGAAGGCGGTGCACCGCAAAGCCAGAAATTCTTCACGGCCGAGGAGATGGAGGAGTTTCTGATCAACCATGGGCATACGCCGGTCCTGACGAATAGTGTTTATGCTCAGCTGGATGGGCAGCCCGACATCAATGCCCTGCCGGAAGCCCCCGTGGTCTCTAGCCGCTGGAAGCCGATTCTTGATCGTGCGGCAGCCGGCGAACGATTAAGCGCTGAGGATGCCGTGATTCTGCACGATGAAGCTCCATTCCAGGAGCTCGGTCGAGTGGCTGCTCTGCGTCGCAAGCAAGATGTTCCCGGTGAACTCGCTACGTACGTCTTCGATAAAAACCTCAATACGACGAACGTCTGCGTGACCGACTGTAAATTCTGCGCGTTCTACACCTCGCCCGAAAGTGAACGCGGGTATGTTCGCTCGCCGGAGCAGATTGTAGCCGCGACGAAGAAAGCCGCTGAAGCGGGAGCCACGCAAATTCTAATTCAGGGCGGGCTTCATCCGGAACTTAAGCTCGACTACTACGAAGCCTGCCTTTCGGGGATTCGCGATAACGTCGATATTTGGATCCACTCACTTTCGCCGACCGAAATTGAATATATTGCGCAGGAAGAGGGGATCACCATTCGTGAATGTCTCCAGCGGCTGAAAGATGCCGGCCTACAATCTCTGCCGGGTGGTGGTGCGGAAATTTTAGTGGATGAAATCCGCCGGAAAATTAGCCCGAAAAAGACCCGCTCGCAAGCGTGGCTTGACCTGATGGAAACCGCGAATGAAATTGGACTAAAAACCACCGCTACCATGGTCTACGGATTTGGTGAAACCACCGCTCAGCGCGTGGAACATCTAGTCAAGGTACGCGAATTGCAGGATCGTACAGGCGGCTTTACCGCCTTCATCCCCTGGAGTTTTTCACCGAATATGACCGATCTAGATTGTCCCCGCCTTCAGAATGGCGTGGACTACTTGCGCATGGTTTCGATTGCCCGTCTGTTGCTCGACAACGTCAAGCACCTTCAGGCCGGGTGGGTAACCGAAGGCCCCGATGTGTCGCAAATTGCGCTCCAGTTTGGTGCCGATGATTATGGCGGCGTATTGATGACCGAGGAGGTCGTGAGTGCCACGGGCGTTGATTATGGCGTGAATGAAGATCTGGTTGTTAACCTTATTCGTGAGGCGGGGTGGACCCCAGCTCAGCGCACGACTCAGTATGACCTGCTCAAGGTCTATGATGATCCGAAAGCGTTAGCTAAATAAGGTTTTTAATATGGCGAATAATGTTCTCGGTGGGGATTTAATTGTGTGTAGTGCGGAGCCTCGGACGGGATTTTTTCGCAATGGAAAGTGCGATACCTGCAGGGAGGATGAAGGGATGCACACGGTCTGTGTTGAGCTAACCGTCGAGTTCCTTGAGTTCTCCCGCGAGCAGGGTAACGATCTGTCGACGCCCGTCCCCGAATATGGATTCCCTGGGCTTCAGCCTGGGGATTTCTGGTGCCTCTGCCTGATGCGTTGGATTCAAGCCCACGAGGCAGGTATGGCTCCCCGAATCAAACTTGAAGCCACTCATGCCTCCGCCGTGGAGTTTATTGACCTGAAATACCTTCAGGAATACGCGGTATAACGTCGTTCGAAGAGGGGGGCCGGTATCGTCCAACGGCGCTCCATACTATTCGCTTTTTAAAGGCTACTTAAAGCGGAAGTATTTGACGGTTCCAAGTTTTTTTCCGTAACGGTCAATCCGTATTGCGGCAGAATTGAGTTGGTCAGCAAACTTTTCAAATTCCTCCCGCAGGAACCCCGTAAGCTCGCGCTGTGTTGAGAGCATCCGCATTTGCCGAGCGCGGCTCCGGCAGACCGCGGAGAGTGCATCGGCGCTATCGACCAAATCTTGCTGAATTCGCTCGTTGGTATTATTCAGCTGGTGTTCGCTGGCGACGCCTTTATCGCTCAATCGCATGATCCGGTTGATGATCCGGTTATGCTCTATAGACCACTTCCGGATGTTTGAATCGGGGTGAGTATCTGCGGTCATTCGACGGAAAGGATCATCATACCAGGTGTCGAAAATTTCGACGATGGAGTTGATGAGTTGCTTATTTTCTAGGTAGAGTCGGCCATATTTCCCGTTGTACTTTTTCCAGTTAACCGACTTCCATTGGTTGTCGGTAAGCCGGTAACAGAAGCGGCGTGTTTTACTGCCGTATTTGTCGTCGATGGACCATTGTACATAGCTGGCAATTCCAATCGCCTTTTGTTCGAGATCGAGTACGGGGCTTCCGCTATTGCCAGAAACAAAGTCGGCAGAGACATCAATGATTTCGGAGCTCATGGAGGTCACTTTCCCGTAGAGTTCTGTGGCCACGCCGCCGCCTGCGCTATTTCCAAATACACCGAGTGGAGCCCCGATAGACATTTGGCGGGTGATCTCAAACCCTTCGATTCCGTCAGCGAGCAAGAGTCGTGCAATATCGCGCGTGGTAGAGAGTTCCACGCCACGAGGGCGTAAGGTATCTCCGTAGGCGGTTTTAAAGCTAATCTGGTCTGCCCCAATAATGACGTGTTGGTTGGTGAAGAGATAGGTTTTCCCGTCCAGAGTGGCAACGAAGCCGCTGCCAAAACTACGCCCGCGGCGGCTGTCGCAGGTGACGGTGACGAGCTTTTTGGAGATATCGTTGAACGTATATTTAAACTGGGACTTGATTTCCTGCTCCGCCGCGCGGCGCTTTGCCATCGCCTCTTTCTTTTCAAGCTTTTCTTGCTCAGCGGTCTGCTCTGCATCCTCCGCTTCTTCTTCCTCTTCGGCGATAAGGGGCATGCATGCCAGTAGAAGTATGCAGAGTAAATTGAGAACAGATATGAGCGGTCTATTTTCCATTTTTCTCTCAGGGCTGAAGGAGTGGGGGGTTATCGATAGTCTTGGGCATTGTGGCTAATGCGTGTGAGTAGCTTAGCCATCCACTCTAGAGTGGAGGCCTGCCTGCTCAATTCATCGCGAAGGAATCCGGTAAGTTTATTCTTTTCTGAAAACATGCGCGTTTGGCGAGCTCGTCTAGCACAGGTGTCCGAGAGTGTTTTGAGGCTTTTTGAATATTCAGCAGCAAAGCGTTTCTTTTGGGTGGGACCGCCGTGAATTTTAATGATCTGGTTGTGGGATGTAACCCAGGAGATCAGACTTTTTTCGGGATGTTCCACCACACTGATTCGGTCTCTAGGTGTATCTCCCCACTCGGTGAGTACTTCGATAACTCCATCGGTAAAAAGCGCATTTTGGTGGTAAAACCTCCCGAATTTATCGTTGTACTTTTTCCAGTTTACGGATTTCCACTGGTTGCCTGTAAGGCGAAAACAGAATCGGCGGGTTCGGTTTTCAAATTGAGTGCCTTCTTTCATGGCGTGGGTGCGCGATTTTCGAACATAACTAGCAATTCCAAGCACTTCTTGCTGAATGTTTAGGATCGGAGCGCCACTATTTTTCGCGGAAAATTCAGCAGAAATTTCGACCCTATCAGCCCCTACTCCGGTTACGGTTCCGTAGAGTTCTAGGGCCACCTCATCCCCCGCTTCGCGGCATCCAAAAAGACCAACGGGTGAGTCCATAGGCATATGTTTAGTAATTTTAAAGCCTTTTGTTCCGTCGGCAAGGAGTAGCCTGGCAATGTCGCGCGTGGTAGAAAGTTCGATCCGCCGAGGACGTAGCTTTTCTCCAGCTGCCGTGGTAAAGCTCAGCTGGTTCGCTCCAAGGATAATATGCTGGTTGGTGAAGAGATAAGTCTTTCCCTCCATGGTTGCAATAAAGCCATTACCAAACCCTTTTTCATATTTAATAGCGACCAGCCGATCGCTGATATCCTCGAAGGAATAATCAAATTGAGACTGTATTAGAGCGTTCTCCTCCTGCTGTTCATCGTGAGGCTCTTCCGCTTCGGGTTCCTCCTCGGAAAATACGGAGCAACAGGCGATGAAAAGGAGCAGAGGTATTCTCTTTTTAAAAATCATAATCATTTTCTGTGAGGGATTCTTCAAAGTATTCGATCATACGAATCGTTAGTTTTTCAGATATTTTGGTTTTTTCTTTTCCACCGACATCGTACCGAATCATAAGCCGTTGCGTCCAGTTTCCATAGGCATCGACTGTAAGAAAATCATAGCTATGCAGGCGTTCTTTCTTTTCCTGATGGTAGCGTAGCCGTTCCTTGGTGATGAAACCTCGGTCGTCCCATTTGAAATAATAAGTATAGAGCGGGCGGTTTTTCTGATCGATCCGCGTATATTCGGTTTCTCGATGATCCGCTCGTCGTTTAGTACGTGAGGCCTTGATGAGTTTTTTTTGCTTGTCCGTTTCCTTATATTGAACCTGATATTTTTGAGGGGAGTAGGTGCGGAGTTTGGTGGTGCCCGTTTTTTTGTTGCGTTTGGCAATTTGGCGGGTGGATGGACTAAGGATGATTTCCCAGTAATTGGTTTCTTCATCGGTGTGATCGATAAAACGGTATTCAGTGAGGCTGCCGTGTTCATTGAAGTAGTTGGTTCGGGAGCTCTTGAGCTCCTCGGCATAATTCCAATTCATTTCACCCAGCAGATTTCCACTTGGGTCATAGCTCCGAACCTTCTTTAGATGCTCGGTTGACATGTTGTAGGACGTATCGGTCTCTATGCTTTTTATGGGGCCGAACAAATCACTTTCCACGGTGTCAGGCACCCTGATATCAAGGTGAGTGTCCTGCGCAAATGTGGTGGAGAGCAGAGCGGCTAGAAGGGCTATGGCAGTCGGTTGGATTTTCATTTTTTAAACTCACTTTCATCCCATAAGAGAACGCTATAGGGGAAGTAAGCGCTCATTCATGGGATGACAGGGTTTTCGGTTCATTGAATGTTGATGAGTCTGAGTCGATGACAGGTAACACGTTGTAAAATATAGAGCAATACTCTTTGTGTGATTTCAATAGGTGCATCAGTCCGGCTTCGTTTTTACGTATACCTTTTCGATAGATTATCACTCTTCACATATCTTTCGCTAAAACTGCACGCCCGAGTTTCAGTAGTGACTCCTCCTCTCATCCCCGCCTTGGGTGCATAGGCCGTGGCATTGTAGGTGAACCTAACCCCGTTGCTAGGGCACGCTGGAAAGAGAGAAGGGGTCTCGGTTTCTAAATCCATCGCCTGCTTGCCCTTGAATGGCTTTACAAAAAAAAAAATCACCGCCGAGGCCCGGCATCCCGCTCCCGATAGCGCACAAATTAGGATCGAAAAAGGCGGCGACTCCGGAGTAGCTTTTATGGATGAGGCTTGGTGCGCTTTACGGCTTCGTGTTAAATGAGTTTATGTTGTTGATTCACGAAGCCATCTCATCCCTCGGAGTCTTTGCTCCTTATGCCGCTCTTTCATTATTTTTACTGGCCAATTTGCTGGTGGTATGGCGGTTGGAGGTATTATCGCGGCAAGGGGTGGAAGGCACGGTGCTGGGTACGATTTTCATGCCGTTCTGTTCGGGCATGGGCAACTTAGTTTTTGCTTGGGTGCTGGCTCGTAATGGGGGAGATGGGAATGACGTGCTGCTCAATAGTCTGTTTAACAACGTCACCAACTTAACTTTACTAATCGCCGTCCCGGTTTTGATCTGGAGCATGGCGAGTATTCCCCGCAAGAAGAGTCAGGCCGCCCTGCGCGAGTTCAGGATTGGACGGCTGTCGTTGGTATTGAATCTGGTCGGCGTATTTTTCTTCTCCTTTATTCTTTGGGCCTTGGCGGCCGATGGGGAAATTGCACGTACGGAAGGGGTCGTATTGCTGGCGCTATTTATTTTTTGGCAGTGTTTTCATATCTATGACGTGAAGAAAACCAACTTGCTCAAGAAAAAGGCCTATCCCAAGACGCTGGTACTGGATATTGCGTTGCTGTTGTTCGGCGCATTTCTTGTATTTGTCAGTACCGACTGGTTGGTGCAGTGGTTTCAAGACTTTGAATCTGGGCGGCTTCCGGCGGGCTTCCTTGGCTGGGCGAGTGGTGTGCTGATGGTGCTACCGAACGCGCTATTGGCCTTCTACTATGGTGCACGAAATCGGATGGACGTGGTCTATACCTCACAGTCGGGCGATGCCCATATGTGCATTCCCTTTTCCATCGGTCTATTTGCGGTGTTTCACGCCATACCGACCGGAGCCTTCCTGCAACAGGCGCTCTGGATCCTGATGGGACTGAGCCTCGCGCATTTGGTATTCATCGCATTGCTCGGGCGTCTGCCGCGTTTCGCAGCGGCGCTCTTCATTGCCGCGTTTGGTTATTTTATATGGGTGGGTTTGGCTGGATCGTAGATTACGGCATTCCCTCAATTACGTACAATACAATGATGGTGCGGGTCTTTTTTTGACAGGAGCTACAGGATGAAAGGGATGGTTTTATTGTAGGTAGGGTCAGTGACCCCGCGATCCGGAGGGAAATCCCAATTGCCGGCGCCGAAATTTTCCATCATGCCTTCAACGTAGAAGGAAACTCCTTTTTTAAACATTTACTCGATGGAAGAACAAAATATATATATATAATTTCTACGTGTTTTAAAGCGCGTGGTTTGAGGGGTTGGGTACGAGGGTGATGTAACTAATACGAAATTAATCTGATTAGTATTGATTTAGTTGCCCGCCTATCCCACGATTCGGGTCATGGCAAAGCAACGAATTATACTTGCCGGACATTCCACTCCGGCCAAACTCAAACATCGGTATCTTACCTGTGAAGATTCCG
>JAJRRI010000153.1 GCA_024279685.1 Verrucomicrobiota bacterium | reverse complement strand
ATCGCATTAAAGCGCTATTACTCCGTGAGTAATGACAGAATATTAGGTTCTTTTTTCATTGTGTCCATTACGAAATCCTTTCGTTTTTAGAAAAATAAGACCATCCATTCTCCGATATGCCCGTGCGTGGAAGGAACTCCGCGTCGAAAATCCATCGGGGGACAACCAAAGGTAGACCTGGCAAAGGCCCCCGCCATCCCTTTGGGTATGATCTCTCCCCGCATTAAATCCATACAAGGATTGAATATAGAACCGTATTAACCATACTTTATCGGGATACTACGTTGATGCCATAGCGTACGGAGGCTATTAAATAAACCACGTGCTTAGAACATTTGAACCCATCAAATATCCATTTAAGACCCTCCCACGATTCAAGTTAGAAATAGGGCTAAAAAATATTTAACGAGGCCCTTACAAAAGGCCATGAAAAAGAGACCCCGATTCAATGAATGACCCGCTTAAAACCTATATTGAAAAATACACTCAGCTCGAAGCCGGTATGCGCGAGTCGATTGCCCGCAAAGGGAACTCCCTATGCGCACAGTGTTCGTGCATTGGCTGCGATGCGGTGATGTGCATTGAGGCTTTGAAAAGTCCCTTTCTGAAACTCGTACATCAGCAAGCGGCTGAATACGACGAACAGAAAGGATTCCTCTCGGAGGCCGGTTGCAAACTCAAAAAGGGGCGACCTTCGGTTTGCTATGAGTATTTCTGCGATGACCATTTTTATGTTCAGCCCGATGAACTCCACGCGGAAGTTCTTAAAATTATCGGGACCCTACTCTACCATGCCACGCGCAATGCAAAGGGCGACATTCCGCTCGATGAAATCATGACCGAGAAGGAACTCGATCAGCTGGATTTTGATTCGCTGGAAAAGCACCTGCAGGAAAGTATGCAAGCGTTAGAAATTATCCGTACCTTCTACTGCACAGGAAACCTGACCGAAGAATCCTATCAAGCCCTCAAGCGTATTCGGATTGCCAAGGAGTTTCAGGCTTAATAAATGAGTAAAGGACGGGATTAATTCTTGTATGAAGCGAAGGCTTTATCAGCCCTATCGTGAAGACGCCACGCAGGTAAATTAACTCGTAACCCACGTGTCCGTCAAATTGGGGTTACTTCACCTCACTCGCCTGAATACGTATTAAAATTAAGCGCCCGTTGAGGATCTTTCAGCATGGTTTTATTCACTTTATTTCCGCTTTTAAGGAATTTTGTAGCAAGAACATAAGCTTTAACATGATTGACTGAGTCCACTGCCAACAAGCGATCCCCGTGAAAGTACCAGGCAGAAAAATGCGTGTCATCACCCTATTCTTGCCTGAGTATGACCTCATCATAACCAGTAGAAAGGCCGACCATTTGTAATTTTTTATCGAATTGATCGGACCAAAACCAGGGGATTGTATCGTATACAGGCTCTTTTCCGCAGATTGCCGCCGCCGCAATTTTTGCCTGTTGGACGGCGTTTTGAACAGATTCTAAGCGGATATATCGATCATAGTGGCGATTAAAATGATAGGTGCAGTCACCTGCTGCGTAGATGTTTTTATCGCTGGTGCAAGCGGATGCATTAACCAGAATGCCATGGTCTAGTTTGATACCGGCCTGTTCCGCAAGTTTTGTATTAGCGGACACGCCAATACCAACAAGGATGATATCCGCATCATAATGAGAGCCGTCGGAGCAATGGACCTGTTTTAAATTCATCTCGTCTGCCCCCTGTGTCAGGCTAGTCACCGACGCTACCGTTTTTTCGGTAAAAATCGTGACCCCATGCTGTGCATGTAGCTGTTCAAAAAAAGCGGATATTTCTGGGGCGGTTACACGGGCGAGCACTCTGCTCTCTCGTTCAAGTATGGTGATGCTTGCGCCCATCTTTTTTAAGGAAGCCGCAGTCTCAAGGCCAATGTAACCCCCGCCGATGATCACGACCCTTTTTTGCTGACTAGCAGCAAAGGCGCTTTTGATCTGTACCACATCGTGCTCATTACGTAGTGAGAATACGTTTTGGACATTTTTAATACCGTCAATCGGCGGTGTGATGGGGGAGGCGCCCAAGGTTAAAATTAATTTGTGGTAGCTTTGCTGCTCGCCACTTTCCAAGGTAATTGTTTGCTGTTCACGATTAATGGACATGACCCTTTCGCCTAGGCGCAACTCAATCTCGCTATTGAGATAACTTTGCCGTGGTTTTAAGGCGATACTTTCAATGTTTTCAGTGCGGGTTAAATAGGCTTTTGATAGGGGCGGTCTATGATAGGGCAGTGCTTTGTCCGCATCGAATAAAATAATTTTCCCCGTCCAGCCTTCTTTTCGAAGAGCAAAAGCACCATTGACCCCCGCGTGGCTGGCCCCAATAATGACACAAATTTGTTGAGTGTTTTTATCGCCTGATGTTTCCATTATGATCCAATTTTCCAATTAAGCGGTTGAACGAGCGCTTTAAAATGCAGGTCTTTTTCAGGGTCGCCCGCAGGGCCGGTTATGGCCAGATGTTCGGCGGGTATCTGCACATGAACATACGCCGCCACAATCGCCATCAATTCCCGGTATCGAAGCCTGAACGGCCAATTCCATGACGGTTCCCGAGTCGCCTTCTACGGTGATTTTTTGTTGTCAGCCGTTATACATGTTATTTTCACTATATTCTCTTTCTCTCAAATTAATCGCTGCTAACGTGGGTTGAATTTTACGGTTAGGCTGTTGTAACCTACTTTTCTATTAAGCTCACCCAGCGATTCGATATTTTCTTCACGGCTCACCTTCACTTCTAAATACATGCGTCCCCCAGCTAATCCAAAGCTCGGCTTCTTTGTACGGTAAATTGTGTAGTAATGGTCAGCGCACGTGATTGTAGGGGCAGAGAAAACCCACGAATGAGTTCAACCCGATCCTGGCGTCCCGTTGTGTTGGGCAAGCGCAAAGGCGTGGGCGGTGTTCTCCCTTAGAATAGGGGCGGACTACCAACGCTCGATCAGATCGTCGACCATAAATTTGGCGAGCTCTTGCGCGGCGACGGGTAGGGCATCGCGCTTGGAGGTGGTGAGATCCGACTCAAAGAAGAAGCGGGCCTCGCCGTAGGTTTTTGATTCCGAGAGAAATTCCCCCGTCTGGGCATCGGTTAGGGTGGCGACACCGGTAATGCGTAGGCGATATTGCGCGGCCGTGGTGTTTAAATCTTCGCGGAAGGCGATGGCCTGGAGGGTATAGTCGCTAAGCGTGACTTCCACGATGGCGTCGGCTTTATCGGCGCTGTTTTCGAGCTGGAGTCGGCCGTCGAATTGAATCCGTTGGCGGAGGGCGTGGGTAACCTGTAGCTCGATGGCGGATTCAGAGGTCTGGTTGATGACCGGTTCGATGTAGACCGTTTCGATGCCTTCGGGACGGCTTCCGCCAAGTTGATATCCCAGGCAACCGGTCAATAAAAGGAGGGTCATTAAGCCACTAAAAAGATGGATGCTACGCTTCATATTTTCGTCCAAATTCAGAAAAGGCGACTCTCTCAGAAAAATTGGATTTGTCAAAGCTTGATTCCCAGCGGTAGCGTGCTTAGTGTGGCCGCCGATTTCCAACCTAAAACCGAATGAGGATATGATGAAAAAGGTGCTGATTCCGACGAAACTAAACACCATTGCTCGCGATATGCTGACGAGCCATGGTAGCTATGAGGTGGTGCAGGACGAGGCGGCGGATTTTAGCAGTCTAGCGGCCCAACATTCCGACGCCTATGCGTTGGTGGTGCGTTCCGAGAAGGTGACCCCGGAGATTATCGATGCTATGCCCGCATTGAAGGTGGTGATCCGAGCCGGGGCGGGCTACAACACGATTGACACAAAATATGCCCGCTCCAAGGGCATCGATGTCATGAATACACCGGGGGCCAATGCCAACGCCGTAGCGGAAGAAGTGATTGCTTTGATGCTTGCCGATGCCCGCCACGTGATCCCGTCCGACGCCTCTACCCGCGCCGGTAAATGGGAAAAGAAAAATTTCATGGGCAAGGAAATTACGGGAAAGACGATCGGTATTGTTGGCTTCGGCGCCATTGGCCAACTGGTGGCTAAACGGTTGTCCGGTTTTGAGGTCAGCGTGCTGGCCTATGACCCCTTCCTCTCCGCCGAGCGTGCTAAGGAGCTGGGTGCGGACTCCGCGACCCTTGAAGAGATTTTTGAGCAGTGCGATTATGTTTCGCTGCACATGCCTGAAAACGACGAGACGCGCGGCATTATTAACCAATCGTTACTCGCCCGGATGAAGAACGGCGCGACGCTTATTAACTGCGCCCGCGCCGGAATCATTAATGAAGACGATCTGCGCGCCCTTAAGGCCGATAAGGGGCTACGCTTCCTGAACGATGTCTATGCAAAGGATGCCGCTGGCGATAAGTCGGTGGCCGATATTGCCGATATTATGGTTCCGCACCTCGGGGCAAGCACCGCTGAAGCCAACTTTAATGCGGCCCATCGCTCGGCCTCCCAGCTGATCGACTACGACGACAAAGGCATCGCCTCCTATGTCGTGAATCGCGATATCCCGGAAGGACTCGACCGCGCTTATAGCGAGCTGGCTTTCATGCTGGCCCACCTTTGCCGCAGCATTGCCGGCGACCACAAGAAAATGAAGCTGATCGAAACCAGCTTTTACGGCAATCTTAAATCCTATGCCGACTGGCTCCTCGTTCAAATTGTTGCCGCACTTAGCGACGACTTTGATCGGACGCAAGGGTTCGATGCGGCTGTGGCCTATCTCAAGGAAATGGGTGTGGAATACTTTAACCGCGAAACCGACATCTCTAAGGGATATGAAAACTCCATGACCGTCGATGTCACCACATCCGTCGATGCGGCGCACTTCCAACGCATCAGCGTTCGGGGCACCGTGACGGAAGGGAATATGATGATTTCGCGCATTAACGACTTTGAGAAGCTTTATTTCGAGCCGGTCGGTGCCGCCGTGCTCTTTATTTATAAAGACCGTCCCGGCGTTATTGGGGTCATTGGAAACGCGCTGGCCGAAGCGGGGATTAATATTGACGACATGCGCAACCCGCATGATCCGTCCGGAGAAAACTCTCTTGCGCTTATGAAGGTGAACAAAGCGGTCGACTGCGAGATCGTCGATAAGATTTCCGCTCAAATCGATGCGTTGCACGCCTCGTGCGTGAACTTCTAATTTCGCCCCTAAATCAAAAAGGCTCCCATGGCTAAAACATCGGATCAACCGAGGCTGTCGGAGCTTTTTTGGGTCTTTGCGCGGGTAAGTGCCGTCACGATTGGCGGGGGATACGTCATGTTT
>JAJRRI010000152.1 GCA_024279685.1 Verrucomicrobiota bacterium | reverse complement strand
GATATTCCATTGCGTCTACCCCAAAGGAATTACCCTTTCCGGAAGAGAGAAAGCCAATCTGGAAAAAAGGTTGGATCGATCAGAATCCTTGCCTTGGTGGGACATTACAATTCGACCCCACTCTGGTACATGAGTAAATTCTACGCCCCTAAGAAGCATTCGTTCGTCCCGCTTCTATTATGGCCCGTCCATTGGATTTGAGGAATTCCGGCAGGGTTTCGACGAAGGCTTTGATTTCATCGCGAACGCGGCGGAAGCCGTCGAGTTTAATCTCTTCGGGGGCATCGGGCGGGGAGAGTTTGGGCGGATCGTCAAAGCCGAAATGGATGACTTTGCAATCAGTAGGAAACCAGGGGCAGGTTTCGTGGGCGTGGTTGCAGACGGTAATGATATAGTCGATTTGAGTGTTCTTAAATTCATCGATATGCTGCGATTTTTGGCCGGTGATATCGATCCCCGATTCAGCCATGACCTTGACGGCATTGGGGTTGAGGCCGTGGGTTTCAAGGCCAGCGGAGTAGACTTTAATCTCGTCGCTTTTCAGCGCGTGTGTCCAGCCTTCAGCCATTTGGCTGCGGCATGAATTTCCGGTGCAAAGGTAGAGCAGTGATATTTTTTCAGGCATGAGACTTCCTTTCTATTCGATACATTTTTCACGGAGACGCAGAGTTCGCTGAAGAGTCCTTCCACGTCCTCCGCAACAAGGGATTCGTTGTTAATTCTTAAACCAATGGGTGGTGCGGTTGGCAAACGCGACGAGCGCAAGCATCACGGGAACCTCAACCAATACGCCAACAATGGTAACCAAAGCAACGGGCGAGGTGGTTCCAAAAATAGCAATCGCGATAGCAACAGCCAGCTCAAAAAAGTTCGAGGCCCCGATCATTCCAGCGGGGGCGGCTATGTTATGCGGCAATTTAAATAGCTTAGCCGCGAGGTAGGCGACGAAGAAAATTAAAACGGTCTGGAGGATTAGCGGCACGGCAATCAAGCCGATGTGTAGCGGGTTATTGAGAATTACCTCCCCTTGAAAGGAGAAAATAATGATCAATGTTAGCAACAGGCCAATCATGGTACTATGTCCAAACTTCGGAAGGAAGGTACTTTCAAAGTAGTCCTGCCCTTTCGTTTTGAGCATATACCTTCGGGTGAGAATTCCGCCCGTCAGTGGAACGACGACAAAGAGCACGATCGAAAGAAAGAGGGTGTCCCAAGGAACAAAGACATCGTTAATTCCGAGGAGAAATTTTACAAGGGGAACGAAAGCCACCAGAATAAGAAGATTGTTGGTGGCCACCTGCACTATGGTATAGGCCGGATTGCCTTTCGTGAGATGGCTCCAGACAAAGACCATAGCCGTGCAGGGTGCGGCACCGAGCAGCACTGCACCCGTCAGATAATCCTTCGCCAGTTCCGGTGGAATAAAATTCCTAAAAACCCCGTAGAAGAACAGCCAAGCTATACCCAGCATGGAGAAGGGTTTAATGAGCCAGTTCGTGATCCAGGTGATGAATAGTCCTTTGGGATTCTTGCCCACATTCTTCACGCTCTTGAAGTCGACCTTCATCATCATGGGATAAATCATCAGCCAGATCAACACGGCCACGGGGATCGAGACCTGCGCAACCTCCAGCTTCCCGAGGAAGGTCGGAAGGGCAGGAATATATTTCCCGATTAAAATTCCGGCCACCATACAAAGGGCAACCCAGACGGTGAGGTATTTTTCAAAAAAATGAAGACCGGTCTCTTTTTGTTCACTCATGTAGACTTTCCTTTTTGGCGGGACAACCTCTTTTCCTTATTTCGGGCAGCATGCTTCACCCCGTTGACGGCGGCAGAGTTCTTCTGGCTCACACGCAACAATATCCTCCAACAAAGCGCGGTCCGTTTCTAAATCTACCGCACATTTTAATTCGTTACCCAACCATTGAAAGAGTAGCGATTCAGATGAATCGACCAGGCGGTAGTAGACCCAGCGGCCTTCTTTCCGGCTTTTCACAAGACCCGCTTGCAAAAGCACTCCCATATGCCGCGATGCCGTCGCACCGGTCACATCCAGTAGCTCAATAATCTGGCACGCACATAGTTCCTCGATATGCATCAGAGCCGCCACCCCCCGCAAGCGGTTTCGATCTGATAAGGCTTTGAATTGGCTCAATACTTTATTCACGCCACCCTTATACTTAGTTATTTAGCTAACTATCAATATAATAATTGGCCAGATAGGACTTTTTACGGAAATGCATTTCTTTAGCGGAAACCAAATAGCGGAGCTGTTGAAGACGGCCCTGCGGATCTACCGTTCCAGTACAATGCGGTAATTGGCGTTTCCGTCTTCCAGATGTTGCATGGCTTCGTTGACCTGATTGAATTTAAATTTTTCGATGATGGGTTTGACGTCATGCTGGTTGGCGAAGTCGAGCATCGTAGCGATGGTGGTTGGGCTTCCGACAGCGCTGCCGGAAATCGATTTTTGCCCCATAATCAAACCGAATACACCAATGTCTATCGGGTCGAGCGTGGCACCCAGAAAGTGAAGTCGACCTTTTGGCTTTAGGGTTTGCAGATAGAGATTCCAGTCGAGCTTCACGTTCACGGTAGAGAGAATCAGGTCGAACGTTCCGGCCACGGCAGCGATTTCGACTTCATCGCACGAGTTGATGGTTTGTTGTGCGCCCATTTCCAGCGCTTCGGTTTTTTTGGTTTCACTGGAGGTAAAGGCCGTCACTTCGCACCCCCAAGCCTTCAGGAATTGAAGGGCAATATGCCCAAGTCCTCCAATACCAATCACCGCAACTTTATCCGTGGGTCTGGTTGCAAACTGAATTAGCGGATTGAACACCGTTATGCCCCCGCAAAATAGGGGTCCGGCACGTTCCATTTCCAATCCTTCCGGAACTTTCACCACGCTGTAGGCTTCCGCGCGAACCTTGTCCGCAAACCCGCCGTGACGGCCGACGATGGTTCCTTCCGCCGTGGTGCAGAGGTTATGATCGCCCGAATGGCAGGAATCACAAGAGTGGCAATACGCGGAGTGCCAGCCCAGTCCGACTTTATCGTCGATGGAAAAGGTCGTTACATTTTCACCTATCTGCGCAATGCGCCCGGCCACTTCATGCCCCGGCACGAAAGGATATTGGGTCATGCCCCAGTCATTATTCAACATGCTTAAGTCGCTGTGACAAATGCCGCAGTAGTCGACTGCGATCTCCACCTCGTCCGCGCCCAGCTCGCCGGGATCGTATTCAAAAGGTTCGAGTTTTCCGCCGGGCTCGTTGGCTGCGTAGGCTTTAATCATGACTGACTCCTCGTTTAATTAACAAAGTGAATGTACTTCCACCGAATGCAATCGGATCATCGTCCTTAAATGTACAGGATCCATCGTTCGACAGGCGAAGTGGGTTAATGTTCAATAGGGATCGGATCCACCACGGCGGTTGCGCGGCGATCAAGCAAGTCGATATTTTTCCAGCGGCCGGACCGGAAGCGTAGACTAAACCCAACCCCGAGAAGGGTGATGTAAAGCAGAGTCCACACCCAACTAACATAGATATTTAATTTGAAGACCAGAACAATTAATACCTGCCCTAAAACCAGAAAACCCCACGCGACGGCCGACTGGAAATACAGTACGAAATAGGTATCGCCAGCGCCCTTGAGCGCACCGGAAAGAATGAGGGCGGCGGCATCAGACACGCCCCATAAAGCCAATATGACGAGTAGAATACGTACGGTCTTCATCAGTTCTCCGAACGGAACCGAACCCGCGACATTTCCCTCGAATACGTTAATGTAGAATTCGGGAAAAATCAGAAAGGTTACCCCAATACAGGCAATGTAGACGACTCCAACTTTAAGCGCTAACCAGCCCATTCGCTCGGCGTAATCCGGTTCGTTACGGCCTAGGTATTGACCCACGAGAATCGACGCGGCCATGCCCATGCCAATCATCGGCATAAAGGCAATCAGACTAATACTCAGAGCAATATTACTGGCGATATGGGCGACCGGACCCATACGACCGACGAGCAGGATAAAAATCGTGAAAGCCGCTACATCGAGAAACCAATGAAGCCCCGAAGGCAATCCAAACCGAATCATGCGCTTGAATAGCCACGGATCGAAACGCAGGTTTTTGAAGGTTTTAAACTGAGCATTGATTGGCTTGGAAAAATAGATTAAGGCGAAGATTAACGGGCTGGTCCATGAGCCGATGACCGTGGCCCACCCTGCGCCAGCAATGCCCATTTCTGGAAAGCCCCATTTTCCGAAAATCAGCAGATAATTCAGCAAAATATTCAAGCCATTGGCAAAAATATTACAGCCCATAATGACGGAGGTTTTACCGCGCCCAGAGAAAAAACTACTCAGCGCCGAACTCAACGTCATGCCGCCACCGCACCACATCAGAATCTTAAAATACTCCTCCTCCAGCGCCAGCACCTCTGCACCGTGCCCACTGATGCGTAGGATCCAGAGTCCAACCGGAGTAAGCGCCATGATGATGGGCAAGGAAAGGATCGAGAAAATAATGCCCTGCGCCGTCGCTCGTGCACACCCTTCCTTATCTCCCGTTCCCCAAAACTGAGCCACAAATGTATTGGTAAACCCCGCCAGTGCCATAAACCCGCAGACCATCGTGAAAAATAAAATTCCGGCGGGCAACGACGCGCGGAACTCAGCTTCGCTATGCCAAGAGAGGAAGATTCGGTCACAAAAATTTAAGAGGGCAAAGGCGCCCGAATTAATGATGAGCGGCCAAGCCACCTTCATTAACTCCCGCCACCCTCCAAACGGGCGTGCCTCTATTTTTTCAACGTCCATAGAGCGCGAAATCTACGCCGAAACTCTTAACGGAAAAAGAAAAACCGCTCGGCATTGTGGAAGGTAATTTCGGCCAGGTGATTTTCCGAAATCCCGCGTAGTTCGGCGGCCTTAGTGAGGACGTGACGGAGGTTGGCAGGCTCGTTCAACAACCGCCCTCCCGCAACGAAACCTGAAGGGTCGGCGATCATGTTGTGTGGCAGAATATCAGGCGCATCGGTCTCAATGAGAAGGCGGTCGGAAGGAACCGCACCAAGGGCGGCTCCGGCCTGTTGAGCAGATGGACGAGTGATGGAACCAGAAAAAGAGATATACGCTCCTCGTTCAACCAGCGCGGCGGCCATCTCGGCGGAACCGCCGAAGCAGTGGATGAGCATACCGCGCGGAAGGGTTCCAAATTGATCCAATAATTCAATCAATCGTGCCCACGCTCGACGGCAATGAATAGTGACGGGGCGGTCGAATTTTCGAGCCATTTCGAGCTGGATCATGAAAACGGCCTCCTGATCCGCATCGTTTCGGTTTTCGAGGGCATGGTCTATACCAATTTCGCCTATAGTGGCTTGTGGATAAGTGGTCAGCAACTCTTCTAATACCTGAAAACATTGGCTAGAACGCCCGCCAATAAACCACGGGTGCAGTCCAAAGGCCATATACGTCTGTGGATACCGGTTCATAATTTCAATCACTTTAGGCCAATCGGCTTCGCAGCATCCTTTGACCGCCATGCGCTCAACTCCGGCCAAATGGGCGCGTTCCATCACCTTTTCCAGCTGAGGAAAGATACGTTCATCCTGAATGTGGTTGTGACAGTCGAATAACTTCATTTTCGTTGTTTGATATATTGGAGCGCTTTGCTGACGGGGAGCTCATCGGAGGAGGGTCCGTTCCGAATATAGAACGCTTCCTTATTTCCATTTTTCAGGAAGATCGGTTCGGAAGAGCGGGCGCAATGAACCACACCCACGGTTTTTCCCTCCACCAGTACCAGCTGAAAACGGATGTGCTTAGACATTTCTGCACCGATATGCGTCGCGATCAGGTTCTTAAAGTGCAACTGGCATTTATCTTCATTTTCAAAAACATCACGCTCGATACCCGTGATCTCACCCTCATCGGTTACCCCCACCAAAAGTGTACCTCCATCGGTATTAAGGAATCCGGCGACCCCCTTAAGCCAGGCGATCTCAATCTCTTTCCCCGGTTTTTTGGAGTGCAGATTCATGCGTAAGGTAGACTTAAATTCAATCGAGCGATTTTCGCCCTTCGCGATCAGTGCATGGATCGTATCAGGAGAGTCCACGACATCCAGAATATCCACATCGGCGAGCGAACGGTTGATCCGCCCCATCAGCCAAAATGCCCCGCTAAAGGCGATCAGCACCACCCCCATTCCGAAAATCCAGATCAAGGCATGCCGGCGGCCAATATCAGAAATAATATCGGATTCAGGCACCATGACCCCGATCCAAACAGAGTCATGAGTGGATTCAAGCGGTTCGAACCCACACCACCAAACCTCGCCTTCATGGAGCAGCGAAACCGCCTCGTGCCGAGTTTTCCGGTCACTTTGCCACGATTGGTGCATCGATCGAATCAGTGAATTGGTGACCGAATCTATGGAAATAAAATCTGAATATTCGGCGATGGATTCCGGAAGTAAGAGGAGTTCATCCCGCCGAAAAACAAAGATTTTGCTATTCGTACTGGGTGCCATTTTTTGAATTTTCCGATAGAGATCGGGCAGTAAAATATCAAATGAAACCACCGTTTTTCCTTTTCCATTTTTCGGCGAATAGGCCGTCGACGCACTCACCCCTACCTGCTGCAACGTGTGGAAGAGGTATTGCTCGCTCCAGTACACTCCATCCGTCTCCAGTGCTGGACCAAACCACGGACGCTCACGGGCATCGTAGCCTTTCGCCTCGGACGGTTTACGTTCCGTGCCATCGGGAAGAATAAAATAGCTACGCCCCTGCGTATCCGCAATGGAGATTCCCGAAAGGAGTTCTTCCTTTCCGAAGATAGGCCATAAAAGGTTCTTCAATCCTTTCGGTTTTTCGAGCGAGACCAGACCAGATTCTCCCCACTCGCGAACCAGCCCCATCGAGGCGGTTATTGAGTGCTGCATGGCAAGGAATTCCGCCGAAGCACGACGGGTGGCATCAAAAATATACTGCTCCGAAATATCGCGTTGCACCTGCGAAGCCATGTAGGTCACAGCCCCGATGATTAACGCAGCCACGACAAGAGCAACCCCCATGATATCTCGGCGAAAATGCCGTATTTCAAAACTACGTTTTTTCATATTCAAAGTTCCTTGCACTACATCATCGGGCGAGCCCAACCGCCGAAGGCCTTCATCAGGCGAGTACCAATCACCGTACTCGAGTCGGGAACTTCGGGGAAATAGCCCACGTCAATATAGTTTTCCTGGAAATCAGGATTGCGCGGCAAGAGCGGCACGGCGCCATCCTTTAGCTCATAGTTGGAGGTATAGCGGTAGGGCCAGATGTCAAATACGGGAAGCGCAGTCGATATAGCACCGATCATTCCGCTGAAATGCGAGACGACCGGCGTTATTGGCCCTCGGCTGACCACCCACGCATTCTGAGGCTCGCACGCATTAAGGATTAGATCCTCCAGCAAACCCGCCACTTCATCATCGAAGATAAATACACCGCATTCGGTGTTGAGTGTGGACGAACGAGGGTCAAAGTTATGCGACCCAATCATGGCCACTCGACGATCCACCACGAACGACTTGGCGTGGATGCACAGGCGTGGTCCCGCACGGCGCAGGTCGGTGCTGTCAGTCGAATTTTCAATATCGTTCTCTCGGATGGCTCGAGCCACGAGCGCATCAAGGCCGTGAATATAGCTCGCCTGATCTTCCGGATAGGGTTTTGCTTCGTAAATATCAATGCCCGATTTTTTATAGAGCTCCTTGCGGTGTTTGAACGAAAGGGCATAGACCGGCGCATGGTCCGCCGCGGCAAGACTATTGCTCGAAGCAACGATTCTGAATTTCGGATTAGCCTGGCGAATCGCTTTGAAGACGTTTCGGATTTCGCGGTTATAGATGAGATACGGCGTTTGGTAGACCAGCCGATTTTCGGCCTTTTCAAGAATCGCCTTGAACCAATCGTCGAAATCCATCCGCTCTGTATTCCCAGAAAATTTACGCGGCGTGTCATAGATAAATCGAACCTGATCCGCCTCATAGATCGCCATAGTTTTCCGGAGCGCGGAGAGTGCGGGTTCATTGGCTAGCTTATCGATCTCCTCGAACATCCAATAGTCACCCGGATCGGAGAGCGGGCCGAGGCCATTATCGAGCCGGTAAAATTCCGTTTTAACATCCAAAAATTGGGTCAAAAACACCGCATTCTTATCCTGCCAAAACAGCTCAAAAGAGTCCAGCATATCGAGCACCGCCGGTCCGGCCACGATTACGTCGCGGTCGCGGAAAAGAAAATCAGTATCCCGATCGTAATATTTCCCCTCATAATTACGCCCCCCCGCAATACCAATCCGGCCATCGATGAGTAAGAGTTTGTTGTGCATCCGGCGGTTCATGTGCTTCGCCTTAAAAAGCACATTATCCCAACAACCAAAACGCCCCTGCTGTACCAAGTCGGAAAGCGGCTTATAAAGGCAAATTTCCACATTACGATGGGCTCGCGCCATCCGAGCCAGTTGCTCCGGCGTTCCGGGCCGATTCAACGCATCAATCAGGATGCGAACCAGCACTCCCCGCTCGGCCGCTTTCACCAGCTCGTCGAATACGAACCGACTCGTCGGTCCATCCTTCCAGAGGAAGGTTTGGAGATCAATCGACTTTTGCGCCGCACGAATAAGGTGAATACGAGCGAGCAGCGCGTCATCGCCCAGCTCTAAAATACTGACATATTGTGCGCTTGATCCTGCCGTCTTGTTTTCCAAAGCCTTTGAGGCCAACGTTTGGTATTCGGATTCGATCGGTTCGGCCAAGACAATGTCCGCCCGTTTCAGCCGCTGATACTTGAAGGCATTTTCCAAATTACGTTCGGGAAGACTCGAGCAGCCCGTCCACAGCACGATCCCCCCGAAAATCAGCAGGCCTTTAAGAATTTTTTTACCCCGTCCATAAGAATCCTGAATTCTAGTCCGTATCAGTAAGGAAACAAAACACAAAAAAGGAGGATGCCCCGCATGGGGCACCCTCCTAGGGAATCTTAACTCACCAAGGAAAGTTAAATCTTTCCAACGAGATCTAAACCTGGAGTTAAGGTATCACCACCTACGGTCCAGTTAGCAGGGCAAACTTGGTCCCCATTCTCGTGTACAAACTTTGCAGCTTCGAGCTTACGTAGAGCCTCTGCAGCACTACGACCAATACCGAGGTCGTGGATTTCTGCAGTTTTCAGAACGCCATCAGGATCGATGATGAACGTGCCGCGCAGCGCCAGACCTTCTTCTTCGATATAAACACCGAACAGCTTGCTAACCGCTCCGGTCGGATCTGCACCCATTGGGTAGTCCACCTTACCAATCGCCGTCGACTCGTCGTGCCACGCTTTATGAACAAAGGCCGTATCCGTGCTGACGCTAATGACTTCCGCGCCCACTTCCTTAAATTTCGGGTAGAGAGCTGCTACATCTTCGAGCTCAGTCGGGCAGACAAACGTAAAGTCGGCCGGATAGAAAATTACAACCAGCCACTGGCCCTTGTAATCTGAAAGTTTGATATCCTTGATTTCATCATTCTGAAATACACCCATTTCGAATTCGGGTACGGTTTGACCAATTTTAACCATTTTTTTCTCCTTTAAAATTTAAGATTTATCCTCAAAAAAAGACAGGCGATATAGTACAGTTATAGTCCGTAATGTAAACTGAAATATTACCCTTTATCCCACCCCCGAGTTTCCTCGAATTAAAGAACACCAAATCTCCCACGAATCCGAGATAAAGCAGATTCTTGCACCGGAAGATGAGGGACCTCAGGCCCGTGGGTGGGCGAGTTGGTAGACCTCTTTCAAGCGTTCGACGGAGATGTGGGTGTAAATTTGCGTGGTGGAGAGCGAGGCGTGACCGAGCAGTTCTTGAACGCTGCGGAGGTCGGCGCCGGCATCGAGCAGATGGGTGGCAAAGCTATGGCGGAGACTGTGCGGGGTCAACTCGGCATTGAGGCCACAGAAGAGTACGTATTTCTTCATCATCCGTTCGATGGATCGAGGCGTGATCGGTCCGCCGTTTTTATTGAGAAAGACCGGACTGCGGGCATTGCGCTGCCCTTCAAGTAACCAGACATCTTCGCGCAACTCTAGGTTTTTCATGAGCGTACGGATCGCGGGGGAACCGAGCGGACAGAGCCGCTCCTTTTTACCTTTGCCACGGACACGCGCCACACCGGACAGCAGATCGATACGCTCTTCTGGCAGCGTGGCGAGTTCGTTGATTCGCATGCCTGTGCTGTAGAGTAATTCCAAAATGGCGGCGTCGCGAGCGACCATATATTCACGCCATAATCGAATTTTGGGATTTTTTGTCGTTTGCGTTTCAGCATACTTCGCGGGGGCATCAAGGAGCTTCCCGATCTCTGAAACCGATAGAATTTGCGGTAGATAACTCCCTTTTTTCGGCAGGTTCAGGCCGCTGAACGGATTAAGTTCCACATATTCCTCGCGCAGGAGAAACTTGTAGAACGAGCGCAGGGCTGAAAGTTTTCGCCCGGTCGTCGTAGGTGCGAGCTCGAG
>JAJRRI010000151.1 GCA_024279685.1 Verrucomicrobiota bacterium | reverse complement strand
CTCAGGCCTTTTCTCGGATCGCAACGTGCGGCGACGAGACGGATGAATCCGCTTGGAATGAGCTGCTGGCAGGGAATTCGACGTTAACGATTCCGGCTGGAGTCGCTACATCCATCGTGCTTGAACCGGGGACGTATGTAACGGCGTATCCCGATCTTGAATTTGAAGGCGGGCGCGATGCCGTAATCCGGCTGACGTATGCTGAGTCGTTCAGTTCCAACTGGAAAAAAGGGGTGCGCGACGAGCCGCAAGGGCAGGACATCGAAGGGTATAGTGATGTGCTGACCGCCAGTGGAGCGCGATGCCGCTATCTTCCATTTCGTTGGCGCGCTTTCCGGTTTTTAAAAATAGAAATCGAGGCGTCGACTGAGCCACTTACGATTCATGGGCTTTCCATGATCACCTCAATGTATCCCTTGGAACTCAATGCTTCTTGGCAGTGCGACGATTCCCTTTTGAATGATTTATGGCCGATTTCGTGGCGGACGTTGCGCGTCGGTGCGCATGAACATTTGATGGACAGTCCGTACTACGAGTGCCTCCAGTATGTGGGGGACACGAGTATTCAGGCGCTGACGCTCCGCGGATTGGCGGGCGATACCTGCCTTTGGAAGCGGGCGGTGCTTGATTTCAACGCCTCGCGGCTACCGATGGGGCTAACGCAAAGCCGCTATCCCTCGCGCCACATCCAGCTGATTCCCTCATTCTCTCTCGTCTATGTGACGATGGTCGAGGAGTATCTGTTGCATACCGATGACCGCGAAACCGTGCGGACGTGCCTGCGGGGGCTGGAACAAATTGTGGATTGGTTTTCGGATTATCGGACGGACGAGGGCTATCTCGGCGTGATGCCGTGGTGGAATTTTGTTGATTGGACCAAAGAGTGGCTCGGAGGCGATCCATCGGGTATGACCTCGGGAAACCCCAACCAAAAAGAGCCCTCCGCCACGATTAACTTTTTCTTTATCATGGCCTTGCAGAGCCTCTCGAAAATCCATGCGTGGCTGGGCGATGAAGCCCAATCCACGCACTTTTTGGATCAATCCAAGGCAATCCAGCAGGCCGTTCAGCGTTGCTTTTGGGATGAACGCCGCGGACTTTTTGCGGAGACCCCAGCTCAAACGAGCTACAGTGAACATGCCAATGTGCTGGCTATTTTGACCCATTCGTCCGAGTTCCCTGTCTTGTCCCGAATCGCGGGTGCATTGGATGGAACAGAGGGGTTGGTTTCGTGCGGGTATCAGTTCGAGTTCTATTTGGCACGTGCGTTAAGCCAAACCAACCGAAACGATTTAATGCTTAAACGGTTGCGGCATTGGCAGAAGATCTTCGACTTGCATTTGGTGACGACGCCCGAACGACCGCTAGCGAGAGGGATGGTGGAGCGGAGCGACAGCCATGCGTGGTCGGCGTGGACTCCGTATTGGATGCTTTCTGAGGTGTTGGGCATCCAGCCGTTGGAGCCCGGGTTTGGTAAAATACGGATCAAGCCCCAGCTGGGCGGCCTCCGTTTTGCGGAAGGGCGTATGCCGCTTCCATCGGGAATTTTGGAGTTGCGGGTTGAAATTGAACCCGAAACGTGGCTGATCTCGGGAGATTTACCTCCCGGTGAATATAGGTTGGAAGACCCCTCGGGGCAGATCCATGAGTTAGGTCAGGGTCGAGTCGAATTGAAGGGTTATTTTATACAAGGAGCGAAATGAACATGAAGAATCTCTTCACGTCGAAAATTAAAGGGGTGTGGATTGCAGGAATGATGCTCCCGCTCGCGGTGGCGGCACAACTGCAACCCGATTTCTATGCGGCATTTGAAGGCGATTTGGTGAGTCGAGTCGAAGGCGTTACGGTGGAGCCGGTCAAGTCGGCGCAGATCACGTTTGTGGACGGCGTGCGCGGACAGGCGATTCTTACGGGACCGGCCGGGCGCGGCTCTAATCGCGGGTATGTTGAATACCCGGCGGCGGATCTATTGGCTGGACCGGAGGGCACCATCATGTTTTGGATGCAACCGACGGCTCCCACGGCGGAGGAAATGACCTACTACAACCTTTTCTATGGCTATACGGACTCCTCTCAGGAGGCTTCGGCGGACCAACGGCTCCGGATGTTCCTTCATTCTGGACTCAAAGTGTACCAGAAAAATGGCACCGACCCCATATTGACTCGGCTCGCTTTGGGCTGGCTTTGGCCGCAGGGAGATTGGTGTCATGTGGCTTTTTCTTGGAATGAAAAGGGGGAAACCAAGCTCTATGTCGACGGGCTGCCCTACGCTCACGGTCGGGGACCCGCCCGCATCATGCGTAGCCACAAGTTGGCTGACATCACGTTACAGGAGATAAAAAGTCTGCTGCTAGGTACTCCGCAGGGTAAGCAAGCATCGGGTGCGGGTATGGCCTTCGACGAATTAAAAATATTTAGCAAAACACTTTCTAATCAAGAGGTTTCGGCAGAATTCCGTCAGGTGGTTCCGGTGGATCTCGTGGTCAATCGCCGATTCATTCGTGCCAACGAGGCCGAAAAAAGCGAGCTAAAGGTTTGGCCGGGCGGTTCGATGGAATTGCCCCAGGTGGGGGTGTTGGTTCCGACTCCGTTTGAATTATCGATGAAGTTGGAGCTGCACACCGCGGCGGGTCAGGTGGTGAAACAAAAAACGGTTCCTGTTACCGTGGACGGCAGGCAGACGCTCGAATTGGACGTGGGGTCGTTGTCCGAAGGCGCGTATGGTTTTGTCTGTAGTTTTTCTTTCGAGGGAACACAGTATCGGAAAACTTTTTTAATCGAGAGCTACGCACAGAAACCCGCACCGGTGGTGTCGAATGAACCCATGGAACTGGGCGAGGCGATCGGACGCCTCGATTGCTCTTCGACGGGTTTTGGCTATGTAGAAGACGGGCGGGCAACGGTCGTCGATTCGCCCGAGCTGGGTACCTACCGCGAGGCGGGTTCCAAGAAAGAAGATCGCTTTTCCTTCGAGATGGAATTCCCGAACGCCGATGGCTCCCCTGTATTATTGGAAATTGAGTGGCCGGACGATAAGCCGCGCTCGATGGGGTTGTACATGTATGTGGAAAGTAAAAATCCAAAGCATCGCGACCGGTTAGGCGGTGGGATTCAAAGCGGAATGGAATATCCAGTCTCTGGAAAAATGCAGACGACCCGCTACCTTTTCTATCCGCTGAAGACGCGTTATCTCTTTGAGGCGCGGACGTTGGTCGACGATTATCCTGCGGCGGTGGCCAGCATTACGATTCGACCCCTTATCGGTCGACTGCCCAAACTGCCGATCTTGTTGCCCGAGGGCGAGCCGCAGCGCTTCTTGGGGCATATGGACGAGGATCAAACCTTCGAGGTTCCCATGAATTGGAGGGGCGACTACCCAAAGAGAGTGAAGAAGCGCTATACCGTCGATGCGTTGGAGACCCTGATGGATTTCTTTGACTACACGGGACAAAATACTCTGAGCTACCCGTTCATCCGCTACAACTACACGTATCAGGATCTGCCGGGCAGATTCGAGTCTGTTGGCTTGCAGACGAAAGGGTGGCAACAGCTCATGCTCGATCTGTTTGACCGCCGCGGAATGAAGCTGTTCGCAACATGCAGTGCGTATGGGCTTCCCCACGACATGCTCGCCCCTGATCCCAACGAGGATGAGTATATCTTGCGAGACCGTTCGGGGAAAATTCTAAAAATAGTGCGTGGTGGGGTGAAAGTAAATCCGGTGCATCCCGAAACGCGCCGCCGCTTTCTTCAGCTCTTCGAAGGCGTGATCGCCGAGGCGGGCGATCACCCCTCCTTTGGCGGAATCGACCTTTGGCTGCTCCCGAAAAAAGCCGCTTGGGCGTTCGGGTCGCTCGAATATGGCTACGGAGATTTTACGGTAAATCTCTTTGAAAAAGAGACGGGCATCCGGTTAGGGGTGAATGCGGGGTCGCCGGGTAGATTCGAGAAACGCTATCAAATCCTCACCGGAAAATATCGTAAAGAATGGCTTCAATGGCGCGCCCAAAAATCGACGGAACTCGTGGGGGCGCTGGATGAAATGTTGCGCGCCGCTCGTCCAGACGCTACTCTTTACATCTCCGTGGGTGGATGGGGTCGTAAAGAAACGGTACTCCTGATGGATGCCGACGATTTTAATTTCATCACGTACTTCTATGAGGATTTCGGCATCGACTTCACGGGGCTCGCTGGGCTGCCATCCGTGAGCCTGGTGGCGCAGCGGCAGCCCTCTTGGCGGCGCTGGCAACTGCATCGGGACAATCAAGCCAGTATGGCGGATGAAATTTTGTGGGACCCCTCCAAATTCGCCGTCTTTCGGAAAACCAGAAAGGCGGGCTCAGTGAGTTATCAACGCTATTTCGAATCGTTCAACGAATCGTTGAAAAACGACACGTACAGTAGTTATTTCCAGAATGCGGATGTGAAACCGGCGGATCGTTTTTTCCAAATGGAGTTGGTGCAGTCGTTGGCCGCAACGGACGCGCAAACCCTGCTCATCGGGGCGCAACCGATGGGCATGGCTGGGCGGATGGCGCAGTCGCGCGAGTTTGCACGGGCCTACCGGGCCCTGCCTGCCGGAGCCTTCATCGACGTGACCGGACCGCAGGATCCTGTGGTGGTGCGCTATCTGAAAACCGAACACGGCACCTATCTGTATGCCGCCAACCTCAATTTCTTTGACTGGGATGGCGCGGTTTCCTTTACGTCTTTGCCTGAAGAGGCCATCGATCTCTCTACGGGGAAACCGATCTCACTCGCTCGCGGGATTTTGCCGATTGCGCTTAAGCCTTTTGAACTCCGCTCCTTCCGGCTGGATTCGTCAGCGATTCCACAAGAGTGGCGGGTCCGTGTTTCCCCTGAGGCAGAGGCGTGGTATACGCAAAAGCTCGCCGATCTTGTTCAGCAGATCAGCGAGCTAGATGCCCGCTCCGCCAAGGAGTTCATGCCCCTCATCCGGCAACTTCAAGCGGCGATAAAGGATAAGGCCTTTGCGGAAGCGCATCGACTGGTCTTCTCCAAGCGTGTGATGACGCTACCCGCTCTGCTTGAGCAGGGTCGTAAAGGGGATCTTAAAAAAAGATAAGATGATTTCGGCAAGCCACTACCGCATAAACTGCGGGAGTGCGGAATGTGTGGAACTCGCTTCGGGGCAGTTGTTTCTTCCTGACCAGGCATAAGCGCAGGCGGTTATGGGTTCGATGGGTCGCGCTTGACGGTCGACCGCTCGGTGTCAAAGCTCAATCAACCGGAGCTTACCGCCCTCTATGCCAGCGAAGCGTATACTATAAAAACCTATCGCTTCGCCGTCTCTAACGGCTTATACCGAGTCCGAATCTACCTAAAGCACGGATATCACCCTACGGCAAAAGCGGGGACTTCGGCGCTGAATATTGCGATCGAAGGTCGGTCTGTAATGGACGGTCTGGATCTTTTTTCGGCGGGCGGTTTGGATTTCAACCAATCGTTAGTCTATGAATATCCGCTGAACAAGGTGGCGGACGGCGTACTGGATATCGAATTTTCGTGCGCGCCGGAGGTCGACCCCTCCACTCGCTTGTGCAATGCCATTGAAATCATACCGGAAATCAACGAAGCACTATAAGAATGATTTGAACGACAAATAACTTGCCTATAAAAATCCCCATGCTATCTTGGCGTTATCACTCGATAAATCCTTTCAAGAAAGCGGTGCGCTGAGGAGGGCGGCGCAAGAGGATTTTTAGAGGGTGCGTGAATTAACAATCAAAAGGAGAAGTATGATGAAGACGAAATATGTACTATTACTAAGTACGCTGATGGGTAGCGGTGCCGCTTTTGGTGCTTTAACCAACAACGCGGAGCATGTGGATCAAGATTGGTCGGTCAACATGGAGGTGCTGATGGACCGAACCGACGGATCGTTAAGCAATGTTGTCGTTGGTTTCGTCTCCCAGGGGACCGACATTGCGCCGCTTCCGCTGGTTACGAATGGGGTGCTGGAGATTTCGATGGTTGGAGCCACGAATGGCCGTATCCAGATACTTACGGGTTCGCTTAATAATTATGACTTTGCGAATGCGTTGAGCTATATCGTTACCACGCGGTTGAAGGTGGTCCAATTTCCAGATACAAACCCGACGGGCGCTGGAAGCACGGCCAACCAGGGCATCCATATCATGGATATTCGCGGCATACAACGCGCCCTGGTTCGTCTAGAAGCGGATAGTATTTGGGTTATGAATAGCGCGCCCGGATATCAAAAGGCCGCAGATATTGTAACCACGGCAGGAGTCAGCTACACATGGCAGTTCGAGGTGGATCAGCACCAAGGCCTCATGGATATCTTTCGCCGGACGGCCGACGCGGACCCATGGACAGTGGTTGCAAGCAACGTCGTCATACGCGCTCAGAATGCGGTCGATCAATTCATTATGTACTCGTGCTTCTACAACGGGGCCAACACGCAGAAGCAAGCGATCTTAGAGAGCGAGTATCTGCAAATCGGGGATGGTGATTTTGCGGCGGCTGGGCCTGATGTTCCGGCACCGACCGCTGACTACACAACGTGGGATACTCTAGATTTCGCGTCGAACGCGGACCTATTCCTGACACATACGAATGGCTCGATCAATCAGGTTGGATTCAATTCAGGGACAGGAACTGGAGGGCTCGCTCCGTTGCCGTTTGGCGGCAAGTTACTGTTGACGATGGAAGGAACCACCGGCGGAAAAACTCACCTCTCTTCGGCAGGTCTAGCCCACTATGAGTACGCGTTTTCCGAGAAATATAATATAACCACCCGGATGGTGGTGGAGCAGTTCCCCGATACGGGTTCAGTGGCAGGTAATATCGGAATTAATATAATGGATACCCGGGGCATGGATCGTGTCTATGTCCATCTGGAGCAGGATAGTATTTGGGTGCAGGATGCGGGTGGAGCCTGGGTGAAAGCCGCTGATATTGACACGGTGGAAGGAACCTTCTATACGTGGCATTTCGAGGTCTCCCAAGATCCTGTGGGTGCTTTGGGTACCGTGGATATTTTCCGCCGCACCTCCGATCTAGATGCTTTCACGACGGTGGCGACCAATGTGCCCATCCGAAATCAGCCGCTCCCTCCCCAATTGCATATGTATCCCCTTTTCTACAATGCGACAGGGGCGACCCAAGCGGTTGTAACGGTCGACTATTTTCAGGTTGGAGTTCCTTTCACTGGATCTCTATATGCGCTGTGGGCGGATGGGTTCGGGTTGACCGGAGCTAATGCACTACAGACGGCCGATGGGGATCTGGATGGTATGGAAAACTTGACCGAGTATGCCTTGGGTGGCGACCCCACCGTGGATGATGCGGCCGCTATTCTTCCGACTTCGGGAACGATTTCCGAAGGTGGAACAACCTGGCTCGAATATGTCTACAACCGCCGCACGGATTATGTGGCCCGTAGCTTGGACTATACGGTAGAAACGACCGCTCTCCTCACGCCTAGCACGTGGGTGAACGGGGGCTTCACCGAGAGCGGAGTCGGCCCGATCGATGTTGACTTCGAAGCGGTGACCAACCGAGTCGATACGGGCGCAGGAAACGAGGCCTTTATCCGCCTGTTGTTCCAAGAAAACTAACCGATTAAGCCCGATAAACAGGCTCCATCCGCATCGTCGGGTGGAGCCTTTTTCATGGTTGTCCAAAAAAGGGGTGGGGGGATCCCTTCCCCCTTTTACCGGCCGCGTGTTGATCTTGCTTCGTAGGGGAGAGGTGCAATCTGCGTGGACTATACCGGCACTCAAAAAAATGTCAGAGGATGCGTTAAGGATGAAATGCTCTGTAAATTCCGAAGAGGCCCCTCATATACTGTGTATACGAGGAATCATAACTATATTGTATTAGATGAGTTATAGAATAGGTTACTATTCAGTATACCTTGGAAAAAGCGGAAAAAGCGGAAAAAGAGGAGGGGACGTCTTCATCCCTGAAGGCGCACAAATGTAGGCGACGAAAGATCGGGAATCCGCAACAGGATACGACCCACATGCAGAGTATGGCTACGGATGCGGCTTCGCTGCGGTATGACGAATGCTGAGTATGGAATTTTGAATGTTAAAGTACGAACGAACGATGAATGGAGAGCACAATGGGCATGAAGAAAATGAGACTGAAACTACGCGATATCTGGGGCTATGCATTCGGGGAGGGCGCTTCTTCGATTACCATGGGCGGAATGGGCAATTATGCCATGTTGTTTTATACCCAGATTATGGGAATGAGCCCCGCGCTGGCCGGAACCGCCTTTGCGGCCACAGCGGTCTATGATGCCGTGACGGATCCGATGATGGGCACTATCTCCGACCGCACCAATACCCGGTTCGGGCGTCGCCATCCCTATATGCTGGTCGGTGGACTTTTTCTCGCCGCCCTCTTTTTCTTTGTTTGGTTTGTGCCCGAAACATTTCAGGGTGAAAAACAGCTTTTTTGGTACGTGCTGATTCTTAATATCCTGATTACAACCGCCTTTACCGTTTTCGTGGTGCCGTATACCGCACTCGGATTTGAAGTGTGCAAAACCGAAGATGATCGTGCTCGGGTCCAGGGGGTTCGCTTCGGCTTCAACATGATCATCAATATCATCTTCGGCGGTCTGGGCTGGTTTCTATTTTTCCCGGATCGAGTGGCCGCCGACGGGACGATACTCGACGGCACGAAGATGTTGGGCAATTACCACAACATGGGGGCTGTGCTCACCGCCGGTGCAGTTGTACTGGTCCTGGCTTGCGTTTTTTCTACCTATAAATTTGCAGAAAAGGGGCTGGTCAAGGACGAGAGCGAAACCATGAAAGACCATATGAAAGCCTTTATCCATGATTTAAAGGATGTCTATTCCGACAAACTGGTTTGGTTTGTCTTTGGATTCTTCGGGTTGGCCCAGTTTTCAATGACGGCGGTCGCGCAGGTGCAGATGTTTACTTACGTGGAATATATGAAGTTTTCCGCCTTCGAAAAAAGCTTTGTGCACACCGGCGGTATGTTGGGATTCATGCTGAGTGCTTTTTTACTCGGCGGGCTGGTGAAGCGGCTGGATAGAAAGAAAACCGGCTATCTGGCCATGGTCATGGCATCGTTCGGCTGCCTGGCCTTGCTGGCCATCTTTACCGGCGGACTGATGGAGCCGAAATCGGTCGCGCTCTTCACGGATCCCAAAGGGCATCCCTTTCATCTATCGAGTATCGTCTTTGGGATGTTCCAGGCGCTCTGGTGGGGCGGGTGCGGTATTATTGTTCCGCTGGCGGTCTCCATGATCGGCGACCTGTCGGCGGTGAAAAAGATGAAGACGGGCGAGGTGACTGAAGGGCGTTATGCCGCCGGCTTCTCCTTCTTCCTTAAGATGTCCGCTGCTGCGGGCATGTTTATGACGGGGCATCTTCTTAAAGGGGTGGGTTATATCTCGGGCGCCGAAAACCAAACCGCCGACACACTCGACAAGTTGGCCTTGATGACCTTTATCATTGGCCCGATCCTCATGTTTTTCGCCTTCTTTTTCCTGCGGAAATATCCGATCACCCATCAGACTATGAAAGAGTTGCGCGTGCAGTACGGTCAGGGAGAGGAAGAATGATTTGGAAGAGTATTATGGTTGTAGTGGGGCTGGTTTTGGTGTGCCGAGTGGAGGCTGCTCCAGACCAAATTATCCCCTATAAGCAAGTGGGCGATGTCGAATTGACGCTGCATGTTTTTAATCCTCCGGGATCTCAGGCAAGCGACAAGGCATCGGCGATGGTCTTCTTTTTCGGCGGCGGGTGGATTGGTGGATCCCCGAGTCATTTTTACCGGCAGAGCGCTTATCTTGCTTCGCGGGGAATGGTGGTGTTCTGCGTGGATTATCGGACTCGAAGTAAACATCAGACGAGCCCCGCGGAATGTGTTAAAGATGGAAAGTCCGCGATGCGCTGGGTTCGGGCGCATGCGGCTGAGCTCGGGATTGATCCGCATCGGATTGCGGCGGGCGGCGGATCGGCCGGGGGGCATATTGCGGCGGCGACCGCCGTGGTGGAAGGATTCAACGAAGAGGGGGAGGATCTCTCGGTTAGCTGCCGTCCCGATGCGCTCGTTTTGTTCAATCCGGTTTTCGACAACGGGCCGGGGGGCTATGGCCATGAGCGCGTGAAGCAGATTTGGCGGGCTTTTTCTCCATTGCACAATGTGAGTAAAACCGCTCCGCCGACGCTGGTAATGCTCGGAACCAAGGATGAACACATTCCTGTCGCGACGGCCAAGGCCTACAAGGAACGGATGGATCACGCAGGAGTGCGCTGCGATCTCCGCTTATCTGAAGGGGAACCGCACGGTTTTTTTAACAACGGTGCGGGCTATAAACAAACGCTTCTAGAGATGGATAGATTTTTGACCTCGCTCGGATTTTTACGTGCTGGAGATTCGACCCACATGGCCGTCCGTGTTTCCGGGGCTCCGAATATAGAAATGAAAAAGGAAACACGATGAATCTGCATTGGATCGATTGGCTCGTTTTTTTGCGATGATGGGTGGGCTGGTATGGCTGGCGCTTATTTGCCGGAAGTATAATAACAGCGTGGCGAATTTTTTGGCGGCAGGCCGAAGCGCATGCCGCTATCTTTTGACGATGGCGGATGGCACATAGCCATTTGCTGGCTTCTCTATATGATCATGCCGATCTGCGCCTTCGTGATGTTCAATAGTCCCTTATTCTAGACGGAGGCGGCGGCGGTCAACGAGGTGCTTTAAGGAATTTCCGATCCGCAGGTGCGCGTGCAAATGACGACCCCGAGCGCGTTGATCGAATTGCTACCGATTGGACTGGTGGGATTGATGTGCGTGGTCATTGTTTCGGCAGCGCTCTCGTCGGACGACACTTACCTCTTGTCGTGGGGGAGTATTTTTGTCCGGGATGTATTGATGGTGATCCGCAAGGAACCGCTTTCGGCCAAGCAGCACATGGTTTGGTTGCGTCGCTCCATCTACGGGGTGGCCATCTTTGCTTTTTCTTTGGGCTGTTCTTTCCGCTGAAAGACATGATTATCATGTGGTGGGTCTTGACGGGAGCCATCTATATGGGCGGTGCCGGAGTGGCGATCATCGGCGGGTTGTATTGGAAACGGGGTACGACGGCCGGCGCGTGGGGCGGAATGATCGTTGGATCGACATTGGCGACCGTCGCAAGGTGGTAAAAAAAGTCCGTCCGGCTTGGAAAGCGATGGGCGTGGATGTCGAATTTACGCGCGGAGAGGGGATCAACCGGTTTAAAACCGGTTGAGTGTGCTTCTGGAAAATCCCATTGATCTACGGTACAATCTAAATCACGAGGCCTCCGATTCGTCTTGGATTCCGAGCCATGGACGATAGCTTCGGACGGGTTGGAAGAAGGAGGTCAAGCGTTAACGATTAAAGTGAACAGGGAGGGGTTGTTTTTTGGACTCGTTTATGCTCTTCTTCTGTTTTTAGATAAATAGGCTAAATATGTCTCTGGCGCACTCAAAACTGAAAGTCGATGCAATTAGAGAATTGCTACTGCAACGAATCGAAACAGGAATTTACGCAAAGGGGAGTCTTATGCCCCCCGAAGTCGATTTGGCGGTGGAGCTTTCCGTGAGTCGGGGAACGGTGAGTAAGGCCCTCATGAGCTTGGTTCATCTGGGGTTGGTGGAGCGGACGCCGCGCGTCGGTACGCGGGTATTGGATTGTGATGTACCCGTCGCTGAAAAAAAATCGATCTAGATGCGTACGCCTTTATTTATCCTGGAGAGAACCATCCGGCCATTTGGGAGATTGTTAGCGGATTTCAAGAAGCCGCCCAGTCGGCGGGACAGCGGACTTTATTGCTTAGCTCGGGTTCGGATTTCGAGAAAGAGACTGAACTTCTGGATCATCTTTCGAGCTTTAATGTGAAGGCCGTGGCTGTATACCCGCTGATTGTTAATTCGAAGCAGCGTCATCGGATTGAAAATGCATTATTGCAATGCCCGTGCCCCGTGATTCTCGCGGGAGCGATTTTGCCCGGAGTGGATGTGCCGGTTGTGATCGGAGATGGGTTCGACGCGGGGTACACGATGACGGAATATTTGTTGCAACGAGGCTGCAAAACGATCGGATTTTTGAGCGAGGATTCGTTGTGTGCGAGTGTTCGAGATCGATATATGGGCTACACGAAAGCCCTTCAAGACGCCGGTCGTACGGTGGATGGAAAGCATGTTCTTCAATTTCCTGACATCGCGCCTAATTTTGAGAATCCATTAGAAGGCTGTGTTTCTCAGGCCAAAGCTTGGATGCAACAGGTAGGTGAATTACCCGATGCAGTGGTTTGTTCACACGATTATCTGGCTCACGGCTGCTTGGTAGCGGCACAGGAAAAAAACCTTAGCGTTCCTGGGGATTTGAGCGTGGCTGGAATCGGAGGATATGCCTATTTGAACCCCGTAGACGGGGCAATATTGGCTACTTATAAGGTTCCTTACAAAAAGGTAGGGAGCGAGGTGTTTCAGCGGCTCCAACGTCTTTCGTCGGGCGAAAACTTGAAAAATACGGAGGCTCACCTCTATTTAAAGGGTACGCTCGTTTCTGGCAATACGGCTTAAATTAATCCAAACGAAATCGGGATACTTTTTTGTTTTAAATGTCGATCTAATCATCAATTATAAGGGGGTCTGAAAATTAGGTCGATTTTTAGGATTCTTAATTTGAGAACTAGATTTTTACATAGAGAGCAAAGAGCCATGACGCAATTCCTGAAGAAAAAAAGTCTAAGATTTGAACTGGACGGATGGATCCTCCGCCAGTCGCATTACGATTCGTCTGCCGAGGCGCAGACTGTGTTTTCCCAGGGAAATGGGTTTTTCGGAATGCGGGGAGTGGAGGAAGGGCGGCGAGCCTGCGAGATTCGTCAGTCGGGAACGTTTGTTCAAGGGTTGTATGAGCTCCAGCAGGGGCAAAAAATTCCATGCATGAAAGGGGCCGCGCAGTTGCCGGATGTATTCCACCGAGCCGCACCGGCCCCCCATCTGCTCTATGTGAAAATTAAGGTGAACGGGGTGGCCTTTTCTCCAGACCAGTGCTCATTATATGTAACCGAACTCCATCTAAAAAATGGAGTTTTGCACCGTCGTGTTCATTGGGAATTACCCGATGGAAAACAAGTTTTGGTAGAATTCAGTCGAGTCGTTTCCTTGAGCAACCGCCATCTATTTGCCTCGAAAATAGTGATTTCTCCATTAAATTTTAGCGGGCGTTTAGAGCTACTGTCCACGGTAGACGCACAAATCAACAGTAACCATTTTGGAAATATCCTGTGGAAAAGGTGGATCTTCAGGCAAACGGAGATCAGGGCGTACGTTTGTCGGCCGAAACGGAGTTTTCGCATTTGGCGGTGGATCTTTTTTGCCGTCAGCATGTTACGAGCGCAGGACAGGTTTTTTCGGGCACGGTGGCGCAGGAAGATCGAGGTATTGGGCATCGGTATGAAATCGATGCCGAAGCTGGGGCTTCGTACACATTAGAGAAGTTGGTTTGGCTCGATACTCGTTTGGCGGCGGAGACCGTGCCGGATCAAAGCAAGGTGATGGTCGAACTGGACACCACCTATCAAGAGGTGGCGAAGGACAGTGCTGCCGCTTGGGCTGAGTTTTGGGAAGAAAGCGATATTACCGTGGAGGGTGATGTGGCGGTTCAGCAGGGGTTGCGGTTTAGTTTGGCGCACCTTCGGCAGGCTTATCGAGCGGGGCCGGCGTATGGCCTAGGCGCAAAAGGGCTGACCAGCGAAAGCTATGGTTTGGCTCATTTCTGGGATTCCGAATCCTATATGTTGCCTTTCTATCTGCATACCCAGCCCGAGCTGGCGCGGCAGATTTTGATGTTTAGATATAACAATCTGGATCAGGCTCGCGCACGGGCAAAGCGTCTGGGAAATCAGGGTGCGATGTATGCGTTCATGACGATTCAGGGGGAAGATAACCCCGCCGCTTGGGCGTGTATTTTTGGGGAACAATTTATTAATGCTTCCGTGCCTTATGCGATTTGGAATTATGTTTGGGTGACCGGCGACGTAGAGTGGTTGGTGCAGTACGGAGCTGAAATGGTGATTGAAAATGCGCGCTTCTGGGAAGGGCGCACTCGGTTCAATCCTCAGATTGGACGCTATGTGATCAATCAAGTCACCGGCGTGGACGAGTATTCAGAATGGGTGAACAATAATTTCTACACCAACGCCATGGCTGCGTGGGCGTTGGGCTATGCGTGCCAAGTGGTTGAACGGTTGAAAAAGGAATATCCGACCGAGTGGGCTCGGCTGGCGGAACGGCTGGACTACGCGGCCGATGAGTCTGCCCAGTGGTTTAAAATTTCCGATAAAATGTATCTGGCGTATGATGAAGTTCGAGAAATCCATGAGCAGCACGATGGGTTTTTCGGGCTGGACGAAGTGGATCTGGCGCAACTCCCTGCCAGCGAATTTCCGCTGGAAGAGCATTGGCCTTGGCCCAAGGTGCTCCAACATAACGCACTGAAACAACCCGATGTGCTGCTGGCTGAATTCATGCTTAGCGAGCACTTCTCGAAAGAACAAAAAAAGCGCGATTATGAGCATTATGAACCCCTGACGACGCACGACTCCTCCTTGTCGCCCAGCATCCATTCCATCATAGCCGCCGAAGTGGGCTTGGCGGATCAAGCATGGAAATATCTACACCAATCGTGTCGCTTGGATTTGGATTACGATAAGGCTTCGCAAGGCGTTCATCTGGCCAATGCCGGCGGAGCGTGGATGACGATGGTTCATGGCCTTGCGGGATACCGACTGGGTGCCGATGGGCTTTCATTTTCCCCGGCCATTTTCCAGGGATGGAAAGCCTACTCATTCAAACTAAAAATCCACGGCGGAATCCTTCAAGTCCATGTAACCGAGCAACAGACGGAATTCGTACGGTTGAGTGGGGCACCGATTGAGCTGAAAATAAACGAAAAAAAACAGAGGCTTGAGCACAAAATTAAAACCCAAACGCGTATTTTAAAACCGATCCTGCCTCCCGCCGCTTCAGGCAAACCCGTTTCTGCGGTACTCTTTGATTTGGACGGGGTGATTGTTTCCACCGATGAGTACCACTATAAAGCTTGGAAGCGGATGGCGGATGAAGAGGAGATCTTTTTCAACCGAGAAATCAATGAACGCTTGCGCGGGGTGAGTCGCAACGAGAGTCTCGAAATTATATTAGAACGCACTTCAAAGGCCTACGATACGGCCGAAAAAACAGCCATGGCCACGACGAAAAATGACTATTATCTCCACCTGCTGGAAGATATTTCCCCTTCGGATATTTTGCCCGGCGGGTGTGATCTAATCGACCACCTCAAGGAGCGAGATATAAAAATTGCGATCGCTTCCTCCAGCCGGAATGCACCGGTGATTCTGGAGCGGATTGGATTGTCCGATGCGTTTGATGCGATTGCGGACGGGAACGATATTTCCGCCTCCAAACCCGATCCAGAGGTATTTCTGCTCGCCGCCGAGCGGGTGGGCTGTTCTCCGGTTGGAAGCTTGGTGATCGAGGATGCCGATGCTGGGGTTGAGGCTGCCCACGCGGGCGGTATGCGCTGTCTGGCCGTCGGGGCCGCAGCGGATAATAAGTTAGCCACCGCCCATGCGTTGGATTTAAGCGAGATAACGCCGAGCATGTTGCTGAGTATCGGTCGACGCCAAGCCCCTTGTGCGGTAAATGAATCGGTTTAAGGTGAGGCCCCGCGGTTTCCGTTGAGGGTGTACTTGTTTTTAGCCACACCATGTGGAGTAAGGAGAAGCATAGGTATTTAAAATAAGGAACGAATCATGATGAATCGAAGAAATTATATAGGGTATACGAGTGCAATGGGGGCGAGTGCCTTTGCTGGGCAGCGCGTTGTGGATGCGACGTCCAAACCTCGCCCAAATATTGTCTATGTTTTTGCCGACCAATGGCGTGCTTCGGCGTTGGGCTATGCGGGAAATCCCGATGTGAAAACGCCGAATATTGATGCCTTGGCCCAGGAAAGTTTTAATTTTAAAAATGCGGTATCGAATTGCCCCGTCTGCAGTCCTGCCCGCGCTTCGATCATTACGGGACAATATCCATTGACCCATGGCATTGTTATAAACGACGTGCATATGGAGCATAAAAGCCCTTCGATTGCCGATTGTTTTAACGAGGCAGGCTATGAAACAGGCTATATTGGCAAGTGGCATTTAGATGGCAGAGGCCGCAGTGCCTACATTCCGCCGGAAGGGCGCCAGGGGTTTCGCTCGTGGCAGGCGTTGGAATGTTCGCACAACTACAACGACTCTAAATATTACGACAACAATGATCCTGAAATTAAAAAATGGGACGGGTACGATGCCTTCGATCAGACTCGAGCGGCGACTGAGTATATTCAAAAAAATCAAACCAAGCCCTTTATGCTGTTTCTTTCTTGGGGCCCCCCGCACGGGCCATACCTGACCGCTCCGGAAAAATTCCGCAAGATGTACGACCCCGATACGCTCGAACTTCCGCCCAATGTCCCGCAAGATAAGGACGATTTTATACCGCCACGGAAAGGATCGGAGCATTGGGATCTGGAACCGCGCGAGCGCTCTCGGGAAATAATAGCGGGCTACTATGCACACTGCAGCGCCTTGG
Source organism: Verrucomicrobiota bacterium (assembly GCA_024279685.1). GTDB lineage: Bacteria > Verrucomicrobiota > Kiritimatiellia > Kiritimatiellales > Pontiellaceae > Pontiella. Next base: position 870 of record JAJRRI010000151.1, on the reverse strand, counting down.
ATGAATGTGTTGGCCTGCTCCAGACCGCGATTCGTGAGGCTGGATTGGAAGAGAATACCATTTTCATTTTCACATCCGACCACGGCGATATGCTCGGGTCGCATGGGCTTTGGAAAAAGCAATGGGTCTATGATGAATCGGCGCGGGTGCCCTTCTTGCTCAAATATCCAGCGCTGTCGGGGGCGGGTGTGGTCGAAACTCCGATCAACACCCCGGACCTTATGCCTACTTTATGCGGGTTAGCGGGGGTTTCACTCCTGCGACCGGTGGAGGGAACCAGCTATGCTGCAGCCCTGCGTTCCGGGAATTGGCCCAAGGAAACGGCCGCCTTGCTGGCAAACTACCATCCGTTTGGGCAGGTCTCGGCGGCTCGAGGCGGCAAAGAATGGCGCGGGGTACGCACGGAGCGCTACACCTATGCTCGCGATTTGAATGGGCCGTGGTTGCTTTTTGATAACCAGACGGACCCGTATCAGATGGATAACTTACTGGCCCGTCCCGGCCACGAGGCCTTGCAAGCCAAGCTGGAAAAACAAGTGCAGCAAAAACTAAAAGAGACGAACGACTCCTTCGAAAAGGGCATGGTGTATGTCGATCGGTGGGGCTACAAGGTCGATGAGGGTGGAACGGTCAAATATACCCTGTGATGGGGAGAGCCATTGAACGGTAGGTTTTCTCTAACGGTCAGCGGATTTTTAGGGGCGTGGAATTTACTCATGTACCAGAGTAGGGTCGAATTGTAATGTCCCACCAAGGCAAGGATTCTGATCGATCCAACCTTTTTTCCAGATTGGCTTTCTCTCTTCCGGAAAGGGTAATTCCTTTGGGGTAGACGCAATGGAATATCTTGGCGGTGCTGCGGATCCCTTT
>JAJRRI010000150.1 GCA_024279685.1 Verrucomicrobiota bacterium | reverse complement strand
GCTTTACCTCTTTTTGCTTCAGTAACAAAAAGTATAAAGTATCTCTTTCCGGCAAGAGAGGCAAAAAGGCCTCTCTTGTTCGGAAACTTCATGCAATTCATCCCTTAAAATAAAGGGGATGGATTAGTTGGGACAGGCTCTACTTAAGTTTCTGTTCTCGTCAGGGGGAAAAGGGAAATCTTCTGCTGTTCACTACAAGAAAATTGACCGCTTGTTTACGAAGGCGGAGCGGTCTTTTCTCGGGGTGCGGAATCAGGCGGTGGGAAACCAGTTTCAAATCATGGGCAAGGTTCGCCTTTCGGATGTGATTAAACCGGCGGGAACCAAGGATCGTTCGGGATGGCGAAGCGCATTCAACCGCATAACCTCCAAGCATCTTGATTTTGTTATGTGCGATCCTGCTGATCTATCTATAAAGTTTGCCATTGAACTGGATGATGCCAGCCACCAGCGGAGCGACCGAAAGGCGCGGGATCAATTTCTGAATGAAGCCATGGTAAGTGCCGGAGTTCCGCTCTATCGTTTCAGTGCCAAACGAGCCTACTCCATTGCTGAAATTCGATCTGTGCTGGATCTGTCTGCTCCCGATCAAATGGCCGAGTAGAGCGATCTGGTTATGCGGCCTTGCCGATGAGATCGGCTTCGTATTCGGGAAACATGATTATGGCAGGGTGAACCCCAAAAGCTTTGGCGAGTTGTTCGGTTCGTTTTTTACCGATGTCGATGCGGCCATTTTCCAGCAGGCTGATGTTCTTGGTGTGGAGCCCCGATTTTTCGGCCAGTTGTTTTTGGGTCCAGCCTTTCGCGTCGCGAAGCATGCGGATCACTTCGCCCGTCGTCAGTGTTGCGTGGGGTGTTGCGGGATAAAAGTCGTCGTTTGTTTTCATAATTAACCTCAATATTTGTGCGCATTAATATCGATCACGCTGACCGTCACAAGTTTCTTTTCTACCGTATAGATCACCCAATATTGAAGGCTTAACCGTGAAGAGCGCTGACCCGCCCGGTTTCCCGTCAATTTCTCATCATGGAAGCCCGGAAATTCCTTAAGTTTTTCCGGGCCATGCCTGAAAACGAGGTCCTTCCAAAGCTCGTATTTTTTAACCACTCGGGTCGGCAGTTTTTTGCATATTTTGGCCAATGTCCGGTGCTCAAGAATACTCCACATAATTAATATCAATACCTTATTATTTTTAATACGTCAAGCCTGTGCCATATCCTCGAATATCGAGGTGGTATTAGCTGGCGCTGATGAGGCGGATGGCATCGAGGCGCAGGCGGGCGCTCGCTAGCTTCTCATCGAGCTGGGTGATGGCCTCGTGCGCATGTACGAGTTCTTCTTCGCGTATGTGATCGTTAACCTGTTTGAGATATTCGAGCCGCTTATAATCCGTGCCCAGGGTTTCCCGCATGCAGTGGCGCGCATCGGCTATGATGGACTCGGCGGCCTGCTCGGCAAGGTCGCGCGTGGCTTCAAGCATTGCGGGGATCATTTGCGTTCGGATCGTTTCATGTTCCAGCAACTTCCACGACTCACCGTCTTTCAGGTGCTCCAGCACCGTTCCGTCGAGGGCGACACCTGCATGGTCGACCACAATGCTGACTGGGGTGGAGGGTAGGAAGCGGGCGACATTGAGCTCCGGCGGGGCAATGGTTTCCAATACATAAATGGCCTGGAGCTTGAGCGGGATGTCCTGGGTCAAATCCACGGCGATGGAACAGCTACCGCGTTCGGAGCCGAGAATCAATTCGGCGGCACCGGTTACCATGGGGTGATCCCAGCTCATCAGAATGGCCTCCGGACGAATTAGCGCTTCATCTCGACTGAAGGTGACCTGAAGGCCATCGGCGGGCAGCGGAAACCATTCGTCGAACATTTGATCAGGACGGATGTGGTAGGTGGCCGCATCCAGCGGTTCGGCGCTCACCCCATATTGTTCGAAGATTTGGAGCAGATAAGTTTTCAGATCAGTTGATTGTTCACATTTTTGGATTTGTTGGGCCACCTGATCCCCGATGTCGGGACGGAAGGAAGAGAGTTCCAGTAGACGGTCGCGTCCGGCGATGATTTGTTTACGTAGTTTTTTGTAAAAGGTCTTCGTTTCGGTAATCACCTGATCGGTTACTTCATCCAATCGTGCATCAAACCGCTCGAGTAATTCAAAGCCTCCAACCGCCGGTTCGGCAAAGGCGTTGAGTCCTTCATGCAACCACCGTACAATGTGTTCCTCTTTCGTTCCCTTTAAGTAAGGTACGTGAATGTGGACGTCGCCGCGCTGGCCGATCCGGTCGAGCCGACCGATCCGTTGTTCCAGGAGTTCGGGGTCGCGCGGCAGATCAATCAGAACGAGATTCGAAGCTACCTGGAAATTACGGCCTTCGCCGCCCATTTCTGAAACCACCATAACGCGCGCGCCTTCCGGTTCATTAAACCAAGCCGCCTGTCGGTCGCATTCCACCAGTTTCATCTGTTCGTGGAAGTGAGCCACGTCCACCTGCGAACGGCTCTTAACGACTTTGACGATCGCGGCCACTTCGGCCCGCGTCCGGCCAATCACCAAAACCTTCTGTTTTGGATGGTCGTCTAGGAAAGCCAGTAGCCACCGCATACGCGGGTCGTCTTTTCCCAGCAATGTGGCTCCTTTCGGGAGATCCAGCGGAACGGGATGTGGATAGCGTTTAGGAAATCCGCTCACGCATTTTCGGGTATTGCGGAAAATGACGCGGCCGGGGCCGTGGCGATCCAGCGCCTCCGCCCGTTCCTGTTCGTTCATCGACTCAAGCTGCTTCCCCATCTCCGCCGCGACCTCGGCATAGCGATCATGCTCAACCTGGTAGGCCGCGAAATCATAGTATCGTTGCGGGTCGAGCAATCGCAGGCGCGCGAAGTGGCTCTCGAGCCCCATCTGTTCCGGGCTGGCCGTGAGTAACAAGAGGCGCGGGGTATTTTCAGCGAGCCGCTCAACGAGATCATATTCGGGGCTGGTTTTCTCCGCCGACCAGTGGAGGTGATGGGCTTCATCCACAATGAGTAGATCCCAGTCGCAAGAAACGACCTGTGCGGCACGTTTCGGATTTCCGGTGAGAAATTCAATACTTGTCAGCACCAGCTGGTCGTCGAGGAACGGGTTGGCCCCGGGCTCGCCGGCTTCGATGCTCGCGCACCGCTCCTCATCGTAGATGCTGAACGAAAGGTTAAAGCGGCGCAGCAGTTCGACAAACCACTGATGAACAAGCGCGTGGGGGACAAGAATCAAGACCCGCTGAACCAAGCCGCAGACCATTAAGCGATGAAGAATCAGGCACGCTTCGATGGTTTTTCCAAGGCCCACTTCATCGGCCAGCAAGACACGCGGTAGCGGGCGATCGCTCACCTCCTGCGCAATATAGAGCTGGTGGGGGAGCAGATCAACGCGGCCACCCAATAGTCCACGCACGGGGAGGCGGCCATAGCGGTGGCGCGCGTTCAGGGCCGCGAGCCGTAGATCGAATAGCGCATTGGCATCCACATGGCCGCCTAGCAGGCGAGTTTCGGGCCGATCAAAGTTGGATGAATCAGAGAGTTCCGTTTCGCTCAGTTGCGTGCCATCGGCCGCCCCATAAGCAAACAACCCCGTGGTTTCATCTTCGACGATGGTTTTAATGGTCAGGCGAGCGCCCTCGCGCGATTCAATTTCATCGCCCGCCGAAAAGCGCACCCGTTTCAGCGGCGCGTTGCCGATCGCATAGTGCCGCATCTCGTTGGCCGCATGATAAAGCACCTGCACGGCTCGAGGCGTAACTTCGACAATCAGGCCCAACCCCAGTTCGGGTTCGGTCTCGCTCATCCAACGTTGTCCAGAAAAGTAAGGTTGCATAGCGGCGGAGACTACGGCATTCGGGCGATCGTGGAAACCAAAGGTTATATAAAAGGGTCTGGAAACCTATTCTGGCTTGGGCGGATTCCAAACCACGCGGAAGCCGGTATGATTTAGACCGGTATCGGGACTGGTTTTCATACGGGCGGCCGACCGGTATCCTGAACAATAGGCATCGGAGCATAAGAAGGAACCTCCACGAGTAACCCGCTTGGCCAGATAAGGCTCCATCGGATCGAATCCACTCGCCGGCCCGAGAGGGTTTTCCGATACGTTTTGAGACGCGCGCATTTTATACGCGTCTGAATGATACCAGTCGTTTACCCATTCCCACACATTGCCCGCCATATCAAAGAGTCCGTAGTCATTGGGAGCAAAAGCCTTCACCGGCGAGGTTAAATAGTATCCGTCCTTTTTGGTATTTTGAGTCGGGAAATGGCCCTCCCACGTGTTGATCTTGCTCTGGCCGGTATTTACGCCTTCATCGCCCCAAATAAAGGGACGTTGCTCATGGCCGCCGCGCGCAGCAAATTCCCATTGTGCTTCAGTCGGTAACGACATTTTTTTCCATTGAGCATACGCCTTCGCATCGTACCACGATACGTGCACGACCGGATGATCCATCAAGGTATCAAGATGGCTTCCAGGCCCCTGAGGGGCATTCCATTTTGCCCCCGCTTTCCACTGCCACCAAACCAGTGAATTATGGAATCCGACGGCGTGATCCGGTGGCGTGAAAACCAAGGAAGCGGGAATCAAAAGTGATGCATCCGGTGGAGGCGATCCGGGCGGTAAATCCTTCATGATATCTTCTAGTTTAGGTTTTTTCTCGGCGGTGGTTACATATCCCGTGGCCGCCACAAATTTTGTGAACTCGGCGTTCGTGATTGGAGTCCGGCTAATCCAGTAGCCATCCAGCTTAACGCGATGCAACGGCTTTTCATCTTCACGCGCAAAGCGGTCCGCACCGCCCATGGTAAATTCGCCCGCTGGGATCCAGACCATGCCTTCCGGCGCCGCCGATTTTGTTAAGCCAAAGCGAACAGGCAATGTGTCGCAACAGCGGTTCGTTTGCTCTGCTCCACTTGAGCTTATGAAGACTCCTAGGAGGGATAGAATGACTGTTTTTTTCATATAAGACCTAATTAATCTGAATCGTATGATGACTCACGCCCGCGTCCTTCGGACGCTTAAGACACAAAGCCGCCAAGACTCTTTTCAGTCTCCTTGCTTCGTGACTTTGTGCCTTCGTGTGAAACGAATTCTAGTTAAGTTAATTTAGTATAATACCTCATGCAATCAACGATAGATTTTACGCAAAGTTTCCATTGAAGCGGCTCCAAAAACTACCGCCTCCACGCGCTTAATACATCGAGCAAAATTAGCCGCGACCCTATTCCTTGGCTCGGATAGATCAATTCGATGGACGGAGCTGGTAGTGTTGTTCAAACGATTCGGAAGGTTCGATAAATTGCACATTCTTACGCGCTGAAAACTCACCGTTGAATCCAGCAAAATCATTAAATCCATACCACGGTTCAATGCAGACGTAGGCCTGACTGCCCGGTTTTGACCAAAGTCCCAAATCCGGTGCGCCGCCTGTATGGAGCGCCACCTGCCAGTCAGAACCTGTACGGCCGACACGGATTACATCGGATGCAATATCAGAAAATATCAATGCGTCGTCGTTAAATAGGTCTGCGCTCAGCTCAATTCGGGTCGAATGATCTAGATATTTTTTTGGCCCAGATCACAGAGACCTACGGCATTGATTCGATAGCGATCCAACGTCTCCGGTCGGTTGAATTCAATGAAATAGTCCTCGATTCCATACCGCTCTAAATCCAGGGCGATCGCCGGATGGCCCCCTATATTGAAGGGCATGAGCTCCGCGCTGTTATTCAACACCCGATGCGTCACCGTTAAACCCTCCGTCTCCAGCTGGAATTCCACCTCGAAGGTAAATGCAAAGGGATACAGGCGCGCCATTTCTGCCGATGACTTAAATCTGAAACGGGCGAAATTATCGGTTTGAGCGACCCGCTCAAAAGTTTTTCCTCGAACCAGGCCATGTTTCGGCAACGCGTATTCTTGGCCTTTAAAACGAGCCACGCCGTTGGCTAGAATCCCAACCATAGGGAAAAGTACCGGTGCACTTCCGGCCCATACGGCTGGATCGCGCTGCCAGATAAACTCTTCCCCGGTTTTCCGGTTTTTTAAAGACGATAGTTCTGCGCCGATCGGGTTGATTTCGGCCGTCCATTTAGAATTTTTAATTTTAATCATGATTTCATCCAATTTTCACTAAGACATTGGATCGGCGATGAAGGCTTCGAGCAATTCGGCGAAGTGGATCTGCGCGGCGGTCCATTTGGGGTTATGGGTGATCTCAGCGGTGCTTTTGGCCGTGTTATTAAGCAAGAGGAATATGTTTTGGCCAACGCACATATGAGCGTCAAATCCGGTGCCGTGACCTTCGTGGGAGAAGGCAAAGTCGCCGATCTGGGTTTGAGCAGGATCGAGGGTGTTTTTTAACGCCGCGATATCCGTATTGAAATCGGCCAGAAACCCCTCTTTCCGGCTTCCGCCATATTCGATTAATCGCCAGCCCGTCGGGTTTTTCTCTGCCAAGGCCCATTCGTTGAAGACGGGCTCGCCGACGGTGGATTCCAAGTGGATGAGGGCGCTTTCAATTCGGTCGATGGCGGCGGCTGTGTTCATGTAAAAATCCTAGGGTTCGGTTTATAATGAACTCTAACGGATTCCGCGCTGCACTCAAGATGCGGAGTGGTGAAATGTGGTTTGACTCGCTGGGCGATAGGCTTATAGTCGCCGCTAATTTTTAAGAAGAGGAACCTAAAGGAATAAACCCATGAGTAAATTAACGATTCAAGATTTGGATATTCAAGGAAAGCGTGTGTTGATGCGCGTTGATTTTAATGTGCCGGTTAAAGACGGTGTAGTGGGTGACGATACCCGCATTGTGGCGGCATTGCCTTCCATTAACTATGTGCTCGAAAACGGAGGCTCGCTCGTGCTGATGAGCCACTGCGGTCGCCCCAAGGGCGAAAAGAACATGGAATTCTCGCTCAAGCCCGCCGCTGACCGCCTGGCCGAATTAGTCGAGGCCAAAGTGACCCTCGCCCCCGACGTGGTTGGTGATGAGGTGAAAGGGTTGGTTGATGCATTGCAATCTGGCGAAATTCTGGTGCTTGAAAACGTCCGCTTCTATAAGGAAGAGGAAGGCAAGGGCTGCACGGAAGAAGAACAAAATATCTTCGCCAAGGAACTCGCCTCGTACGGGGATCTCTATGTTTCCGACGCCTTTGGTACTGCGCACCGTGCCCACGCCTCGATGGCGGTCGTCACGAAATACATCGACCAATGTGCGGCAGGCCTCCTGATCGAAAAGGAAATTAAATATCTCGGTCAGACCCTAGAGGCTCCCGAAAAGCCATTCGTGGCCATCATCGGTGGCGCCAAAATTTCCGGTAAGATCGACGTTGTGCTGAATCTGATGGATAAGTGCGATACGATTCTGATCGGCGGCGGCATGGCCTATACCTTCTTCCGGGCGCAAGGCAAGCAGATCGGAGACTCGTTAGTTGAAGAAGATAAGATTGAATTGGCGGGTGAAATTCTCAAGCAAGCTGAAGCTAAGGGCGTTAAGCTATTACTGCCGCTCGATAACCTCGCCGCAGATGCTTTCTCTGCTGAAGCGACGATTAAGGTCGCTGAAAATGGTATTGAAGCGGGCTGGATGGGTCTCGATATTGGACCGAAGACCATTGAACTATTTTGTAATGAAGTGGCGAGTGCGAAGACCGTGGTGTGGAATGGCCCGATGGGCTGTTTTGAGATGGAGCCTTTTGCAAAGGGAACCTATTCCGTCTGTCAGGCCGTGGCTGACTCCGATAGCGTCAGTATCATCGGTGGCGGGGATAGCGTGGCGGCGGTGAAGCAATCCGGTTTGGCCGATAAAATGAGCCATATTTCGACCGGTGGTGGAGCCTCTCTCGAATTTATGGAGGGAAAGAAACTACCTGGAATCGAGGCGCTGACCGACAAATAGTCGGTCGTCGCAACGAAAAAAAGTCGCCCCCGTTTCGGAGGCGGCTTTTTTTTTATTTTTTGGGCGCGAACAGATCGACGTTTAGATCTTTAAGCCGCCCGTCTTCGAGGCCGTAGATCCATCCGTGAACGGAAAGCTCTTGCCCGGCCTGCCATGCATTGAGCACGGTGGTGAAGTTGCTGACATTAGCGACTTGTTCAATCACGTTGAGTTCGCACAGGCGGTTTTCGCGGTTTTCAGAGTCATTGATGGCATCGAGCTCGATAGCGTGGAAGCGATAGACATCGCGAATATGCCGTAGCCAGTGGTCGACCAAGCCATTCTTTGGGTCGCCGAGGGAGGCTTTCACGCCCCCACAGCCGTAGTGTCCACAGACGATAATGTGCTTTACCTTCAGCACTTCGACGGCATATTGGATCACCGAAAGGCAGTTGAGATCGGTGTGAACCACCACGTTGGCAATGTTACGGTGAACAAAGACTTCGCCGGGCGGAAGGTTGACGATTTGGTTTGCCGGCACGCGGCTGTCGGCACAACCGATCCAGAGGTATTCCGGGGTTTGCTGTGTGGAGAGCTCTTCGAAGAAGCCGGGGGTTTCGCGCTCAATACGCTCGGCCCAATTTTTATTATTTTCTAAAAGAGTATTCAGTGTGTTCATAGTTTACCTCGTTGATTAATCCGCATTGTTTCCATCCGTAGAAAAAACACCAGCTGAAAGTTTAAATTATCTATGAAAAATTACTTTTTTCGATGAAACTTAGCCTTAAGCTGCTCGCTCTTGCGGTGGGCATACTCAGCGGCTTTCGGGAATTTTTGATGAATCCAAGCCTTTATTTTCCCAAAGAAAGGCACGTCGTCGGCCAGTAGATAGATACCCAGCAAGATCGTCAGGATGCCTTGTCCGGGGGTGATGAGCAGGATGAATCCGATCCCGATACAGAACCAACCTGCGGCAAGCTTAAGGAGCCGTTTGGAATGCTTATTCCAGAGTAGTCGTTTCATGGGAGATTCCTCTTGGACAAAAAAAACCACGGAATAATCGGAGGTACGGCGGAAACATTCTTGTTTCGAGTGCCGCACGTCCTCATCGGATCCGCCGAAGGGGGCGGCAGAGAGCCGATGATTCCGTGGTTTGGTCTCATTGACCCTCTAATTCCTCCCAGCGTTCAAAAGCGGCTTCGAGTTTTTTGGGGAGTTCCTCGGATCGGGCCGTTATAGCCGCGATTTCGTCCTTTTTTTGCTGGTAGAATGCCGGGTCGGCCATGGTTTGGTGCAAAGATTTCTGCTCGGTTTCGAGCTGTTCGATGAGTTGGGGCAGGTGGTTGAGCTCCGACCGCTCTTTATTGGACCGTTTCCGCCCGCCTTTCTTTTTTCCGGTGGGCCGAGCGGTTGCTGTCTGTTCGAGGGAGCCTTTCGCCTTCTTTCTTTGCTCCAGCCAGTCGTCGTAGCCGCCGGGGTATTCACGTACAGAGCCCGCCTCGAAGACGAGCGTGCTGGTGACAACATGGTTAAGAAACGTGCGGTCGTGGCTGACGAGTAATAGCGTTCCTTCATAGTTAGTCAGCAGTTCTTCCAGCAGGTCGAGGGTTTCCATATCCAGATCGTTGGTCGGCTCGTCGAGCACCAGCACGTTCGAAGCCTTGGTGAACAGTGTGGCGAGCAGTAGACGGTTGCGTTCGCCCCCGGAAAGTACGCTGACCTTTTGGCGCGCGCGGTCGGGCGTAAAGAGGAAGTCCTGCAAATAGCCAAGGATATGTTTTTTAGAATTCCCAAGCGTAATGAATTCTTCGGTGCTCACATTTTCTGCGACACTCTTGGTTTCGTCGAGTGTAGCGCGGTGCTGGTCAAAATAGGCGACTTCGAGCTGGGTGCCATGAGCGATGGTTCCTTTCTTGGGTTCGAGCTCTCCAAGGAGGAGTTTAATGAGCGTCGATTTTCCACACCCGTTTGGGCCGATGAGGCCGATTTTATCGCCGCGCATGATATCGGCACTAAAGTTTTAAAGGAGAGGTGTTCCGTCATAGTCGTACGACACCTGCTTGGCGGTAATCACTTTTCGGCCGGATAACTTGGCCTCGGTCATTTGCATATTAACGCTTCCGGTGCGCTCGCGCCGCTGACTTCGGTCGCCCCTCATTTTTTCCAGTTCCCGCACGCGGCCTTCATTACGGGTGCGGCGCGCTTTGATGCCTTTGCGAATCCAAACCTCTTCTTGCGCGAGCTTCTTGTCGAACTGCGCCCATTGTTCGACTTCGCCGTCGAGCAACGCCTGCTTGCGCGTGAGATAGGTATCGTAGTCGCACGCCCAAGAGTGGAGTTTTCCGCGGTCGAGCTCGATAATACGGGTGGCGAGTTTTCGGAGAAAGGTGCGGTCGTGCGTCACGAAGAGCAACGTGCCTCGGTAGCGCCCGAGAAAATTTTCCAACCACTGGATGGATTCGATATCGAGGTGGTTGGTCGGCTCGTCGAGTACGAGAATATCCGGATCACAGACCAACGATTGCGCGAGCAGAGTCCGCCGTTTCTGGCCGCCCGAGAGTTCGTTAAAGAGCCAACCGTTTTCCAACCCAATGAGCGATATGACCTTATCAACCGCTTGATGGGCGGTCCAATCGTCGTGCGGATCGTCGAGCCCTTGAAAGACGATCTCCTCGATGGTTCCATCCAGATCGTGCGGTACGTTCTGTCGTAATCGCCGAATTTTGATTCCAGGTTGGCGAATGATTTCGCCGGAATCGATTTCGACACTGCCGTTCACGATTTTAAGCAACGTTGATTTTCCCTCCCCGTTACGGCCGACCAAACAGATGCGTTCGCCGCGTTCGATTTGGAGGGTGGCATCGTCGAGCAGTTGTGGGCCGCCGAAGGCCTTGTATAGGTTTTGTAGGCTGAGTAGGGCCATGGTTATTCCGTCTTCGTTCGTACCCGGATGCGGGCGGGAATTTGATAGGTTTTCATGATGCGGCGCGTCGCGTCTTCGAACGTTGCCGCATCGAGGATGATCTTCGAGATGTCGTAGGACTTCGAGAGTTCAATCACATGAAAGGCTCCCTCGGGATGCTGAAAAGCCGCTTCCAGAGCGGTGATGGAGGTAATCGGGCGGCCATTCACTGCAACGACAATATTCTGGGCCAAATCGTGGTAGCCGAGGTTGTATTCGTCGGGGAAGACATCGGTGAGAATGATGAGGTGCTCGTTGGGGGGGTAAGCCCTATTTTCCATCTCCTTGTAGATTCGGAGGCGGGCGGGAATATTCTTCTCCCAATCGTCACCCCAAGCGCGCAAGTAGGGGGTATCGAGTTCCCGAAAGACGAGGCCGCCGGCGACGAGATAGGGGGGCGGCTGCTCGGTGCGGCTGGCCGGAATCAGCGCGGCGGTGGGCGGGATGTTTTTAAGAAGAAGATCGAGTTCAAGTTCCTTTCCTTCGCGCAGTACACGGGCGGGAATAGTCTCGCCAGCATAGTGACCCTCGGAGGGGATCAGCGTGAAATTGAGCCAGCCGTAACGGGGGTGCATGTAGTCGCCTTGTGAATCAATCGCATGGCCGTTGAGTTCCAGCAAGAGGTCGTTAGGCAACAGCACGCCATCGGCAGACCCCCCCGGAATGCAACTGCGAACGCGTATGCCGCGGGCCGGGCCGTCCAGGCCGAGAAATTTCGATTGTGCCAATCCGCGGTTGGTCTGCCAATTAATGCCGAGTTGGGCAAAGCCGGGGTAGCGAGGGAGATCGACGGCATTGAGGTAGGCTTGGATCAGCTCCGCCGGAAAGACCACGATCCGATCGTTATCCTGCGAGCGGGTGATGCCCACGAGTTGGTCGCCGCTGAAGAGTGGCTCGCCGCGCCCGCCGCCTTTGAGGTCAGTAATGAAATAGATGCCCGCATAGTTAAAGTGCGGTACGAAGCTACTGCGCACCACCACCTGCGAAAAGCGGCAAGAGGCGGTGGTTAGTTGCCCGCTTTTCCAGCTGGCGCAATAGGGGTTGTTGAGCTCCATCGAGTCCGCAAGATCAACCGCGTTCAAGTCATCGAAGAACCCGGGAGCATCCACTGTAATCAGCGCCAGATTAGCTTGCGAATCGCTATGTATAATCCGAGCGGGAACCCGTGGCGGGCGGTCGAATTTTTCCACTTGGATCAGCGTGGCATTATTTAGGTTGTGAGCGAGCACTAGAATTCGGTTGCCAGGCACAACGATTCCGAAGAAGCGGCGCGACCCCGGCTTCGTTTTTTGCCAGGGGCGGTATTCATTCCAGTCCTGATACGTCACGCGAACGGTGACGAGTTGATGTTCGGCCGGATGATCCGGCCGCGCGGCGGCGGATGAAATTCCGAGGAGCAGGGCGGTGAGTAGAATTTTTAATTTCATAGGTTTCGGTCTTTCGGGATGCTGTATTGGTTGAGAATTTCCGGGTGAGCGGCGTCGGCTTTCTCGCGGTCGAGCACGGTGAGTTTGTTGCCATACTTAAAGCGGATCACCTGCTGCGCGTTGGTGCATGATTCGAAGGCGCTCGCCACGTCCTGCAATGTGTGGGCCGGTTGCCCATTCACCGAGTCGACGATCCGATAAAGGTAGCGCGCTTCCTCCGCGTTCACCGCATGGTCGAGTCGGCGGATTTGCATGATGAGCGGCTCGTCGAACGGTGTACCTTCCTCGATCGGGCGGTAATAGAAGTCGTAGATTAATTCCTGATTGATTTCCGCATACCAATTCTTGCCGTAGGTTTCGAGCGTCTCGCGGTTGACCGGCACAAAGACGAGTCCGGCATAGATATAATATTCCGGCCGCTGTTCATAGCGTTTGGCCAGCCATGGATTGGGGTTGTAGAAGCTGAGTGGAACCTCTAGTTCCATCCGTTCCTTCCCGCGAATTATGCGCATCGGAACACGCTCGCCTTTTTGGAATTGGTCGATCAAAAATGCGTTATCCAGCCGCAATCCCTGCCAGCGGATCGTACCATCATTGGCCACGGGATAGCCGTTGATTTCAGTGATGATGTCGCCGGGCAACAACACGCCATCCGCCGAGCAACCGCGCGCCAGATGCTCCACCCGTATGCCGGTTTCACCATCCGTCATGCCCGCGTAGGCCCGCGCCGCGGGGTTCTCCAGCTTAGCGGAAAAGAGTCCAAGTTCGGGATAACCGTCATAGGTGCCATCGGCAAGATCGGTTAGAAAATGTTGAACCACTTCAGTCGGAATGAAAAAGCCCATGTTTTCGAGCTGACTGCTCCCTTGGAAGGCGACACCAACCACTTGGTCATTTTGAACAACCGGTCCGCCGCTATTGCCCGGATTGATCGCGGCATCGGTCTGGACGGTCAGGTGTTGGTCCACTCCAGAGTGTACGTAGGGCTGAATTTCAATGCGTGAGACAACCCCCGCGGTGCTGGAAATACGTTTTCCACCCGCCGGATACCCATAGGTAAATACCCGCGACCGAATGGCCGGCAACCCATCGAATTCTAGCGGCGGAATGCCTTCCATGCGCGTTGGGTCCTCAAGTTCCAGCACAGCCAAGTCGCAGTCGTGACCAATCGCCACGACCTTGGCGGGGTAGGGGGTCGGATCGTTGTAGAAATAGACCAGCAACATGGCGGAATCGCTGACGACATGGGCATTGGTCATGATTCGTTTTTTAGAAATTACGAATCCGCTGCCGGTTCCTTTCCCCGTTGATCCTGAATCCCACGGCGTATACCAACTGAACGAATTATACTGATTCACAATCTTAACGACGGACGGTTCGCCCCCCTCGGCCCGTAGCGTCGGGCTGTAGCACAGCAAGACCGCGAGCAGACCTCCTAATTTAAATAAACGATTCATTGATTTTCCTTTTCCCAGTGACAAATAAAGAAGCACTATTTCACAGCACCGCCGCCCTATAAAGGACGGACTGAAATTAACGTCAGAGGCCCTCAAAATTCACAATCTAGCGGAGGGGTATGAGTGGGGGATAGGTCTATCGAAGAGCGGCCCTGCGTTCGGGCGGACACCTTTTATACCCACGATAAAAACCATCCACGCGCCAAAGAACGAGATTAGCAGCCAAGACGTAGTTCGAAATTCTGTTTCGAATTTTGTACGTGCACCCTTCTTCCGAGCTTAATACGAATCAGATTAATTTCGTATAAGAACCTATTTTCTGGCCGGTTTAGTTAGGGTTCCAGTAGGGGGGCTGGGGGTTGATACACAAAGAGCGGGGACTGCTCCATTTGGATACAAAGTTGAATGGAGGAATGGGCAATCTTCCGGGTTTTTTGCTGGAAGTAGCGCTCGATGGTTCCAAACCGCCGCGCAAAAAATCGGCGGGTGGCATTACGGGGGTAGGCATGGATTTCCGCAATGTAAAGCGTACCCGCTGTCTCGGCATCGACCGCGCGGATGTGAATCAGGACTTCGTATCTTCCAAAATAGCGCTTGCCACAGGCAAGGTAGATGAGATCGAAGGAGGTTTCTGAAGTTTGCTGGCGGTAGAGTTCGAAGATCTCCGTGCGCTGGTTCTTTTCGTTGAAATAGTGGTAGGCGCCGTTGCCGTCCGCTGAAATCGAAGTGCGGTATTCCTTTTGAATATACAGAATTAGATCCGGTTGATTGAGTAGAGCGACCGCCGCATCGAACCGGATTGGAAGCACGCCACCCATATCGGTACGGATGCAGTTTTTATCCAGCAGTTCCGCCGCCGAGCCATCCACCAATGCGGCGGTGTTCAGCGCCTGAGCGGTTCCAGCAAGGAAAACAAGCAATGAGGTCAGGAGGATCTTCATACGAGCAGAAGGTAGACCGCTTCCAAGGGCATTGGCTAGTTCTATTCCACGAGTTCGGTGACGAGCGTGACCTTTTGGATGCTGATGGCATCGACCGGGCAGGCGGCGACGCAGGCTCCGCAACGGATGCAGTCGTCTTGGTTGATCCAGATCTGGCTGACTTCATCCGAAGTTTCGGCAATATCCCACCCAACAATACGGCCTTCGCTGTCATGGTGCAGGCTCTTAATTTTTAGAATGCAGTCCGGGCGCGGCTTGGCTTTGACGCACCAGTCGCAGTAGATGCACTTATCGGAGTCGATCTCATATTTATAGTGGCATTGGTAGCAACGCTGCGCCTCATCAACGGAAGTCTCCTCGTTGAAGCCTAGCTCAACCTCGGTCGGAAGGTCGCGTTGTTCCAATTCGAGGGTCGGCATCGGTTGAAGCGGGACGGTATCCATCTCGCGGATGCGACCGGAACCCATTACATCTTCAATTTTAACGAAGTCTTTTAAGCGAATCTTGCCCATCAAGAATTGGTCCACCGCGCGGACGGATTCCTTGGCGTGGCCAATCGCTTGAATGAGCGAGCTCGCGCCGGTGGCATAGTCGCCCGCCGCAAAAATCTTATCCTTGGCGGTGGCATAGGCCGAGCCGCTCTTGAGCCAGCCATCCTCACCGGCGAGTTCAGATTTAAGAGCTTCGTCGATCCAGTTGGTTTCAGGGAACTGGCCGGTGGCGAGGAGTACGGTATCGACCGGAATTTCGAATTCGCTGCCTTCGATCTCGATCGGGCGGCGGCGACCGCTGGCATCGGGGGCTCCGAGCTCCGTGCGGATAAACTGCATCGCCTTCATTTTCCCGTTTTCGCCGATATATGCCTTGGGCGTTACCCTAGTTTCGAGCGGAATATGTTCGTGTTCCAGCTCTTCGAGTTCGCCTGGGGTAACGAGCATTTCGTCGGTCGAGCGGCGATACCACACATTCACATTGCCCTTCGGCATGCGTAGGATAGAACCGGCCACGGTTTTGTCAGCGAGTTCTTCTTCAATCTGTACGGTGGTGGCTCCGAGACGCCGCGCGGTGCGCGCACAGTCCATCGCGGTGAATCCACCGCCGATCACGACGACTTTCTCGCCGATTTGAGTGGTGCCGTTATCATTTACATCGAGCAGGAAGTCGAGGCCATGGCGAATGCCGTCGAGTTCCTTGCCCGGCAGATCCAGTAGGTTCGGACGAAGCGTTCCGGCCGCCATCACCACCGCGTCATTTTGTTCGGTTAATTCGGAGAGGCTGATGGGTTTTCCAATCGCTGTATTGCAGATGATTTTAACGCCGAGGGCGGTGATCTGTTCGATCTCTTTGGCAATAATATCGCGCGGAAGACGGAAGACCGGAATACCCTGATTCATCATGCCGCCGGGGACGCTATGTTTTTCGTAGACCGTGACGCTATGCCCGAGCAGGGCTAACTGCCGTGCGGCAGCAAGGCCGGCCACGCCGGAGCCGACCACGGCCACGCGCTTGCCAGAATCCTTGAACCATTGGTCCATGAGCACTAAATCTTGTTGTTTAAAATCGGCGGCGGAACGCTTTGAGAAACAGATGGCGACCGGTTCACCAAGGCCTTCCCAGCCGTGGCGACATTCCGATTCGCACGGGCGGGCGCAAACGCGGCCGAGCACGGCGGGGAACACATTGTCGCGCAAGTTAATATCATAGGCGTCTTTATGGCGGCCTTCATAGATGGCCGAGAGATAGCCGGGAATATCAGTCGAAGCCGGGCAGGCTTTCTGGCAGGGAATATTTTTACCCAACCAGTCAAAATCTTTCGGGGCGTCGGCCTTTCCGTTGAGCTTGGAGAGGGCGCAGGAGTCGAGCGGCGCATCGATGGGTTCTCGGGTTTCATCCCATCCACCGAGGGCATAGTCCTGCGGTGCAAGGTGCGCATCGGAGGCCCCATCTTTTCGTTTGGAGGCATCGATGATAGCTTGCATTTGCGGGTTGGTGCTGCCTTGAGCCAACGCGCGTCCGGCAAACACCGCGGCGGAAAATACATCGCCGCGCGTGGCCTTACGCTGGTGGTGGGCGAGGGCAATCAGTTCGCAGACGCGGGCATCTTCTGGTACGCCCTGACGGCAGAGCAGTTCGACCGCTTCGTCGCAGTGTCCGGCATTAATAAGGGATTCGGCTTCGTTCAGTAGTTGTTTCATTTTACGAGTTCCTTGAAGGGTTCGATGCCAATGCGTTCGCAAAAGTCGACGAATCGTTCGTCATCGTTGGCGCGGTTTTCGAGGTAGGTATCGAGTACCTTGCGGACCGCCGGGACGATCTCTTCGGCGGAGGCATCGCAAAGGTATTCGGAGATTCTTCCGGCTTCGCTCAATTTTCCGCCGACGAGGATGCTATACCCTTCGGTGTTTCCGCCGTCCGCATTACGGGTGCGGGTGCCGCGAAGACCAATATCCGCAATCCACGCATGCGCGCAGTTGTTGGGGCAACCGGTAATGTTAATGCGTAGCGTCCCGATGGATTTCCAATATTTTTCGTCGGTCGCGAGTGCGGCATAAAGGCGGTGGTAAGCATCCGGCGAGTCGGAGACGGCCATTTTACACATCGTGGTTCCAACGCACGCCACGATGTCCGGCAAGTGTTCATGGCCTTCGGTGGTGAAGTCCGCTTCGTGCAGTGCGGCGATCAGAGCATCGACATTTTCATTCGGCACATCGTGCAACTCAATGTTCTGGCGGTTGGTGAACATGATAATTCCGCCGCCGAGCTCGTCGGCCAGTTTGGAAATGATACGCGATTCCGCGGTTTTAATTTCTGAGCGTGAAATCAGGATGCGGACGATGCTCTTGCCCGTTTCTTTCTGTGGAATGACGACGTCGCCGTTGATGGACATTTTTCCAATCGCCGGGACAGAGTCTTTGGCATATTCAATCTGGTCTACTCCTTCGACCCCTTTTTCTTTCATGATATCGATCAGCACATCGCCGAACTTCTTCGCGCCCATTTGATCCACCACCACCTTCAGGCGGGAGTGCGTGCGCTTGCGGCGGTCGCCGTGACGGCGGAACGCCTCAATGGCCGCGCGCGTGACTGGAATAATGAGTTCTTCCGGCACCCAATCAAAAATAAGTTTGGCCAAATAAGGGCGGGCGCCAAGGCCACCGCCGGCATGGTATTTCCAACCCACCGTGCCATCGCGTTCGATCGGAACCCAGCCTTGGCAATTCATAAGGGTCTGCGCCAACGCATCGTTGCTTGAGGCCACACTAATTTTATGTTTGCGCGGCAGGTTGCGCTGATTCTGGATTTCGTCGTCCTCAGCCATCCAACGAATAATTTTTAGGGAGTCCCCAATTTGATCGGGACCCGCGCCGGCGAGGGAGTCGCCGATAATATTACGCGGCACATCGCCACAGCCGTTCTGCGTCGTGATGCCGACCTCAGCCATGCCCTCGATAATTTTGTAGATATCCTCCTGCCGAATCCAGTGGTATTGAAGCGTCTGGCGGGTGGTAATGCACAGTTCGTCCTGAGCATATTTTTCGGCCAGATCGACCGCGCGGTTAAACTGCTTTGTGGTCATGCGGCCCCCGGGGGTCACCACGCGAATCATGAAGAAACTCGGTTGAAGTTGGTGATAAACCCCGCTCCACTTGAACATGGCAAGTTCATTGGGCGTGATGTCTTCAAACGGACGTTTCGCAATCTCAAGGAAGTCAAAATCTGGATCGATCGCCAGCTTGTCTTTTTCCACTTGCGTTAAATCGGGTTGTGCTTTCATTATTCGCCTCGTTTTGAAATTGATGCGGCGGATAATAGCTGGAATGATGCTCGATTCAATCACTTAATTGAGTGAACTGCAGTAGACACCCCCCTTAAAGACCAACGGTGATTAGGCCTATGAAAAACACGACTCTATCCTGCGCATACTCAACCTGCCCGAACGATACCTTCATCTTTTGCCAACTGGCCAAACAGGAGGATATCGAGGTCCATTTACACGATGTCGAAACGCTCAACCGCATGGCCTTTGAAGAGCGGTTCGAGGTCACCAAACTCTCCTTCCACGCGTGGCTGCTGCTTCAGGACAAGTACGAACTACTCCAAGTCGGCGCCGCACTAGGCCGAGGCTGCGGCCCCTTGGTCATTGCCCCTAATGCCCAAAGCCTAAAGCCGAATACCCGTATGGCCATTCCCGGCGAATACACCACCGCCCATCTATTATTACGACTCTGGAATCCCGAACTCAAAAATAGTATCTTTATGCCGTTCGACCAAATTATGGGCGCCGTCGCCTCCGGTAAGGTCGATGCCGGCGTGGTCATTCACGAAGGCCGCTTTGTTTTTGAAGAACAGGGGTTTAAATGCTTGGTCGATCTCGGTGACTGGTGGGAAGCCGAAACCGGCCTACCGATCCCGCTCGGCTGCATTGCCATAAAAAAGAGCCTAGGGGCGGAACGCATCGCCGAATTTGAAGAGCGACTAAAACAATCCATCCACACCGCCTTCGACGACCCCGACTCCACCACCGACTATGTGCGGCAACACGCGCAGGAACTCGCAGACGACGTCACCCGCGCACACATCAAAACCTACGTCAACGACTTCACCCTCGACCTCGGCGACGAAGGCCGCGCGGCCATTGATCGATTGCAACAGATGATGCTAAAAATTGGACGGTAGAGTAGGATCCAGTAGAGGGTAAAATCATGAGTCACGAAAGTGTTTTAATCAACCGTATCATTAATTTATAGGACCGACCCCTATTCTATTCTGTTCCCAGATCGTACCACCCCTATTCCAATTCATCGGGTTGAAAATCCTTGGGTAGGGATGGCTGTCCTCAGCCGTCCGCGCGTACGCAGGGCCGGACGCAGAGCTCATTTCTCTATGCGTCCGATTCAAACCCGCGCCTTCTGTAGCTCGAAATTCTGTTTCGAGTTTTGCACGCGCACCGTTCTTCCGAGCTAAATACGAAACAGAATTTCGCGCTACGTCTCGGCTGCTAATCTCGTTCATTTGCCTGCTTTTCGTACACACGTGGAGCCCTGTAGTTTACAGTTTGAAGGTCTCCGACTCCGATTGTAAAAAACTTTGATAGACTCAAATACCCTTAGCCGAGTATGGGTGCCGTTTTTATATTTTTTCAATCTGCACCACGTCCACGGTTGTGCTCGTTTGTCGCCACCGCACTTCGAGATCGAAGAGGCGGGTGCCGAATATACGGTTGGGGTCGTTGGTTTGGTAGGCGGGGCACGGGTTGTAGGCCAGCATATCGCCAATCAGTTGCCGCAATGCCGGACGGTTCTTGTTTTCCAAGTTTTGGACGGCCTGCTTTGCCTCGGAACTGAACTCTACACGATGGTCTGGCTCCGGGGCGGTATGGGCGAAGGCACCGATGGCTGAGGGAATACAGTCGGCGTAGGGGATGTAGGGTTTGATGTCGAGAACCGGAGTGCCGTCGAGAAAGTCGCCGCCGCCGAGTCTTAGGGAGGTTTCCTCGACTTTGAGTAGCTCTACCACCGATAGTCCGATCGGGTTGGGGCGGAAGTTTGAGCGCGAGGCAAATACGCCGATCCGTTTGTTTCCCCCCAGCCGTGGTGGCCGCACCGTTGCTTTCCACGATTCAGAGATGGATTGATGGAACACAAAGACGATCCAGAGGTGGGAGAATTCATTCAGTCCGCGCAGGGCATCCGGCGTATTGTACGGTGGAATTAATTCCAGCGTCGCCGTGGCACTCTTGACCAATCCCGGTTGACGCGGGATACCGAACTTTTCTCCATAGCAGGAGCGGATCGAGCCGATGGGCGAGAATGAAGCATGCATGAACTACGTTTTGTGGGAAATTGCGGCCACTGGACAGCTTTCTTCGGCTTCGAGAGCGTTTTCCTGCAGCTTTTTAGGAACGGGATTAAGCTTTACCTTCGAGGTGCTCTCTGGTCGTTCGAAGACGGTTGGGCAGATATCTTCACAGGCTGCGCATCCGATGCAGAGTTCCTGGTCTACGGTGAATTTCATGGGGGACTCCTTTTTCATGTTTATTCTCCAAGATAGATCAGTAGTTTGTCTTGGCTGAGGACGACGAGATCACCGATACCGTCGCCATTCAGGTCGCCTGATTCAAGGTTGTGTGGTTCGGTGCCGCGGTTCTTCTTTCGATTGACGAAGTCGGAGGTGAGATAGACTTCGAAGCTGAGTTCCCGCTTCAGCTCTCCGTCCACTTGACTGACCAGTTCGATGGCACGGTTGGCGGGATCGACGAGTGCGATCATCGGACGGGGCGGGGAACCGAGCTGGACGAGTTTGGCGTAAGAGAGCCTGGGGTCTTCTGAGGGAGACACATATTCGGCAACGGAAGTGGCGGAGAGACGGGTGCCGCTGCCGAGGATTTCGTTGAGTCCGGTGCGGTCGATCAGGATGAGGGTATCGCGCTCCTTGTTCTGGAGTTGAACGAGGTTAAATAGAGTTTGGTTGGCATCGGAAATATGAATTTTCCCCCAGTCGCTTCCGTCGGCAGCGAAGCGGACAAGGTCGCCGGAGTTGCGATCGTAGATTAAGGTTCCGGTGCTCCCGTTAAGGAGTTCATACGAGCAGGAGGCGATGAGTTCACCCTGCGGGTTTTCCGGGTTGAATTGGCGAGTGACTTCGTAGCGCGAGTCTTTCCACTCAAAGCGCCGGGCAATTGCGCCTTGTGAGACCGTCAGCACTGTTCCGTCGCCGGGGGCATCGAGGTGGATGTTAGAAAGGACGAGCGGCAGGGCAAGAGCGCGGAACGATTCGCTGGTAAGTTCCTCCAGTGCACCCTCGGCGAAGAGCATCATCTTCGGCGTGTCGTAGGCCATAAAGAAGATCAGGCCGGTTTTGTTTTCTGGTAGGCGAAAGACGAGTAAATCGGCGGGGTCGTTTTCCATTTCAAGCGGGAAGAGGTCGGCCGACTCTCCGTTTTTCCCCCTACGCATAAGCTGTAGCTCTTTGTCGTCATTCTTACAAACCAACCAAGATTCGTTGGCGGATTCAATGGCGCACCCGGCCAGTACGGTGCCAGGGGTTTTGAGGATGGTGGGGAAGGCGTCGAGATCGGCGGCAGCATGGATTGCGGCAATCTTTTCTTTTTTACTGATCACGAGGATATCGCCATTGGCCAGCCGGGAGATGCGGGTGACTTCAGAGAGGGTGTCGATGCGCTGTGGCTCGGGATCGAGCCCGTTTTGCCCGCCGGAGTAGAGGTGTAGGCGGCTCAGTTCGGGGGCGGCAACAAGCAGGTCGTCGTAGCCATCGGAATTAAAGTCGGCGGCGATCCATGCGGCGGTGGATTTTTTGTTGGTGCCTTCAAGGCCGATGCGCGCGGGCGAGGCCTCCTGTAGGCCGAGCAACGGGAGTTGCTCTTTTTCGGCGAAATCATAGATGCGGAAGGCGAGTCGGTTGCGCAGTACCATGCCGATTTGAGGTGCGCTTCCTTCGGGTTGGAAAATATCCATATATTGACGCGGAGGGAGTTCGAGCGGTTGTTCGATGCCGTATAGGCCGCCTCCTTTGCCGTGGCGTACCTTTAATGGATTGCGGGTGGAGTTAAAATGGAAGGCGAGGTCGGCGATGCCATCGCCGTTGATATCGGCGATATCGCCATAGAAGCTTTTGTCGGCGGAAAATAGGAGGGTTTTCTTTTGCTGAAAAGGCTGATCGCCACGATTCCAGTGGAGGTCGGCTTGGTTGCGCCGGCAAACGAGTAGGTCTTTGCTTCCGTCGCCGTCGAGGTCGCCAATTTGGATGGTGGTGACGGAGGAGGGATCTTTGATGAATATGCGTTCCGGTTCGCCGAAGGTGCCGTCGTCCTGTTGATAATGAATTTGAAGCCCAATGGCCGTGCCGAAGGTGATGATATCGAGTCGCCCGTTTCCGTCAAGGTCGGCCACGCGGAGGACTTTAAGGGCTTGGTCGACAATTAGGCCCTTATTTTCGAACCGCTCGTCAAGTTCGGGTAAATCGTCCGTCTTCTCGTTCGTGGCTTTTCGTACGAGAATTTCAAGCCGTGAAACATGGTTGTTGGAAAAGAGAATATCGTCGAGTCCGTCACCGTTGATATCCGCGACAATGAGGCGACTGGTGCCGTAGTCGAACTTAAAGATTTCGAGCGGCTGGAAGCCAAAATCGCGCGGGGTTGTATCGGCCATCGTCGTGACGACCGAAGCCAACGCGATCATCAGAGGAACAAATTTATTCATGCTGCGATTCCTTGTTCTATATTCGATATTCAAGCGATTTTTCGGGGTTAGTATTTAAGGACAAATCGCTGGTGGAGGCCGTCGTCGGTGGCTTCGATGTATTGGTAGGAGATATTGAAGAAGCTAGCAAGGTGGTCGACGGGCGGTAGTTTGGTGAAGTCGGGTGGAGGAAGCGGCGATCCGCTCGTTGCCCAGCCTTGTTGCATGGCGGTGATATATTCGGGCTTGCTGAGTTCGCGTATTACGAAACCTATATTTTTTTCCCAGTCGATGGCACTAAATCCAAAGGCACGTGGCGGTACGTGCTGACGGAGCCCTTTAACGAGTTCTGTGCGCTCGAAGGCCATGTTGGCCGCCGCAGCACTGCTTTGGCTTCGAATGGTTTGGCGCAGGCCATCGGGTTGGCTGTAGAGCAGATAGTCGCCCGAAACTCCGAAGGCAGCGGGGTTTTCAGGATCTTCATTTTTCATCGTGTAGAGGGTATGGTCGAGGAATTCTTCAATGTCGAGGCCAGCGGCAATTTGGGGTTGTAGTGCAGGGGCCGCAAGCAGAGTTTCCAATCCAATTTTGAAGGCCATACTATCCTTGAGCTCAATGGCGATGACGGTGGTTTGCGTGCCGCCTTGGACTTCGGAGAAGGAGAGGTATTGGGTGTCTAGGTGAACCAGCAGATCTTGCTCGAAATTAACGCCTGCTTGCTGTTGTAGCATGGGTAAGATTAGGTCGAACTGTGGTTTGACGGCGGGCATGGCGCTGGCCAATACGACGGGGATTTCTTGCCAGAAGCGGAGGAGATTAAAGCGCCCGACTTCCAGCGAGGAGATATTCTCGGGAATGAAGGTGACGGTCGGGAGTTCCGAAGGTTGGGTGTCGAGCATGCTGAAAATACCTTTGGAGAGGTCGGCTATGCGCAAGTGGCTATCGGCCACCATCTTGGTGGCCTTGAGTTCGAGTTTAAAAGAATAGTTTTCAACGCCCTTTATGCCAAGTGCTTCGAGTAAAATATCAGACACGGCGGCCTCTTTTTCGGCCCAAGTGGCGATCAGGTTGGACAGCGGGAGGGTTAGATTGAGGATGGGGTTTCCGGTTGGCTCTTCGATCGCCTCTTTCTTAAGTTGAACAATACATTTTTCCACCCACGCTTTCGTGTAGCCAAGCACGAGGGTTCCGTTGAGATGCGCCTGCCACGACGACTCTTCATCTGCCGATCCGCCGTCTTCAATGTATTGGATGATCTTTACATCCTGAAACGAGCTTTTCAAAATCTCGTAGGGCTCATCGTCGATTTCGTTTAGTTTTAGATCCATCTCTAGGCTCTTGAGGAAGTCGGCTTCGCTGATTGCTGCGATGATGTAGGGGTTCTCCAGTTCTTGATCGAAGGCGAGGATAACTTCCCCTTTCAGCATTTTCATTTGCTCGATAAATACTTCATCCTCGGCATCGTATTCATCGTCAAAAAAGAAGTTTTTCCAGGTTTCAGAGTCGGGGTTTCCGAGGAAGTCCTGAACCTGCGAGTCGACCCATAGTTTTCCGACGGACGACTGCTTAAGCAGGTCCCAGAAGTTGGTTGTATTCGAGACTCGCATATAGCTCTGTGCGTCCGGCGGCAATAGCGACAACCGTTCTAGTGCGGATGAGGCCATCGGGATGGATAGCAGGATGGAAAGGGACAGGATATTTAGTTTAACGGACATGGTCAGGCTCCTTTTGGTCAGATGAAAATTTTCCGGGACGGCGGGGTGGGTCGGGGTAGACAAAACCGGATTCGGGGTTCGTGGCATCGTAAGCGAACGCATCAATGTGATCGAGAATATATTTGGCGTGGCGGGCGGGGATGGCGAAGTTGAGGCCTTCCATGGTCGGTATGCCCATGTTAATGATGCCGACGACTTGACCGCGGCTGTTGAAGAGCGGTCCCCCGGAGTTTCCGGGGTTAACAGGGGCATCGACTTGTAAATAGAGGATGCCGCCAAAGTTGCGGTGGGTCTGGCTCAACACGCCTTCGGTCACGGTGCGTTCGAGGCCGAGTGGATTGCCGATGGCGAATACGGTTTCGCCGATGCTGAGGTTTTCCTCCGGCTCAAAGAAAACCGGTGTAATTTGGGTGTCGAAATTCTTGATTTTCAGAACCACAAGGTCATGGAACGGGGCCGTGGCGACAATCTCGACGTCCTTGTGAACCACGCGGCGAAGGATTTTTCCTTCGAGCAAAAACTGCGTGATGGCGATGTGTTTCTCGCCGGCAATGACATGGAAGTTGGTGATGAGATACCCCTCTTCGTTAATGAAGAAGCCGGAGCCGATCCCGGCCGCGGTTTTAACGAGTACAACGGACGGCGCGTAGAGTTTAGCCGCCTCCTCGGTGGAGATGCGATGGGGCGATTTTACGGTGTAGAGCTGGTTGCTATCGACGGGCACAGTGCTTTCAACGGCCTGTTGGGCATCATAGATTGCGAGTATTTCGTCGCGTGGAATACGCAACACATCGTAGCCTAAGTCGAGCACGACAGCATCATCGGACTCCTTGAGTAGAGGCGCCTGAATTTTGGTGCCCCCTTTCAGCACCACGTCTTCTGCGAACACGTTGGCCGCTAATATCGTCAGTACTATATAAAAATATATTTTCATTGGAGGTTCCTTATTACGCCTTACGCAGGGTGAAAACGGTTAAAGACTAGCGTACGTCTTAAGGTATGTCAAAATCACGCCTCGCGATAAATTTTCCGTACCTCATCGGCAATGATTTTGACGCCCTCGTGAACCACGTCATCGTCCTGAGCGTACGTGACGCGGATGCACTCGTGCTTGTGTTGCCAGTATTCATCAAGCCCCGGGAAAAAATGGTGACCTGGAATGATCAGCGTATTGCGCACCTTCAGGCGGTCATAGAGTTCGCCCGCGGTGCAGGGTAGATCCTGAAACCAGAGCCAGAGGAAGAGTGCTCCTTCCGGTTTATGAATGCGGTAGGGGACGGCCTCTTTTCCTGAGCTTGATGAAGAGCCGAGTTCCTCGCGGAACCAGTCCAACGTTTGGAACGCCTTGCGTTGGTAAAATGGCCGCACGATCTCGCGGCTCATCTGCATGATTTCACCATTGCGGATTAAATCGATCGCCATGCGCGCACCCATTCCGCCCGGCGCAAGATGCATGACGCCGTTAATATCAGCAATGGCCGAGGCAATCTCTTTTCGGGCGATTACGATGCCCGTACGTAGGTTCGGCAGTCCAAATTTAGAGAGGCTCATGCAAACCACGGTATTCTCATTCCACAGCGGTTTGGCTTCGGTATAGATAATGTCCGGAAAGGGCGTGCCGTAGGCATTATCGATGATGAACGGAATGCCCTTCTCCCGCGCGAGCATATCGAGGTGCTCCATCTCTTCATCGGTCAGTACATTGCCCGTTGGGTTGGTCGGGCGTGATACACAGATGGCGCCAATATCGTCGCCGATCTCCAGCGCGTCAAAATCGACGTGGTATTTAAATAGCCCGTCGTCGAGCAGTTCGATGGATGGGCGTTGTGCCATAAAAAATTCATCGCTCAATCCGGAGTCAACATAACCAATATATTCCGGTGTCAGCGGAAAAAGGACTTTCTTTTTTGAGCCGTCCGGCATCTCGCCTGCAAACAAATTAAACAGGCAGAAGAAGGCATTTTGGCTCCCATTGGTCAGTGCAATATTTTCCGGACCGATCGCCCATCCAAAGGTTTCACGCAGCATGTCCGCGAGCGCCTCGATGAAGGCGGCATTGCCGCGCGAGCTGTCATAGTTTCCGATCATCGATTCGAAGCCCTTTGGCTCCGCGAGAATATCCATCATCCGTTTGCGGAAGCGATCCTGCACGGCGGGGATATGCGCTGGATTCCCGCCGCCGAGCATCAGCATCTCGTCCTTCGCCATCGCTTCGCCGAGGTCATCCATCAATTGGGTGATTCCGGCCTTGCGCGTGAATTTTTCGCCAAATTTAGATAAGTTCATAGCACGGAGGGTAAACCACGAAGGCCACGAAGAACACGAAAAAATAAAAGGACCATCGTGGCAATTCCCGTAGCTCGAAATTCTGTTTCGAGTATTCGGACGTACTATTCTGTCGAAACGCGAAACGGAATTTCGCGCTACGCCGTCGCAATCACCACGGCCCGTTTAGGGGCGGGGTGGCCTTCGATGGTTTTAGACGGATCGGCGGGGTCGAGGAAGGTGGGGAGCGAGTCAAAGGTCATCCAGTCGGTGGATCGCTGTTCGTCGGTGGACGTGGTGTTGATGTCTACCGTTCGAATATTCGTTAAACCGCAACGGTGCATCCAGTATTCCAACGTCTGGACGGTGGGGATGAACCAGACGTTTCGCATTTTAGCGTAGCGTCCGTTCGGGGTGAGGGTGTCGCCCGCTGATCCATCGACCACCAGTGTTTCGATAACGAGCTCTCCGTCGGGGCGCAGGAGTGATTTAAGCCGTTCGATATGTTCGAGCGGCGATTTGCGGTGGTAAAGCACGCCCATAGAGAAAACGGTGTCGAATACGGCTGGCGTATCGGGAACATCCTCGATGCCGAGTGGCAGCACCCATGCGCGCGGGGTTTGAATAAAATGCTTCATGGCGAAAAATTGACAAACAAACATAGGGGAAGGATCGATGCCGACCACCAACTTTGCGCCCTCGCCGGCCATTCGCCAGCAGTGGTATCCATTGCCGCAGCCCACATCGAGAACGGTGCGGCCTTCGAGGGGTTGGAGGTGTGGGCGGACCCGATCCCACTTCCAGTCCGATCGCCACTCGGTATCGATGTTCACACCGTGAATGTGATACGGCCCTTTGCGCCAGGGGTGGAATCGTTTGAGCATCGCTTCCAGATGAGGGTCGGTTTCGCCCTTAACCCGCACGTCGGTTTTCAGTTCAGTTGACGAACTCTCAAGGTTTGGAAGTTGTTCGAGAATCTTTTCCCACTCCGAGAGCAGGCCGTGGCGCTCATGGCGCAGGCCATGGGCGATGCGTTCCGGCAGGAGCTCGATCCACGGTTCCAGTGGCGAGTCTTTAAGTTGTTTGAAAAATTCTGAGTAATCAATTTTCATGAGAGGCTTCTACTTTACGGCGAGCATGGACATGAAGTTGAAGCATTGGAACCAGACATCGACCGAGGAGAAGCCGGCTTGCATAAGCCGTTCGCGGTGGGTGGCAATGGTTTCAGGAATGAGCACATTCTCAAGCGCGGAACGTTTTTGGCTGACTTCAAGGTCGGAGTAGCCATGCGCCCGCTTGAAATTATGGTGAATGTCGGTCAGCAGATGGTTTAGATGTTCGTCGGCGAACCGCACCTTTTCGGAAAGGATTAATACGCCGCCGGGGCGCATTCCATTGTGGATCTTTTCGAGGAGTTGGGCCCGTTCTTTCGGTGGAATAAACTGAAGGGTGAAGTTGAGCACCACGACCGAGGCATTATTGATTTTTACGTTTCGAATATCGTCGCACACCACGTCGACCGGGGGATCGGACAGGTCTCGATCTAGCGCTTTTCGGCAGCGTTTGGTCATGGCGGTTGAATTATCCACCGAGACAATCCGGCATCCATCGGCCGAGATGCCGCGGCGCATCGAGAGGGTGGCGGCTCCGAGCGAGCATCCGAGGTCGTAGAGGGTGCTGTCGGGCTGGGCGTAGTGCTCCGTCAGTGTCTCGATCATGGTGATGATGGCGCGGTACCCGGGAACAGAGCGTTCAATCATGTCGGGAAACACATCGGCCACGTGCGCATCGAAGTTAAAATTGGCAATATGAGCCAACGATTCGGAATAGAGTTTATCTTTATTCATGAACTCGGAATGTAGCATAGAGATGTTCTCGGGGCAAAACATCCTGCTCGATTCATTAATTTATCAATTAGCGTTGACGGGTGGGCGGCTCTTACTGTTATTTCCTTGGTTTCCCCGCTATAATAGGTGAACTGTATATTTTTGTAAAAAGGAACTCCATGGCTACTGCGAAAAAGAAGACCGTTGCAAAGAAGAAATCGACTAAAAAAGCCCCGGCCAAAAAAGCGCCCGCTAAAAAGGCTCCGGCAAAGAAGGCTCCTAAAAAAACGGTAGCTAAGAAAGCCCCTGCCAAGAAAGCGCCCGTTAAAAAGGCTCCTGAAAAAACGGTAGCTAAGAAAGCACCCGCTAAAAAGACCTCAACCAAGAAAGCCCCGGCTAAAAAAACGGTCTCGAAGAAGGTGATGAAAGCCTCGGTTAAAGAGGAGGCTCCTGTGAGAATGATGAAGCAAGCGGCAGCCCCTGGAAAAAAAGTGGAGCCGAAAGCGGTTAAAAAGGTGGCCAAGAAGAAGGCGGCCAAGAAAGCCCCCGCAAAGAAATCTGCGGCGAAGAAGGCTCCGGCCAAGAAAATGCCCGCCAGGAAGAAGGCCACGAAGAGCGGTGACGCTGAACTTGCGGCGGCGGTCGAGGGATTGAATGCGGTTTCCCGGATGGATCGAGAGGAACGCAACGATCGAATCAAAGAGCTGATGGCACTGGCCTCCGATCACGGTTTCTTAACCTTCGAGGATATTAACGAAGCCTTTCCGGAAGATATGGTGGTGGTGGAAGATATCGACAAGGTGGTCGCTCTGCTGCAAAGCATGGAAATCGACATTATTCGCCAGGACGATGTCGAAGAATATCAAGCCCGTATGGAAAAGGAACAGGCCGACAAGCAGAATGCTCGTAGTGATGTACTCGACGACCCCGTTCGGATGTACCTTAAACAAATGGGGCAGGTTCCGTTGCTTACCCGCGAGCAGGAGGTCGAGATCTCCAAGCGAATCGAGGAAGCCGAAATCGCTACCACGGGCATGTTCCATCGCCTCGGTTGCGCAACCGATGCCTATCTCGGAGTGATCGACCGGTTAGAGCGGGGTAAAGAACGCTTTGACCGCATTATTTCCGACAAACATGTCGAGTGCCGCGAAGACTATTTCAACGATTTGCCGAAAGTTCTCCGAGGCATTGAGCGCAACGGCGAGCTGAAGCTAAAATATTTCCAGGACCAGCTGAAGGCTAAAAAGGGGAGCCCGGAAGAGAAGAAGGCTTCGCAAATGTTCGAAAAGGCACAGGAGCGTTTGGCCGGCTATTTCAAGCAGCTGCAATTTAAACAGAAGGCGATTGAAGACATCATTCCCAACGTCGATAAGCAGCACCAAAAAATGGAAACGTTGCTCAACGAGGTGGCGCGCCTTAAGAAGAGCCGTGCCAAAAGTGCGGTCGCTGAGCTACGAGCCGTCCGCAAGGAGGTTCGCGAGCTGGAGTCCTATCTCCAAATTGAGCACCGCGAATTCATGCTTCAATATAAGGATCTGCGCATCTGGCTCCGCAAGGGGCTCAAGGCCAAGACCGAGATGATTGAGGCCAACCTGCGCCTCGTAATTAGTATTGCCAAGAAATATACCAACCGAGGTCTCTCCTTTCTCGACCTCATTCAGGAAGGAAATATGGGACTGATGAAGGCGGTAGAAAAATTTGAGTATCGCCGCGGCTACAAGTTCAGTACCTATGCCACATGGTGGATTCGTCAGGCGATTACTCGCTCGATTGCCGACCAAGCTCGTACCATTCGTATTCCGGTTCACAGGATCGAGACGATCAACAAACTAATGCGCATCCAGAAGCAGTTGCTTCAGGAATTTGGCCGTGAGGCTACCCCGGACGAATTAGCCGACGAGATGGAATTGGCGGTCGATCGCGTTCGTGCCATCCTGAAAATTGCCCAGCAGCCGATCTCGTTGCAAAGCCCGATCGGGGATAGTGACGACACGCACTTTGGCGACTTCATTGAAGACAAGGCGGCCGAAAAGCCAGACGAGATGACCGCTTTCAGCCTGCTCAAGGAAAAGATTGGGTACGTACTTGAAACCCTAACCGCCCGCGAGCAGGAAGTGCTAACGCTTCGCTTCGGATTGGTCGATGGTTATCCGCGCACATTGGAGGAAGTCGGCCGTAAGTTTAATGTGACCCGCGAGCGGATTCGCCAGATCGAAGCCAAAGCCTTGCGTAAAATGCGGCACCCCACCCGTATCCGCAAGTTGGAAGGCTTCCTCGACGGCGAATAAGCTTTCCGAGAGTGTATCCCTTCAAAACCGTCGCACTTTGCGGCGGTTTTTTTGTTTTTGTTTAAGGAGATTCTTTTGGCGGAGCAGGGGGCGTCGTATTCTGTACCGAGAAGGTCAGTATAGCTCGTATTTACAGAGCACGCCGTCGAGTCCGCCGCTACGCAGAGGGTGTTTCCATTCGGGCTTGAGCCCGAGCTTCTTCACGAGCGTGGTATCGCC
This sequence comes from Verrucomicrobiota bacterium, assembly GCA_024279685.1. Taxonomy (GTDB): domain Bacteria; phylum Verrucomicrobiota; class Kiritimatiellia; order Kiritimatiellales; family Pontiellaceae; genus Pontiella. Next base: position 14,080 of record JAJRRI010000150.1, on the reverse strand, counting down.
GTAGTAGATGAAGGCGGAGCATCCGGTGCATTTTTGTTTGAGGAAATCGCCGAATTCTTTGAGTAGGATGGCGGTCCCTTCTTTGTCGCCCAGACGAATCCCGTAAGGTGGATTGGTGATGAGGGTTGTATTTTCAAACCCTTCTAAGCTGCGGAAATCGGCACGGCGTACTTTGATGTTTCCAGCGTCGGGAAGATTGGCGCGGTTGGTGCGAACGGCTTTCAAGGCCTCAGGGGAAATATCGCTTCCTTTGATCAATTCATCGGGTATTTCGCGAATTTCGCCATTGGCTTTCGTTTTTACCTGATTCCAAACGGCCGCATCGAAGTCGGGCAGGCGTAAGAAACCAAATTTATGCCGTAAATAGGCGGCGGGAATGTGGCACTGCTTCATGAGAGCTTCGCAGAGCAGCGTGCCTGAACCGCAGAAGGGATCGTGAAGCGGGCGTTCGCCGTTCCAGCCGGAGAGTTGGAGGATGATGGCGGCGAGTGTTTCCTGCATAGGGGCTTCGACCGATTCGGTGCGGTAGCCGCGTTTGTGTAGCGAGCCGCCCCCGAGATCGACGCTGATTCGGGCTTTATTTTCGTGAATATAGAGGTTGAGCTGGAGGTCGGGATTGTACTTGTCGACGTTGGGACGCTCGCCGGTCTTATCGCGAAATTGATCGACAATAGCATCTTTTAAAATTTGCCCGGCGTATTGCGAGTGGGTGATGTTGCTGTCCGCGACGTTGGAGGTGATCGCGAAGGTTTTGGTGAGTGTTAGGAAGTCGGTCCAGTCGATATTTTGTGCGGTTTTATAGAGATATTTCTCGGAGTGGCAGTCGAAGACCATCAATGGGGCAAGGATGCGTGAGAAGATACGGGTGCGGTAGACTATATCGTAGATGGTGCGCGGATTAGCACAAAAGAAAGCCCCGAGATAGCCGGGTTTAATATGGGTGGCCCCTAGCGCCTTGAGTTCTTCCATACCACACTTTTCGGTGCCGGAGGCCAGCTGGCCGAAATAGTGGTTGGTTCGCTGATAAAGATAATCGTTCATTTTCGGGCGCGGTTATTTTCATCAACGAAGACAACGATCGGTGCGAGAGCCTTGGCGTCCGCATCGTCGTAGTTACCGTAGGATATGATGATCACCTTGTCGCCGATGGCTGCGCACCGCGCAGCAGGCCCGTTGAGTTCAATCACGCCTGTACCGCGTTCGCCGGAGATGGTATAGGTGACGAGGCGATTTCCGTTGTTGAGGTTAACGAGTTGCACCTGCTCGCCGGGCAGTATGTCGGCCTTTTCGAGCAGGTCACGATCGATGGTAACGCTTCCTTCATAATACAGCTCCAGCCCCGTTATGGTGGCGGTGTGTATTTTAGATTTTTTCATGATCCGTTGCATGGAATGACCTCAAGTTTCAAAGCGGCGCATCTTGTGCCTGCCGTCTGCATGCGTCAACCCATTGTTTGATTCGATTAATCATGAATAGGGTTCGATTTTTAGCTTTTTCTTTAAATTTAAGAGAAAGATAGGGTTTAGTATGGATTTATTTACGCTAATTGGAGATACTGGAACCTATTTTTAATGATTAGGCAGGATCTCATTGCATGGGTGATAAAGTTCCATTTACAGAAAATGACCTTAAGGATTGGGCCGGCTGGCGTGCCTTTCGCGACGGTAAGTCGTTGTTTGTCCGCGGCGTAGTGGAAAAAATCACCTATGAGCATCCGCTGGTTGTGGGCATACTCAACCTCGGCCCGCGCGGACTGCGTTCGCGTTTTAAGGTGCCGAAATCAGGGGAGTATCCTGAGAACCTCTGCCCTTGTCGCGATAATCAGGACCGTGGCTTGATTTGTTCGCATTTGGTGGCGATGGGGATGGAGATCATTCGAATGACAGCCGGGCCCTCGGCGGAGGAAAAAGCCCATGCTGAACGCCAGGTCAAACGCATGGAAAAAGCAGCCAAAGGCAAGCGGATCAAGTGCGTGAAGAAATCTGACCCGCAGGCTGTTCCGGCCCATTTGATCGTGGAACTGAACGAAAACTGGCAGAAGCAGGTACTGGTTGGGAAAATCGAGGTTGGAATTTTCATCGAAGTTTCCGGCAAGCGCACGCCGGTGGGTGAGGTTTCGATCGTCACGCCCTTTTCCTTCACCCATCGCGATGAAAAAATTCTCCATATTTTAGAAGAAGCCTCGGGAGGCTCGCTCCGCAGCTCGCAATTTCTTTCGACGCAGGAGTTGATCCATGTACTACGGGGGCATACCGGGAAATCAATTCATCAACTCAGCCGTTCGAAGGGGATTCCGGTACATGCTGGTCCGGTTAATTCTGAGGTGGAGATGGATCTCGATCGAGAGAACGGCGAACTCTTGCTGGAGCTTCATACCGAATTTTCGGAAGAAGAGGCCGCGCCGGCTCCTTTTTATGTGGTTGGAGATACGTTAGGTTGGGTTTTTTACGCCGACCAATTTTGGCCGCTCAGCACATTTTTGCCGCGCTCGCTCCGCGCCATCTATCGCGAACGGGTCTCCATTCCACGCAAGGACGTTCCTTCTTTCCTAGTAACCGATCTTGTTCAGATCGAACAGCTCATGCCGGTGCGCAGTACCCTCACGCGGGACCTCTTCTTCATGAAACCGGCTAAGCCCAAGTTTCGCCTCTTACTCAAAGGAAGTCCGGCCTCGCTTTCCGCGACACTCTACGCCTGCTATAGCAATAAAATCGATCTTGTTGCGGGTCGTGCCGATATGCAGGGAAACTTTGCCATTCCCGACCCCCGCGACCTGTTGCGCTACCGGATCCGTAATATGGCTTCGGAAAAACGGGCCGTTCAGCGGTTAGAAGTCGTTGGTTTTACCGGGCGAGCGGGGGATACACTTACAAATATTGTTGGACCGCGCGAAGTGCTCAACTTTCTCGGTAGCGGCGTGCCACGCATTCGTCGCATGGGTTGGACCGTCGAGCTGGAAGGGCGCATCAAGCCGTTTGTCGAAAATATCAATTCTGTCAAAGCGGTTATTCGTGTCGACGAAACGGGATCAACCGACTACTTCGATGTAGGCTACGACTATGAAGTGGGAACGAGTACGATTTCAGAACGCGAGATCCAACGTGCGTTGACGGCCGGGGACTCGTTCATTGAGCGCAATGGCCGGACAATTCTGCTGGATGCCGATGCCATCCAGCAGGCCCGCGAGATTTTCGAGGACTGCGCCGTCGGCGAGGGCGTCCTGCCGGGCTCCTTCCGCATGAGTAGCATTTACAGCAGCTATGTGGAATCTTCGCTAGAATCGCTCGCCGGCATCGATATTGAGGCAACGCCTTCTTGGCTCGAAAAGGCTCGCCAGCAAAACGAGCAGGAGTCGGTCGAACCCGTCGAACTCAGTCCTCATCTGAACGGGACGCTCCGGGCGTATCAGCACGAAGGAGTAAACTGGCTTCGCTTTCTAGAAAAGCGCTCCTTTTGCGGGATTCTCGCCGACGAAATGGGGTTGGGGAAAACCATTCAAACCTTAGCCTGGATTCAGTTGGGTCGCGCCGATGTAGAGCATCGGGGGAAGCCGGTTCTGATCGTTTGTCCAACCAGCTTGGTGGAAAACTGGAAGGAAGAGGCAGCCAAATTTACGCCCAACCTGAGCGTCGTGCTGCTACATGGCCCCGACCGCCACCGCAGATGGAAGCGGGTCGAGAAAGTCGATATAGTCATCACCTCCTATGCACTTATGCGGCGGGATATTGAGAAGCATTTGGAATATACCTATTCTATAGCCATTCTCGACGAGGCGCAGCATATTAAGAACCACTCCACCCAAAATGCTTTAGCCGCGAAAAAGATCAAAGCCGAACAACGGTTGGTCCTCACCGGTACACCGATCGAAAATGGCGTGGCTGATCTTTGGTCAATTATGGATTTTCTGATGCCGGGTTATCTCGGAAGCCATAAGGATTTTCGTGAATTCTACGAGCTTCCAATTCTTACGGGCGGCGCCGCAGGTGATTATATGCAGGCTAAACTTCGCCGCAAGTTACACCCGTTTCTGCTTCGTCGTCTAAAGAAACATGTGGCAAAAGATTTACCGCCGAAGATCGAACGCATTGCGTCGTGCAAGCTGACGCAAGATCAGCACAAAGTCTATTCCCAGCTGCTCGCAGACTCTAAAGAAAAAATTAGCAGCATGGTGGAGAAAAAAGGGTTTAATAAATCTCGAATGGAGATTCTCAAGACACTCCTGCGGCTTCGACAAACCTGCTGTCACATCGATTTACTTAAGCTCGATGGAATTAAGAGTAAGCATCCTTCCGCTAAAATGGAGCTCTTCTTCGAATTACTGAACGAAGCACTCGACAGCAAGCACCGGGTGTTAGTTTTCAGTCAATTTACCTCCATGCTTGCGATCCTTAAGAAGGAAATGGATGCGCGTAATTTGAAATATTGCTATCTCGATGGCAGCACTAAAGACCGCCAATCCGTGGTTAAAAAGTTTAATAAAGACCACACGATCCCGGTCTTCCTCATGAGCCTTAAAGCAGGGGGAACTGGCCTCAACCTTACCGGAGCCGATATGGTGATTCACTTCGACCCCTGGTGGAATCCCGCCGTCGAGGCGCAGGCTACCGACCGTGCCCACCGTATTGGACAGAAACGCACCGTCTACAGTGTGAAGCTCGTCACCAAAGGCACCGTTGAAGACAAAGTCGTCGAAATGCAACGCCGTAAGCAAGGCATCATCGATGCCACACTCACCACCGATGAGCAAGTAATGCAAAAGCTCTCATGGGAAGATGTTCAGGAACTTCTAAATCTATAAATGGCAAAGCACCTTTCTACTCAAAGTGCAGATTTTTCCTCAATATTCGATCGGTTTGAGGCCAAATACATTATCCCGCGCACCTTGGTCGAGCCGATCAAGGCCTTCATCCGCCCCTACTGCGAAATAGATAAACACTGTAAGGCTTCCGGCGGGCGTTATTTCATCAATACGCTTCAACTTGATTCGCCCTCACTTTCCCTGCACCGAGCTAAGGAACGGGAGGCCTCGCACCGATTCAAATTGCGCGTACGAACGTACGGTAAATCGCCGGACGGTGCCCCAGTCTTTCTGGAGATTAAGCGGAAATACTTCGACCGAGTTATCAAATCGCGGGCGTGCATTCCTTTCGAGGAATGGAAGCCGGGGGTATTGGAAAAAAGCGCCGACGAACTCAATCTGAAGGCGGTCAAGGAGCGGGAATCTTTTCGGGACTTTGTCCGGATATTCGGGGAAATTAATGCAAAACCGCAGGTTTATGTTCGATATTGTCGCGAGGCTTATGTAAGTTTATTTGACCACTATGCTCGTGTCACTTTCGATTCGCAGTTGTGCTACCAGCCGGCGTCCGATATGTACAACTGGGGCGACGGCGGGCGCTTTATCTCGATGGATAGTGGACTGGTCCGAAATCGCCGGGAGTCGACCTTAGTTTTGGAACTAAAATGTACCGAACAGGTGCCGACGTGGCTGATTACCTTAGTTCAGGAGTTCGAATTAATCCGGTGCGGAAATTGCAAATATTCGGCCGCTATTTGGATGGAAAATCTTTTGTCTGGAACAGACGAGGCGCCTTTTGCCGATGAATTCATGATTTGATTGAAAGGGGAATACGATGAATACAGAAGGATGGATGGATTTAATTACGGCCGCAGGAAGCTCACAAAGCTTGAGCGTCCAGCATGTTATTTCAGCCATGCTCTTGAGCTTTGTGCTGTGCTCGGTGATCGCTAAACTGTATCAGGTGACGTTCCAGTCGCTCTCCTATTCGCGGTCTTTTGTACATACACTAATTCTCGGAGGGATGATTGTCTGCATGGTGATGATGTCGATGGGCGACAGTCTGGCTCGGGGCATTGGCGTGCTCGGTGCGCTCTCGCTCATTCGCTTCCGTACCGTGGTGCGCGACCCGCGCGACATGATGTTCCTCTTTGCGACCCTCGGCTTAGGGATCGCCTGCGGCGCGGGCATGTTTTCCGTGGCGATCACCGGATGCGTGCTCATTAGCTCCGTCATTGTCCTGTTGCACTGGGCTCCCTTTGCCACGCACCGTCGCTACGAAGCGATGCTGCGCTTCCTTGTTGCGGCGGATGATGATGCCGCCCGCACCGACGTGGATGCCGTACTGTCGGAATGTTGCTCGGCCTTTACGCTCCTGGCGATGCGCGAGGCCGTCCAAGGCGATCTACTCGAATATTCCTACCAAGTCCGCTTGATCGATCCTTCGTACCAAGTCGATTTGATCAAGAAATTCGAGGCGCTTGAAAATGTAGCCGAAGTTAATCTCGTGATGCAACGCACCACGGTGGAACTCTAAAAGAGAACAAATCATGACCCGCAAAGTCTTCAAACGTCCAGCTCTTCGTTCTCGTCCCCGTCATCGGATTCGCCAGTTATTTAACGGCTGGCCCTGGTTTGTTTGGATGGGCGCAGCCATCGCCGTTTTAGTTTTGCTACCGGGCGGACTGCACCGGATCCGCTTCCATGGGATCGCCGAGCGGACCTATGAATATGTCTCTCCCCTTGAAAGTGGGCGGCTTAAGACCCTTTTCGTGAGTCTGGGCGATCCGGTATACGAAGGGCAACTCATCGGCGAGCTCGATAGCGAATCGCTGGCGACGGACCTATTGATGGATCAGGCTTCGCTGATGAAAACGCGCGATAAAATCCAGGCCATTCGGTATGAAGCCGAAAGTTTGAAGCTGGAAGAGGCTAAAACTATAGCCGAGCTCAAGACGCTTGAAGCCCGTCAAAAGCGGATGGATAAACTGCTCGATAAAAACCTCATCCTTGAGCAGGAGTTCGAGGATTTACGGCCGCAAATTGCAGCCACTAAAGAGGTATTGGAACATTATTCCCCGCTCATTATTCAACTAGGGAAGCGCTTGGAAATGGCCGAAACCGATGCCGCACGCTTCAGCAGCGCAGATTTAGAAAAACTCCAAGCCGCACAGCGTCGATTGGTGGCCGCCAACGCCGGCGTGGTGGCAGAGGTTTTGCATCAACCCGGCGATGTGGTTGAAACGGGCGACCCCGTGGTGCGCATTAGTAATGTTTTCACCTCGCGGGTGATCGCCTTCATGCCGGAGGAAAATATCATGAATGTGGTGGAAGACGAGCGGTGCCAAATTATCGCCTCGGCCAGTCGAAAACGGCACCATGGCCGGATCATTTCGGTGACGGCTGATATCCGTAAGCTTCCGGTCTTCACCGGCTTTAACGATCAAATTCTACGCGGGCGGCGCATCGTGATTGAACTCGATGAAGGCACCACGCTCATGCCGGGCGAACGCGTGGTTGTGGTGCCGGATGTCTCCGTATTTGAGCAATGGTTTGGGAAAAGTAATGAGACTTAAAGGCCTATTTTTTCTTCTACCCGTTCTCTCTGTTTGGGCCACAGAACCCGACTTGCGTGAGGCGATTCGCGTCCGATCCGAAAGCGTCTTGCTCGAAGAATCTACGGCCCTCGAACAGGCTGAAGCACAAGCCCGAACTCGTTCGGAATATGGTTTAGAATTGCGGCCGCGCGTCACGGAATCGAGTGTCGGACTGGCGCTTCGCATTTACCTACCGGATCGTTGGAACAAAGATAATTTACGAAATCAACTCGCGTGGGTTACGGTGTCGGAGCAATTACGGGTGGCCGCTTTGGAGTGGGACGATCTGATGGAGGTCTACCGCACCTTCTGCACCTATCGCATGCTGAATAAACAGCAGATCCTGTTTGAACAAGAACTCCGTCGGTTGGCACCGCGCCTTGAGGAGGCCGATGAAAGCGTAGAACTCCGCCAATTCACGGCATCCGACCGCGCGAAACTCTACAGCCACGCTCTTAATTTACAAAACGATCTGGGAACCGTGGAAGAGGCATTACTCGAAACGCGCCAGCAACTACGGCTTATCCTCGGGTACGACGCGGATTTGGATCGACTCGCGGCGGCGGCTCAAGTTGGAGTTCCGGCCCGGATGGAGATCGAAATCTTGCTCCAACAAGCGCTGGATCGCCGCGCCGATTATCGCCAGTTGGGTGTGCACGTGCAGTCGATCGGAGTGGCTGAATCCATCGCGCGCTCCGAAGACGGCTTTCGCTTTAAGTTTATCCAGCCCTTCTACAACGTAGATTACGAAGGCGGAGGAAATAGCTGGGGGTTGTCCGCCGCATTTGTTCTGCCGTGGGGCACACGGAATCCCGATATCGCCGTATTTAAACGGCAATACGCGCTCTCACTCGCCACGATGGAACTACACCGCGCTAAGATTGAAGAACGGTTGCGGGTGCTGTTGAAAACCGCCTCAGAATATTTTACGCAGGCCGATCAACGCGCCCAAAGAGTAACGCCTCTACTGGAACAACTCGCCCTGGATTTGGAGCAAATCAATACCGGGCGGCTGGAAGAGTTACGCGAGGTATTGGCCATCCGCGAACAGCTGCTCGATGCGGCCCTGCAGACCACGGAATCCACCTATAAGCAGGAGCGTATCGCCGTCGATCTCGTTGAGGAACTCGGGAGCCTTGAATGATTACGGCAGAGCAACTTCGACTTGGTAGAATCCGGGCTCCGCATTGGTAAAGCTGTTCTGTGGATAGGCAATCCCGTTGCTCAAGACGCGGAAGGGTTCATCGAGCGAGGGCGTAAAGAGAACGGTGTAGGTTCGTCCATAGATGGACGGAGCCCACTGTAAAATCATTCCATCGCCGAATCCGATTTGGGAAATGTGGAAAAAATCGGTCGGGTCAGTCGGATGGGTTCCGGCCAGATACTCTTCGATATTCCAGCGACCGTCGCCATCCGGATCGTCCATCGGTTCGGCGTCGATGAAGTATTGCGCTTCCCAGTGATCCGGCAAACCGTCGCCATCGGCATCCATACTATCGGGCAAGCGAGCGACCACCTTATAGAAGCCATGCGGGTAGGCCGCATGGGCGGTATCGGCATAGTTACTTATCGATGCCGGCAAGGCCGCTTCTAGCAGTTGAAACCCTCGTGAGAGGTCGGGCGTCCAGAGTACATCGTACCGACGACCGCTCGCCGTGGACCAAGACAGCGTTTCCCCATTCAGGTGCAACACAAAGCGCGAGGCAGCATTGGTCGGATCGGTTCCTACCCAATATTCCTCAATATTAGAGAGGCCATCCCCATCAAAATCTAATTCAGGATCATCTACCCCATAAGCGGACTCCCAAGCATCAGGAAGTCCATCCGCATCGGCGTCAAAAGTCGTGGGTACACTCCACGAAGACGACCCCGTACGCAACAAAGGTTGGCCAGCGACACCGACCGGCCACGGAGCTTGGTTGAAATAGTAAAGCTCATCGACGACGATCCATGAGATAGCGAATGGATCGAGTGGATCATCGGATTCCTGTGGACGTTCAAGCGCCACGCGCGCACCGCCATCAGCGAGCTGTCCCTGATAGGGGCCGAGGAACGTTTCTTGCGCCGAAATCAACCCGTAAGTGGACGAGAACAGGGCAAGCTGACTGGGGTCGGCCACGGGATCAAACGGAACCAACCAAAGTTTTTCACCGGCGGGAAGCGAGCTTCCCGCTGGGAAGGTGAAAGACACTCCTCCGTCCAGCCGCCAGCTTCCGGCAGAGGTCTCGAACCCCACTGAATTAGCCGTACTATTTTCGAGTTGGATGTATTCGAGCGACTCGTTACCCCCTGCCGGGTGATACATCACCGCGCTGATGTGTACGGAAAGGGCGGATTGGTTTGGACTTCCCGGGGTGGGCACCGTCGTCATCCAAGCCGCGGAACCATCGGGATAACGCCCCTGTGAGGCGCCATTGGCCTGACCCTTAAAGCGCAACGCATCAATGATCTTCCCCTGCATCGAAAGCAGCACCTGCTCACCGGCCTTGTTCAGGCCAAATCCGTTGGTGCGGCCCGGATGAAAGTCATTCTCATCGAAAAGAACAAATCCAAAGGCTGGAACTAGGGTTCCGTTGGGGATCGCCCACTTAGAGGGTTCGACGGGGTCGTCGCTGAGGAACCATCCGTTCAGTACGATATCTGTAGCGGTGGGATTAAAGAGTTCAATCTGGTCGTTCGAGTCGAACGGAGCGGGCTGGCCGGTATCGGTGTGAGCCGTGATTTCGTTGAGTAGCACGGTCGGGATTCCGACCGGGTCGGTGTAGCCCGGCGAGCCACCTGCAAAGGTGCTCGCCCGCCAGTTTCCGCCATAGTCGAGAGAGCCATGTTCCTGCTCGCCCATCGCCGCATCAAGCGGTACGAGCGAGTGCCCGGCCCCATCGGCGGCCTGCGGCCAGTTGCGGGCATCGGAATAGGTGAATTCAATCCGGCTTTGGGTTCCAAAGGCCAGTGCGCCTTTTTCGCCGCCGTTGTCGAAGTCGCCTTGATATTCTCCCGCAATCGAACCGATGGCGGCGGGATAAGCGACGGAAAAGGCAGCCACATTTTTGACCACAAGGGCATATTCGCCGGGGGCAAGAACGCGCGAGTCGAAATCAAACCGTACCGCACCATCGAGCGAATAATCACGCAGCGAAACGAAATCCGCCGCGATGTTGCGAATTTCGATGAAGTCGAGCTGATTACTCGCCGCGTGGTACATCAATTCGGTGATGACCAGCGGAACCTCCGGCGTCCAGAAGACGGCTTTAGCCAGCGCGCTCCATTCGCCATCCGCCTTGCGGCCACGGGCACGGATGACGGTGGGTTCGTGAATCGCAAGCGGAGCGGAATAGAGGCTTCCAGAAATCGCGCCGCCGATGGCACGTGGGTCGGAGCCATCGGTGGAATAGTAGATCGTACCTTCGGTGGTGGAGAGGCTAATTTCAGTTCCCGGATTCACCCGCCCGCCGCTGTGGTTAATTTGAGGCGGCTCGAGGGAGGGAATGAGTCCGTCGGCGCGAAGATATTCCACCACCTGCTCGACACGGCCCGATTCCACGATGAAGGCGCGGGTGATCGCGACGGCATCCACCCAGGTGTTGCGGTTTCGAGTTACGGAACCCCAGCGGGCGGAATGAGCCACAATAGCACGATCGATCTCTGCGGCGCGGGCATCGATCCGCACGGCGCTGTTGGAGGGTGTAAGCGCTCCGTCGTTAAAATAATTCCGATAAACCCCGTCGGCAAAGGCGAGACGGTACTCGGCGTTGGCCACGAGCTTGTCGTGCAGGGTTTGCGGGTTAAAATATTTAAAGAGATTGAAGTTTGTACTGGGGAACGGCCCCGTTCGATCTAGCTCTTGGGACACATCAAAGGAGTGCTCATTGTCGTGATGAAGCCATTTAAAGCCGTCGGGATCGGTCCGGTCATAGAGGGCTAAAAAGTTATTCAACTCGGAATTCTGTAAAAACCAGGAGATGGGGTTGTCGGTCGCTCCGGCATGGTAAATTTGCAAGAGGTAATCGATCAGATTTTTAACATCCAGCAGTTTTTCGCCAGCGGGATCGGGGTATCCGGCAGAGTCGAGTCCTCGCAACGCAAAATAGGCGGTATTTCCGGCCAGCCCATTGGTAGCGGCAACAAAAAGGCGGTGATAGGCCTCGAAGTTTCCATCCGTTGTTTTGGTCGTATGTGGCTCGACTATCGGATCGGATCGACCGGCGGCTTTAATGATATCGTAGTCCTCAGAAGAGCCGCCGAAGTGGGAGGCCGCATAGCGGGCTTCAAGGCGTTCTTCAGTTTGGAAGAGCCCCCAGTATTGGCCGTTTAGATAGAGGTGGTAGTAGCGCGATCGGGCGTAAGGCTGATCCATATCGCGCGAGGTGTCGCGGACAAAGACATCGCGAAGGAAGGTGTTATGGATGCTCTCGGAGTCTCTTTTCCAGGCCCAGCTGTAGTTTTGGGGGGTACGTAGATCGATCTTGTCGTACTCGCCCACACCCTCCTTTCCGAACAGAGGATACCGGAGTTTTGGGGCACCATATTCACCTCGAAAAAAGAGCCGGAAGGAATGTTTTGGGTTCTCGAAGTGGCGGCTGTATCCGCCGCGCATACGTAGGCCAGAATTAATGTTAAATCCCTGGGTTCCATCGGGATATATTAGCTCGAACGAGGCAGGTCGCTCCCAGCGTTCTTGGGCGTTGACGTAGATTCCTGTTGCGGGATCGAAGAGGTTTTCTTCGTCGGTGACGATAGATAGGCTAGGGATGGATCGGAGGGCATCCTTCACGGTAACAGAGTTTCCGGCTGCGTCGGTATAGGTCGTATTTACCACCTCAGAGTCCATACCAAAACGCATCACCTGTCCGGAGGCATTGACGGTGCGTGGTTGGAGGATAATATCGTCGAGGAAGAGGTAGCTTTCTGTGCGAGGGAGGGAGGGTTTCCATCCGGTCCGAAAGGCGCTGGCCCGCAGGACGGTGGTGCTCGAAATAGGAATGGGGGCGGTGTAAAGGGTGCTATTGCTGGTGGGGGTTGATCCGTCGAGGGTGTAGCGAATGGCGACTCCCATTTCAGGGGAAGAAAGTTCCGCTTGGAACGGGGCCTCGAAAAAGCCGTGCTTTGGGGAAATTTGAACGGGCGTTTCGAGAATTCCGTCGTATAGCTGATTCAGATTGGGTATTCCCGGGGTCGAGTTTCCAAGAAATCCCGGAGCGGTTGCATTCATTTTTTGGGGATACTCTATCTCAATGCGTGGCACAAACAGGAGGTCGCCGTCGCTTTTCCATTTGTTCAATCCTTGGATGGCCAGCGTATTGGCTCCTTCCTGAAGCAGGGAAAGGTGGGCCGATAGGTCGAAGGTTTTGAATCGGAACGCCAAGTCATCCGCGTGAACAGTTGATGCTAGGCTGTTCCACGCGGGCGTGCCTTCAAAGTTAGCCGCCTGCACTTGGGTGCCATTTAGGTAAGCGACAAAGCCGTCGTCGTATTTCATTTTAAGGGTCAGAGCCTTTGCCGAGACCGCATTCGTGCAGACAAATGGGACGCGGATATAGATCGAAGCGTTCGCCCCTCTCATGGCAATGGTGTTCAGCCCAATCAGCGGAGAGTAAGAGGATTTCGTATCGAATCCCACGCCCGTAATGCCCTGCATCCAACTCGAGTCGTCGAACGAGGTTTCTCTCCAACCGTTCGCATCGCCGGAACTCGTGGGGATACGGGCGGAACAGGCGGCTCCGGTGGTCACCAGAATTCGGTGGGTTTCCTCGTTCGAGGCGCGTCCATATGCAATATCCTTCGGCAGGGCAGGGAAAGCGAAGCCATCCTCCAAGGTCGTTCCATCCGGGCGCATGAGGGCGATATAATCTCCCTTGGAGGATAGCTTAAAGTTGGTGTGTAACTCTTCTCCTGCCACCGCACGATCCTTGTCGGAGGCAAAAATAAGTAGAAATTCACGGGGGGCTATGTTCGTGGCGGGGAACGTCCATTGAGTCAGCAGGTTGGTCTTGTCGGTCAGGTGCCAGCCCGTTAGATCCACGATGGAGTCGGTGTTATTGTACAGTTCGATCCAGTCAGGCGAGTCGCCGTCGGCATCCTGCAGCGTACTATTATCCGCCACCAGCTCACTAATCAAGACGACCTGGCCCAAAGCCGATAATGAGGCGAACATCCAGACGCATATCCATAAGATCCTGCATTTTATTTTTAGCATAGGTCTATTCCATCTTTTAACACGAATGACTCAACAGAAGGGTACGTCTAAAATTTAAATGATCTTCTTATCCTAGTCTAACGAGCCTCTTGCAACCCCCCCCAAAAGAGGGTTGATTTAACAAAGCAGGTATTCTGTCTCAAACGGAAAGCTGCTACTCTTCCTCCATCATAAAAACCACTAAACAAAGGAAGAAGAGTGAGCAAACTTTCCGATATCAATATACACATACAGCGCCATCTGTTTCCAGCCCTTGAAGAAGAAATCGGCATACTCTCCTCTAAGGAAAGGCAGTTCGTGCGCATCCTTGAACTCGTCGACATCCACCCCTTCCTTGCTGATCAAACCTGGTGCGGAACCGGTCGGCGGCCGTACAGCCGCGTGGCACTGGCCAAGGCTTTCATCGCCAAAGCGGTCTGGAATATTCCGACCACGCGCGGGCTCATCGACTCCATTTCATCTAGCCCTAGCCTCCGGCGGCTGTGCGGCTGG
>JAJRRI010000149.1 GCA_024279685.1 Verrucomicrobiota bacterium | reverse complement strand
GATCAGCACTTCGTTAAGCGGTATATAACACGTGAGCATTACGCGGTGGCCATCGATCGAATCCGTTTTTCGAATCTCGCCGCGCCGATCCATAATCAGCTTCATCATTTCACCCAGATAGTCCGTCGGGCAAATGATCGTTGCCGTAATCATCGGCTCCTCGATACGATCAATCTGGCTCATATCGGGCAGGTACATCGGATTATCAATTTCCTTCACCTCGCCGTTCATCATAACCACGCGATACACCACGTTGGGATAGGATGAAATAATATCGAGGTTATATTCGCGACGCAGGCGCTCCATAATAATTTCCATGTGCAGCAAGCCGAGGAAGCCGCAGCGGAAACCAAAACCCAACGCAATCGACGACTCCGCCTGGAAGGAGAACGAGGCATCGTTCAGCCGCAACTTATCCATGCTCGTACCCAGCTTCTCGTAATCGGATGTTTCGACCGGATAGATTCCCGAGAAAACCATCGGGTGAATCTCCTTAAAACCCGGGAGTGCATCCTTGGCCGGTGTTTTCGACAGCGTGAGCGTATCGCCAATTTGGATTTCGGAGGCATCCTTAATATTAGCAATCACATAACCCACCGACCCCTCGACAAGAACCTTACACTTCTCCATTTCTGGCGTAAAAATGCCGACTTCCTTCACCTCATAGTTTTCGCCGGTACTCATCACCTGTACCTTATCGCCCGCCTTCAGCGATCCACTGAACAGACGCATATAGACCACCACACCACGGAAGGCATCGTATTTGGAATCAAAAACCAAAGCGCGGGTCAGTTTATCCCTAGAGGGCTCCGGCGCCGGGAAGCGCTCCACCACCGCCTCAAGGACCTCTTCGATCCCAATACCTTTCTTTGCACTCACGAGCAACGCATCCGTCGCCTCGATAGCGAGAATATCTTCGATCTGCTGGCAGACATCATCGATATCCGCATTCGGCATCTCAATTTTATTGAGTACCGGCATAATCGTTAGGTCGTTTTCCATGGCTAGATAGGTATTCGAAACCGTTTGCGCCTCGACCCCCTGCGCGGCATCCACCACCAGAATCGCGCCCTCGCAGGCCTGAAGGCTACGGGACACCTCATAAGAAAAGTCCACGTGGCCCGGCGTATCGATCAGGTTAAAGGTGTAGATCTTCCCATCCTTCGCAGTATACTTCATCGTCACCGGATGAGCCTTAATCGTGATCCCGCGCTCGCGCTCCAGATCCATCGAATCGAGCAACTGCTCCTTCATCTTGCGCTGATCCACCGTCTGGGTCAGCTCGAGCATACGGTCGGCCAACGTCGATTTTCCATGGTCAATGTGGGCAATAATCGAAAAGTTTCGGATTAAGGAAAGATCACTCATAGCGCCCTGCAAAAGTTATCCTGCGCGGTCTCCCGCAGATTCGTAATCGCCGCCGCCATATCGGCCTGCTTATAAAGGTATGAGCCCGCTACAAACAAGTTTGCACCCGCCGCCGCGGCTGGCCCCACTGTTTCCCCATCAATACCCCCGTCGATCGCAATATCCACCCAATCCGCTCGACGGCGAATGACCGCAATTTTTTCCTCCACCGCCGCAATATATTTCTGCCCGCCAAAGCCTGGATGTACCGACATAATCAACACCTCATCCACCCAACGATTGTCCAAACAGGGAAAGAGACTCTCCACCGGCGTCTCCGGATTAATCGTAATCGCCGGGCGCTTGCCCAGCCCGCGGATTTCCGCCAGCACCTCCTGAATATCACACTTCGACTCAACATGAATTTGAATCGTATCCGCTCCCGCATCCACAAAGGTCTGAATATAGTTCTGCGGCTGAGTAATCATCAGATGCACATTCTGAGGAATGGAAACCACCGCGGCCGAAGCTTTCACCGCCTCCGGTCCAAAGCTAATATTTGGCACAAAAACACCATCCATCACATCCACATGAATCTGATCCGCCCCCGCCTCCTCGGCCCGCAAGCAACCCTCGGCCAAACGACCAAAATCCGCAGCAAGAATGGATGGCATAATTTGAATATCCGGCATCTGACTCTCTCCTCGAAAAAATGAACGCAGAAGCTACCCGACCCCTCCCGAAACGTCAAGACCCCTCCCCCCGTGCAAATCTCCGAAAAAACCCCTGTAATGCCTCCGAATGCCCCCCGGAAAGAAAAGTAAAAATACCCCTTGTAACAAACCTAAAATCGTATACCTTCACCCACCTCTTAAACGAGAAAAGATTGCGGGGTAGAGCAGCCCGGTAGCTCGTCAGGCTCATAACCTGAAGGTCCTCGGTTCAAATCCGAGCCCCGCTACCAACTTTCGCGAAAGGCCGACCATTTCTGGTCGGCCTTTCTGCTTCAATTGGCACGCCATAATGCAGACTCCACCCCTTCCACCAAACGATACCACCCATAGAACATAATCTGGAGACTGATTTAATTCACGTCGTTGTACATGGCGCAGGCTTCGTCGATAGAGCAACATTCTTTCTGTAATTTGAGATAGATGCATCAGTCCGTCTTCATTTTTAAGTAGGCCTTCTCGGCCGATTCCCATTCTTCGCTTACTTCCATTAAAATTGCACTCACGAGCCTCAGCAGCGATGCCTCGTTCGGGAAGAGTCCAGATACGCGGGTTCGTCGCTCGTGACTCGTTTAACGCCATGCATGCCACGCTTCTTAAGGCTCAATAAAAAGTCGCGCCAATGCACCTCGACCTCACTCATCGAGACCGCTACGCCCAGTACCGAGCGCTTGCCATCCGCCTGTACCCCGGTGGCCACCAGCACCGCACAAGAAACGACAGAACCATTCATACGGACTTTTTCGTACCGTGCATCGAGCATCAAGTAGGCGACTTCGCCGAGCGGTCGATTGCGCCAAAGATCGAGTTCATGATTAAGTAACGCGCTCGCTCGGCCCACATCGGCCGAGCTAAAAGCCAACCCGCAAAGCTTTTTGAGCACACCCGATACTTTCCGAGTCGTTACGCCTTTGATGTACATCTCCGCCATCGCCAACTTTAGAGCCAGCTCTGAACGTTCGCCCTTTTCCAAGGCCGATGGATAAAACTCAATGCCATCACGTACCTGGGGAATCTGCAATCCGAGATGGCCCAGCCGGCTTTTCACATTTTTAGACTTATATCCGTTGGCGTGTCCCAGACGATCCGGCGTACGCTCATAGGCCTTGGCCCGCAGTGCATGAGATCGCTCGATCTTCATGGCTTCATTAATCAGAATCGTCATCGCCTGATCCATTCCGCCGAACCCTTGCTCGATTCGTATTTCCATGACCTGGTGGATTGGATTATCTTCTGTTGTGTCGTTCATTTCAGCTCCTTCTTTCTTTAGTAGTAATTAAAGAAGTACTGAACTAACGCGCCGCTTTCAATCCCTCCTTTAAAGGAGGGATTGAAAGCCCCTTCGACTCTACCACACCGGCGAATTAACATTTCAAGAAACATCAATTGGAAGGCAACCCGACCTTATAGATGACAACTTGATGGGCGCTGAAGCACACTCACAGGGAAGTCAACATATTTGTATGGAAGTTATCTTATTGACTTCCATTAATCATTTCCCTTATACAAGGGGCATGACAAACAACAGCGACCCTTTTTGCTATTCATTGCCCGCGATTCGAGGCATCCAAGCGGGTAAGGAATACTATGTTTCCATGTTTCCGCTTCAATATGTCTCGGCTTTATTTGAGAAAGCGGAATCCGATTTGCCGCCGGAACTTAAGGCTCAACGAACCTTAAATACGACGCGCATTCCAGCGATGGTGAAATATATTGTGGAGAATGAAGACGACTATGTCTTTTCTTCGCTGACGGCCTCAATTAGCGAAGCTGTCGAATTTATTCCCGCCGAAGCCGAGGGCACCGGAAATAATATTGGTACACTAAAGGTTCCCTTCAATGCAAAGGTCCTCATCAATGACGGTCAACACCGTCGGGCGGCAATCGAAGCAGCACTGGAAGAGAAACCGGAGCTGGCAAAAGAATCCATTTCCATCGTCTTCTTCATCGACCATGATCTAAAAAATAGTCAGCAAATGTTTGCCGACCTGAAT
Source organism: Verrucomicrobiota bacterium (assembly GCA_024279685.1). GTDB lineage: Bacteria > Verrucomicrobiota > Kiritimatiellia > Kiritimatiellales > Pontiellaceae > Pontiella. Next base: position 15,044 of record JAJRRI010000149.1, on the reverse strand, counting down.
CGCTATGCGGTCCGCCCCACCAAATCGCTTGGCATTCTCTACGACCATCGCGATCCTTTGGCGCAACTTTGTGCGGATCTGATTCAAAAGGTCCCCGCATTTATGGGTATGACGGAAAAAGAAAAAACAAAAATTTCCAACCGCGAACATAAACTGTTTACATTGAGCGGAATCTACAAGGCGACAAGTGCCCTTCTCGATTATTCCAAGGGAATCACATCACTCGGAAGCAGGAACGTATTGCAAAGCAGTTTTGGATCGAGGTATCGAACAACATTCCCGACTGGATGGCTGCAAAAAATAGAGAGATTGCCTCCTATACTCTCCGTCAAGATTTTATACACACCTATGGAATCGCCCTACAAGCGATCGGCATGGCCGGAAACACGCTGATCAACACCTACGAAGACTGGCCGAAGCGAATCACCGGACTTCGGACGATTGACTGGGCGCGGGACAACCACGCACTATGGAACGGGCGAGCCATTGTCCATGGGCGCATCAACAAAGGTTCCCAGCATGTGCTTTTAACCGCCAATGTAATCAAAAAGGCCCTAAAGCTTGAGCTGACCGAACACGAGCAAACCGCTGAGACCGAATTTAAAGAGGAATATGGAAAATGAGTCCCATCAATAAAGGTAAGCTAACCAAGAAAATGCTGGATAAGACCGTTCAGCTCATACAAGACGTATATCTATCGGATAGTCGCCCGTGGGTCATTGGATACAGCGGAGGAAAAGACTCCTCGTGTGTGGTTCAACTGGTCTGGAACGCACTAACCAAACTAGATAAGGAACAGCGGAACAAACCCGTCTATGTCATCACCTCAGACACGCTGGTTGAAACCCCCGCCATTGAGCACCACTTGGCAACATCCATCGAACAAATCGGTACGGCAGCCAAGGAACAAGGTTTGCCAATCCAAACCCATATCGTAAAACCAAAAACCAACGACACCTTTTGGGTGAACATACTCGGGCGGGGTTATCCGGCCCCCTACAGTAACTTTCGTTGGTGTACTGACCGTCTCAAAATCCAGCCGACCACGGTTTTCATCCAAAATACGGTAGCTGAATATGGCGAAGTGGTGATCCTGCTCGGGGCACGAAAAGCGGAAAGCAATACCCGAGCTCAAGTCATGGATCGGCGCACCTTGGTTGGAGAAAGTCTATCCCGTCATAACGACCTGCCCAATGCTTTTGTTTTTACCCCCGTCGAGGATTGGACTGCAGAGGATGTTTGGACTTATCTATTGAATTCCAAATCCCCTTGGGGCTTCAACAACCGCGAATTAGTCACCATGTATCGCAATGCCCAATCCGGCGAATGCCCGTTAGTGATCGACAGAACTACACCTTCCTGTGGTGGTGGCCGCTTTGGGTGCTGGTCATGCACGGTGGTTGCCCGCGACCGCTCCATGGAAAATATGATTGATAACGGGGAAGAATGGATGCGTCCTCTATTAGAGTTTCGCGACTTTCTAACCCTCACACAGGAGCCCGCAACAAAAGAAAAATACAGGGAACACCGCCGGCGATCCGGTCGCGTGGAGTGGGCCAAAACCGAAGATGGGAAAAAGCTTATCTGGGGTCCCTATAAAATGAAATGGCGCTATGCCTTCCTTCGTCAACTGCTCCAGGCACAAGAAGACATTCGAGAGCATGGCCCCAACCCCAATGCCTATCTTATTCAGCCCGAAGAACTGCATAAGATACGGCAATTATGGATGCACGAAGAAGGGGTATGGGATGATCCCCTCCCCAAAATTTATGAAGAAGTAACCGGGCAAAAATTGGATTGGGCGGAAGATGATTTCTCAGGGATGGGCGGGGCTGAACACCAGCTCATTCAAGAGGTTGCCAACGAATTCAGTCTCCCCGTTGGCTTACTCACGGGACTCTTCGATGTGGAGCGAAACCACGATGGCATGAGCCGCCGCTCTGGCATCTATCAGGAAATTGGGAAAGTTTTACGCAAGGACTGGCGTCCCCGTGAAGAGGTTCTTGCTGAACTGGCCGCTATACAGAAAGAAGAGGCTGAATAATGTTATTAAGAAAAGTTATCCTAGACAACTATGGCCTCTACAAAGACTACAACGAATTTGACCTTGTTCCAAAAAAACAAAAAGGAGCCGATAAGGTAAATCCGATCATCCTGTTTGGCGGGAAAATGGGGCGGGAAAAACGACCCTGCTGGATGCTGTTCGACTCACCCTTTATGGGAAGCAAACCCTCGGAACAAAAGCGACAGCAAAGAAATATCATGACTATTTGGATGGGAAAATTCACCGCTCGTATGAATCTCAGACTCAAAAGCAGTGGGCCAGAATCGCCGTTGAGTTCGACTATGTTACCCGTGGCGAACAAGACCGATACTATGTCGAACGCCGGTGGCGCAGACTGCCCGAAGGAGGAATAAAAGAAACCCTTTCTATCCGAAAAAATGATCAAGAGATCAACGACATCGAGGCCAAACACTGGGAAGCCTTCGCCGCATCGATTGTTCCAGAACGTCTTTCCCAGCTCTTTTTCTTTGATGGTGAAAAAATAAAATCCATGGCGGAAGATGTGTCTGGCAGCACGGCTGTCAAAGAAGCCATCAACTCTTTGCTTGGTCTGGATATGGTCGACCGGCTCAAGGCCGACTTAAACCTCTACCAATCCAAAGAGGCAAAAAAACACGGTTCAGAAAAAGACCAGCAGCTTTTAGAACAAATCGAACTCGACATCCAGACCGCGGAAAAAAATATTGCCCTGCTGCGAAACAAATATATTGATAAGGAAGAAGCCCTCGAAGTCATCAACGAACGTATCCGGGAAGTTGAGAACGAGCTTCATGCCGCGGGTTCCGCCTATGCGGATCAACGTGTATCTGAGCAACAGAAGCATTCTGCCTCTGAAGTTGAAATGGAAGTTGTAACCAAACAACTACGTCTGGAGTGCGAAGGCTTACTCCCTTTTGCCCTTTGCCCCAATACAACGAAGCACTTGATCGAACAGCTCAAAGCAGAAACAGTGCTCAAAGAACATTCAACCATTGCTTCTGCCATCGGGGAGATGAGCACTGAACTAAAAGCGGCGCTTTCAAAATCAAAAACGCTAGATCCAACGGGCGTGCAAGCAACGGAAGAGCTCATTGATCAAGTGGCAGGAAAACAAGCCGCCCTTCCGAAAAAATATAAAAACTGCTCGATCACACACAACCTTTCCGACCAAAGCTCTGTGCGAATTCTGGACTGGATAAAGTTCGCAAAGAAATCGGCCACCCGCGTCAAAAAAATGGCGGACAGGGTTGAAACCCTACATCGGCAACAGCAAAGTTCATCCACCGTCTTGGCCCGCGCCCCAGACCAGGAAGCTCTCCGCCCGATTATGGACAAACTGAACAGATCTAGCGGCGAGGCTGGCAAACTAAAATCCGATCAAATTTCTATTACCGCTGAGATTCACCAGTTTGAAATTCGACTGAGTGAATTTGAGCGCGAAAGAAAAAAACTGGAAGTCGAAGTATTGGCTCAGAAAAATTTCATCGAGCAAACCCGCACGATTCGAACCACCCAACAAGCCCTCGATGTTTATCATAAACGACTCACCCAGATGAAGATTGATGCCCTGCAACAGACGGTTGCTGACTGCTTTAATCATCTCGTCCGGAAAGAGGATGTTTTACACAGCATCAGCATTGAGCCTGAGACCTTCAAGGTCACCCTCCACGATAGCCGAGGCAATACCATCCCAAAAGAAGAACTTTCTTCCGGCGAAAAACAAATCTATGCCATCTCCGTTCTCTGGGGTCTGGCCAAAACCTCTGGACGACCTTTACCGGTTATTATCGATACTCCACTCGGACGCCTCGACAGCGACCATAGGCGCAACCTGATTCAAAATTATTTTCCCAATGCAGGACATCAAGTTATTCTACTTTCCACGGATACCGAAGTGGATGAAGATCTCTACACTGAGCTAAAACCCCATATATCTCACTGCTTTCATCTGAAATATGATGATGAACAACGCTACACCTCATCTAAACAGGAATATTTTTGGAAGGAAAAATCTCATGCCTGAAATGACCCTACAACGCATTCAATTTTCCCACGATACCGACAACCGCATGCGCGCCTTAAAAGGACGCACCGGCATCACCCCAAACCTCATGGGACGAATGGGCTATTGCCTATCTCTAGAAGAACCCGGCTCCCCCACCTTGCTGGATGACGAAGCTGAAATCGGCCGAGAAATCAACCGATTCACCATGCTGGGCGAATATGACGAGGCCTTCATTGCTCTCCTAATCGCCTGGATGGAAAGTAAGGGCTATAAAACCTTTGAGACCGAAGAGGTAAACCAACTCTTCTTGGCTCATATGAATCGAGGAATCGAACTGGTTTCTGCCCGACTAAAAACCATCGCCGATCTGGAACGACTGTTACCTCGTAAATAAGGATCCTCCATGCCCTCTTCACCTCCTGTCTACCTAGACAATCATGCCACCCCCTGCGTTGACCCCCAGGTCCTGGAAGCCATGCTCCCCTACTTTACCGAAGTTTACGGGAATGCAGCCTCCAAGAATCATGTCTACGGCCGCGATGCCTCTCGAGCGGTGGAAGATGCCCGGGCAGATATTGCCAAGGCCATCGGGGCAAAACATCAGGAAATTGTTTTTACCTCAGGAGCAACCGAGGCCATCAACCTCGCCATCAAAGGCGTTGCTCAGGCCACACCGGAAAACAAACGTCATTTCATTTCAGTAGTAACCGAGCACAAGGCCGTATTGGATTGCTTCCAGTGGTTGGAAGAAAATGGATGTGAAACTACCCTCCTTCCAGTGGATACCGACGGCTTGATTGATCTTGAAGAGCTCAATGGAGCTGTCAGAGATGATACCGCCCTCGTTTCGGTGATGGCCGCGAATAATGAAATTGGCGTACTACAGCCCATTGAAGAGATCGGGAAAATCTGCCGAGAAATCGAGTGTTATTTCATGACCGATGCTACGCAGGCATTGGGAAAGATTCCCTTGGACGTCGATAAAATGAATATCGACCTACTGACCTGCTCGGGGCACAAACTCTACGGTCCAAAAGGGGTTGGAGCACTCTATGTTCGGCGAAGTAACCCCCATGTAAAAGCCACCTGCCAAATTAATGGCGGTGGACACGAGCGGGGCTTCCGTTCCGGCACATTGAATGTTCCTAGCATTGTCGGCTTTGCCCGCGCCGTTAAACTCGCCTGTTCTGGGATGAAAAAGGATCAGACTCGTATTCAGAAAATGCGCGACACCCTACAGCGCGCCTTGCTTGAAGCGATTCCCGACGCAAAGGTGAATGGATATTTAGAGCAGCGTTTGGCAGGAAACCTCAACATCAGCTGCCAAGGCGTGGAAAGCGAAGCCTTGATCATTCGGCTAAAAGACACCGTCGCCTTTTCTTCCGGATCTGCCTGCACGACGGCCTCCATACAACCTTCCCATGTTTTGGAAGCTCTCGGGCGAACTGAAGATGAAATCTATTCCTCGGTGCGCTTTGGCTTCGGGCGGTTCAATACTCAAAAAGAAATTGAGCAGTTGGCCCCCGAAATTACCGAGGCCGTTATGGAGTTACAGGCTTTCGCTTTCTAATGAGTGATTGCGGTTGAAGCTTTACAGATATTGTTTTTGTGTGGTGTCCTACATGGATGAGCAACACATCTAGATTATATTGGAATTCAGACGAGGCCTTTAGAAAAGTTTTAGCGGATCAAACCGCGCAAATTTTCATTTCACCTTTTATTCAGAGGTACGCTCTGGAAAGCCTTCTGGCCCAAAGCCAAAATACAAACTTGAAAATTATTACGCGTTGGAATCCTCATGATATATGTTCCGGTGTTTCTGATATCGATATTTATCCATATCTGCGTGACCTGCGTATTCCGTTATATTTGCATTCAGATATTCACCTAAAACTACTGATTACAGAAACCTCTGCGTTCCACATGAGCAGCAATATTACCAGCCGGGGACTAGGGTTAGCCTCCAAAATAAATATTGAAGTGGGATGCTTTGTGACGTTTGCACATCAGGACTGGGTCAACGTTTACAAACTACTAGATGAGAGCATGCGCGTGACCGACACAATCTATGAAACCGCAATACAGTATCGAGATGCAAACAGCGTACCACAAAAAAGCCTTCCAGAACTCAAGTTAGAGGATGAAACCCGAGGGTTCTCTATCCTCGACCTACCAGCGACACCATCGCCAGAACTTTTAGCCAAATACTATTCCTCGAAAGATAAAGCTGCTTTGGAGTACTGCAATGCTGGAATTCACGATCTGCTCTGCTACCAAATACCATCAGGATTGGACGAGAATGCATTTGATGCGAATCTTCGAAAAGCTTTCCGAACACAATCCTTCATTGCCGCATTCGTTACGTATTTAAAGCAGATAGAATCCGCTAGATTTGGTCAGGTAAAAGCCTGGTTGCATGAAACATGCTCAGACCAACCTACGCCCTACAGGTGGAAACTCACGACCAACACCCAGTACCTTTATACATGGCTTGATTATTTCTTCGACGAAATCACGTGGGATCGACCCAACCATTCCATGGTTATTAGGTGGAATAAGTGCTAGCCTAAAATATTCAGCATATTATTTGCACTGAGGATAATCTGCTTCAGTAACTCTTTCTCATTCCTAGTAAGCGAACGATTATCAGAGTCATTCCTTACATCTTCCACCCCGACTTGCTCAAATATTTTAACGATTCGTTCAAGCTGAGGTTTCGGCCCACGCCTCTCCAATCGGGCCAGCAGCCTCTCATGCATTTGTTCAATTCCACCCAACTCCGCTTCTTTTATCTCAAACTCGGTACCTTCGCGCAAAATTTTGGAAAATTTTGAAAATATCTTAGGGTTCTTAATTGGTCGGGTTCCTCCCACGCATAATCCCGTAAAGCGATCCAAAGCAACGTCAGTCATTTGAAAACATTCATCAACCTCAAAATAATTTCGCACCTCTGCTTTGCTACCAACCGCAAGATCTAAAAGGCTATAGATATCCGCCTTTACTGCATATCCTGAAGAAATCAATTGCACATAGACCCTATACACCTTCAACACCTTAATCAAAGTCGGGGCCTTTAAATTAGAGATAGAGGCAGCCCTAGCCCCGCACTGCGGATCGTACTGAAAGTTTTCTTCCCAAGGGTGATGCAAAGGGTATGCGGTCTGAAATGCTCGCATATAGTCATCGTAGACAAACTTGGCTTTCTCCATCGCACCCCATTCTTCAGGGCCATCAATATGTATGCGTGCCAAATAACAGCTGATGACCTCATCTTCTGTATACGTTTCATTATCCGTATATTGAAATTTACTTACAGGAATAGAGGAAAATGATTCCCTCATCTCAGGATCTTTCAAAAGAAGCTTTATCGCCGCTGTACGGCGATTTCCTTCGAGCACGATGTACTTATCTGGAGAAACTTCTTTCACAAGGAAACTCCCCATCCCCTCCTGAAAGCCCATTTCTCGGATACTCTGCATTAACTTCTCGATATGATAGTTATGCTGCAAAGTTTCCAATAAGCGCTCTTGAATATTAGGGTTTAGAATATCTTCTATACTCCATGAACCCTGAAACTCTAATGCAATGCGTGGGTTGCGAGGATCGAGATAAAGATCTTCTGGTGAGATCCGTATTGGATCCAAAGTATAACAGTCATTCAGTTTCATAAAATCATTCACCTCGGAATGGGCATAGCTTTGCAAAGGTATCCAACATGAACTCGACCCGTTGCTTCTCAACAAGATCGTTACCCGCACCAGTAAAGGATTCAGGATTCAATGCAAAACCCTGTTCGTCCAACAATCGTTCCAACTCATCAATCCACTTCGCCTCACGGCGTGCCTTCGTAATAGCAGAAAGTGCTGTGTCGAGATCGATCTTCCCTTCCTCTAGTTCTCCCAGATATATTTTTGCTTTGACCCTAACGTTTGGCGGCATCTTTGAGTCTTGAGTGGCACGAACCAATCGCGCCAACCGACCAACCTTCTTTGGATCTTTTAGTACACTCTTTTTCCGATTTTGAACGAACATAGTTTTTCAATACGCTCTAATGAAAGCTCATCTAACTCAAATGTAGATCTAGTTTTCTCAAGAAACTGATGTGTAAAAAGAACTCGCTTCGTTACCATCTCCTTAACTAAGGAGAAGTGGTCTTTTTTTGGTTTTGCACCACTCTTTTGAAGCTGACAAAATGCAATGTAAGCCTCCAAAGAAGCCTTAACCTTGGAACCAGAGATCGAGAGCTTGTCTCCTACATCATTGCCCAGTCTCCCTGACCACCTGAACTCTGCCGAATCCAACTGGCGCATATATTCCTTATAAATATTTTGAGCCTTAGGCAATGGATTCCACTCCAACAGGGAGCCATGATGCCTTAAGCCAAGAATAATGCGGACACGATGGTCGATCTCTGATGGTGACAGTCCCTCCGTGTTGAGAAGCTGGCATGTAATACTTTCTAACGATGAAATCAGGGAACTCTTTTCCTCCCGCCCCTGAGACCGATCAAAGGGGTCAAGCTCATCTTCATAGCGAGTTTGTATAGTTTTCAGGGATGCGACACGGCGATTCCCCTCGACAACTAAATATTTCCCAGAAGCTTCAGCAAGCTCCATGACCACAATTTTATCGATTGTTTGAAAACCTGTACTCAATATTGATTTGTACAGTATCTCAATATTTGTAACATCTTCTCCATTAGAATGGTTTTCAGTGATAGAAAATCGCCCGAGAATTCCCTTTTGAACATTATCAGCCCACACATCACCACTCGGTATTACGATGTCGGAAAAGCTTTTTTCAAATCTCGGATTATGTGGGTCCAAAATTAGGTTTGATATCGACAGTTCGGTTTGACTTAACAATGAACTCATTTTTGACCTCCAACTGGGTTCAACGGAGAAAGCACATCATCTAATTTTTTAAAGGCCTCTTTGATTTGTAGATCCGAGTAATCGGTAGTGATATCCGGAATTTTCAGAACCTCCACGACTTCACGCAGCCAGTTATCCCACTGCCACTTCTTTTCTTTTGCCTGCTCTTCACTCCAAACATCACTAGGCAGTTCTTTGCCATCTGTTACGCGAAGAAGTAAAATATCTTTTTTAGAATGTGCTAGGATCTTCCCCAAGGGAGACCACTCCTGCGGGCTTCTTATTGGTGTATTATCTCTTTCAGGCTTATCAAAATGACATAAATTTACCATCCGCCCCAATGCCAGATCATCCAATAAAAAAGATTGAACATCCTGTTTTATATACCCTTTTAACACTGCCGTTCCGCGAACCAATAAATCGCTGAATAATGAATAATGATTGTCCTTTACTCCTGCATCGTGACCGATCTCTTCTAGGGTCATCACATAATCATTAGTTTGGCGCATAGCACGATAAACAAGTAACCGGGAATAAACGGAGACGTTGTCCTTCCTGCCTTTTGGACCGCCAACCCCAACACTCAGAGAGTCTGCAATTTTTTGTGCAGTTACTACATTCCACTCAAAAGATTCCCATGTATATCCACCTTCTCGGCAATAATGGGTATATATATTCTTCGACTGAGCAAAGGCTGACCATGTGATAAGCGAACCATGATGGCGCATTCCAAGCAATGTCGAGATGTAGTCCTCATACTCTTCAATACTTTCAGACTCCTCTTTCTCAACCACAAAGACATCAACTGAAAGTAACTTATCGCCGACAGGAATATCTTCATCATTAAAAATTACTTGTAAAGCTGTCAGGCGACGATTTCCTTCCAACACAAGGTAATTATCTTGATCAGGAATTTCTTGAACAAAAATATTATCAACCGGTATCCAACCATTTTCCTTTATGGAATCCACAAGCTCGTGAATTTTAAACTCATCCTCTTTCATTTTCACATAAGTACACGAAACACAATTTCCTTTCGCGGCATCTTTAGGGGAAATCCGTCGCTCAGCCCCAGACATTAATCTTGGATTATTAGGGTCAGGAATCAGGTTCTCTAAAGAGATATTTTTTTCAATCAACCCGGGCATATTAGACCTCCTTTAAGTCTATAAAATATTTTTCTTCCGTACGTACCAACTCTACAACAGCATAGTTAAACTTAGATTCAATTGGAAACTTCACATCTGACAGGCATTTGGCAACAAGGCTACTATGATCCTCTTTCCCAAATTCTTTTTTTATCGCCAGCAAACGAGTACGAACTTCCTGTAGAGCAGTGAATTCCCCTTCATTAACTAATTTCCCAACATAGTTCCCTAGAGGCAATGGTAGTTTAATCAAAATTGAACCTGAAACATATTGCCTCGACAAAACTTGTTCCTTGAGCTGATCGGCATTCACAACTCCATCAAGAAACTCGAGCAAGGTGACCGATTCTTCCGGTCGTTTATAACGCAATGAATAGTATGAGACCCACGACACCAGTTCATCCATAGGGACAGATAAAGAGGCATACGCATTCCGGGCGGCATCACAAATGAATTTTTTATGCGTATCAGAAACATTAAGGTCAGTTTTGCAGCGATGGATTGCGTTATTGAAAAACTCTTCATAATGGTAATTTTTCTCCGCCAATAACGCAGCATGCTCAGAGATATAATTAAAAATATTTACTAAATCCAACCGATTTTCTTTATCTAAAAAGAGAGGGATATATTGATCTCCAGATGCTGTAAAAACTTTAAACAGTAATATTCCAAGCCGATTGGGAAACCCAAGGTCTGGGATAGTTTCATACTCGGAGAAAACTTTATTTTCAGAAAAGAGCCCAGCAATTACTAATCTCAACTCATCTTCTGAGCCATACGGCAAATCATGAACTGCGGGTTCAAGTTCATCTGAAATCTCGGAGAATAGCCACCTATTGTCGATTTTATAACGAATGTTTGGCAGGCGATCCGTCACTTCAATAATATAGGCATTCTTTCCAGCATCATCGTCATTAAACCTCAGTGCACGGCCAACCGCCTGCATATAATATAACTTTGAGCGAGTTGGCCGAGCCATAATAACCGTATTGATTGACGGATCGTCATAGCCCTCTGTTAGTACATCAACATTAATAATTATAGAGCGAGCATAAGCCTTTTCTTCTTCAATGAAATCGGATCGAATCTGCCCGCGACTGTTTTCATTTCCCCCGAAAACATAAGAAACCGAATCATACTTCTCTACAATCTCCGGCTCGGAGCGCATGAAATCGAACAGGTCGACCGCGTGTTTTTTTGTTCCAACGAAAACGGCAACCTTTTTATATTTCCCCGTATTTTCTAGAAGATGATCAATTATATACCGATTTCGGGGCTCGATATTTAATCCATCCAAATCATCATCAGAAAACCCATCAAACTCAAACTGCATATTGGTATCGAGTGGTATGAATTTAGGCAAAATAATTAGCCCCTTCTCAATCAAATCCGGAAATCCAATAGAAAATGACTCACGATCGAAATCCAATCGTTGCTTATCATGCCTTGACGGCGTTGCCGTCAACCCGAGGACCCCCTTCCCTGTTGAAAAGAATGCCTGATACGATGGTGCGGCGGCATGATGTGCTTCATCAATAACAATCAGCTTAACTGCGGAATTAGTCACACACTCGGAACTCTTATGAATTGTCTTAAAAACAAGACGCGTTCGCCAACTATCATCAACGGAAACTTTCTCAAATGCCTCTTGGGCTTGTTGTAGTAGATAATCTCTGTGGGCTACCCACAAAACTTGATCCTCAGAAGCTAAAATGCCACTCTCATAGAGCCTGTTTACCGACTTTGCCGCAGTAAATGTTTTCCCACCCCCTGTAGGGATCACCAAAAGATATCGTCCAGATTTATTCTCAGAAAAATCAAGCTGAATAGCATCGACTGCCTCACGCTGAAATTCATCAAACCTTTTACTCAAACTCATTAATTTAACTCCATTCTATAGACATAAAGCATCGTTCGTGCCCGGGACCCTTCCACATACAGAAGTCGGCTGATTTCATCAGCACCCACATCATCTAGGTCAACCACCATAACTACATTGGCCTCTAGCCCCTTGAAGATTGAAATTCCCGCATACCGAATTCCCCGCGACCGAGGTTTAAACGACCTTCCCATCCATTCCAACTTATACTTACCAACCCGGTCGATGTCAGCAATGCAAGATTCTGGCTTGGGCTTGTTCGGTATAATGATGATTTCAGCGGGATCGATCCCATTATCCAAAAGACTCTTTATATCTGCAACCAACTGATTTTTGGCAGCATCTTTTCCCGAGACAATCCGCTCAACGACTTCGACTCCTTGAGGGGAATCTTCAAATGGAACAACGTCACAAGGGAATGCCTTTTTTATGTAACCCACAATGGACTTCGTATTGCGACAGTTTTTCGTCAGCACCTTGCGGGGTACTCCTGCCGCTCCCCACGGAAGATCATTCCAGTGATTAAAAATATCCTGATGCTCATCGTAGAAAACAGCAAAGTGACTTTGCGCTTTATCCACCAGCAGCTCTTCCAGAAACTCAAACCAGTCGCGTTTAAAATCCTGCCCTTCATCGACTATGATGGCATCGTATTGGCTCAGGGAATCCAGAGATACATCCATGAGCTTGAGCGGCACCTCTTCATTCCAGAAACCATCATCTTTTCTGGAATTTTCTTTCCACCAATCGGGTTCAGCATCGGAAATTAGTTGCCGGGCCAAACTGTGAAATGTTGTGCAATTGATCGTTGAATCCCGACCCAAGCCATAACGAACCGTATTGGCAACTGCGCGATTGAAGAAAAGCAGAAGGATACTCTTCCCTCGGCTTGCCAAACGCTTGGCGAATTCCTGCGCTATAAGCGTCTTACCGGTCCCTGCATAGCCTTTCACAATCATCCGTGGATTTATTTCTAGGTCACCCAGAACATCAAACTGCTCTCCGGTGACTTCTAGAATATGCTGATAGTCGCGGGCAACCCGAACGCCCAGACTGGTTACAAATCCAATTCCCCGTGTAAGCTTTTCAACAAGTCGCTGTTTCTCAGAAGCCGAAGCGCCGCTTCGGCCATGTTGTTCGGAATAATAGGAGGCGATGCGTTCGATACCGCCTTGAACATCAAAGAGTCCTTTTTGATCAATCACTAAATCAAGGGGGAAGGAGGACGGTGCAGCGGCATGGGCCGGTAGTTCACAATTTGGGAAGCACAACGCCCAGCCTACATTTACGTTTGAAACCTCCGAGCGAAGATAATCGATCACGGCACTATTTCCAATCGAAGCCTGCCGGTCCGGATTACGGTCCATGTGTTTCCCGTTTTGGTACCAAGCATCTTCCGACCCGTTGTATTCAAGTTGCCCGCCCTTTACCTCTAAGCAGATGAGTGTCTTTCCATCAAAAAGAATAAAGTCGATCTCGCACTCTTCTTTGCCCTTTTTGGCTCCCTTGAATTTCTTGGAATAGAAGACAGAATACTGATCCGGGAGCATCCGAAGCGTTTGATATACCTCAAACTCAGGATTCTCGGGGTTTTGTTCTCCCGGAAAATATTCTGGATACATGGTCGCCATAATTATTCTGCCTGCTTCCGAGGCTTCTTTCTACCAATGGCCAATCCAATGCGTTCTTTGGCTCCGATAATCTTCTTTTCCTGAATTCCGAAATCTTTTCCGAAAGGACCATGTTCAAAGGCAATTTTATAGCCGATCTGAATGGATTTTTCGGATCGCTCAAGCAACTTGCTGAGCCAATAGATATTGTCCTTGGTGGGGGCAAGACTGAGAATCACCTCAAGCTCACCTTCTCTGTATGGTTTCCCCGTTCGCCCCGGCATCTTATCCCCCATGATTAGATGATTAATCGCACAATCCCAGAAAACTATAGGGCTGCGAGCACTTCATCAAGCAGAACCCCTTGAAAGATGTTTCATGCGTACGCATATTGTAATGCCTCCCATGAACGAACTGATTGTTACTCTTCAGAAAAACTCCGCCGTGAATGGCTCGCGTTACAAATCAACCGGTGAGGTTGCATTCAGAACTTGAATTTAGGCTCAAAAAGTGTCAGTCCTATTATATAGTTGTTTTTAGGTCGTATAAATCGCCTTTTTGAGCCGCCTCTTGAAGAGAGTTGAAACGCTTCGTATAGGCTCCCTGTAGCCAGCGCATTCCTGCAACCCGATTGGCTTTGGAAGTCTCCAGTAGGAGGTGATAATGATTCCCCATGAGAACGTAAGCATGGATACGCCAGCCGCACCGCCCGCAGGCCTCGGCCAGAGTACGAAGAAAAAGCGCACAATCCTCATCACTTCGATAAATCGGCTACTAATAATTTCCACGGCTCATCACATGATAAACTGCGCCTTCATATTCAATACGTACTTGTCGTCCCAGCCCTTAAATAAAGAGGATCGCCGGGGCATGTGCAATTAAAAACAACTATATAATAGGACTGACACCTTTTCCCTGACACCTTTTCCAACTATATAATAGTACTGACACCTTTTCCTAATAGGACTGACACCTTTTCCTTTTCCTTTTCTGACACCTTTTCAAAGTAGGCCATGATGGGCTGGTCGGGGAAGTGTTCCTTCAATAGTGGAACATCGATGGCGTTTTGAAGAACACCGGCCAAGGTGACGGCATCGGACTTGGCGATCTGCAAAAAAGTGTCCTGATGGGCTCCACCGGCCAACGTGCCGTTGCCGGGTTCGGCGAGCATGGTTAAGGAGTCCGCAGTTGCCGGAGAATTTTCTCCGAACCTTCCTCCGGCGTTTTTACCGGCGCGGGTCATGGGTTCAGAATCTGCTCAAGAATATCTTTGTCCTTGTCCGTGATGCTGTATTTTTTCTTTCTGGGACACCTGATGAGTCAAAAGAGTCATTATGCATAGGTACTGTCATGAGCCATGTGGATCGTTTCCGAGTCGTTTTCCGGCGAGTGAATAGCTTGCTCCTCTTCCGGCACCCTCCCGATGGAACACACCCTTTTTTGACGGGTTTGACGGGTTTATGACGGGTTTATTCCTCAGCCTT